>CANGPO010000028.1 GCA_947455705.1 Actinomycetota bacterium | reverse complement strand
TCTGGTAGTTCGTTGCCGTGCTCAGCGTTCCACCCGAGAGGGTGTCAGCGATCGGGGTCGTGCCACCTGGCCATGCGTTCTTGTTGATAACCGGACCAACAGCAGTTGGACGGTTAGCAGCAGTTGAGAACGCGGTCGTTCCCTGAAGGGTCGTGGAGAACCACGTCGACGGAACAGCATTCGTCGCATCCGGGAACGCGATCGACAAGTTCGCCAACGTCGCACCCGTCGTCTTAGCTGTGGTCTGACCAGCGTAGAACTGCCCGAGCACGTTGTAATCCGCACCACCAGTGATCTGAGCACCGTTGGTGTCGTACACGAAAATTTCACCGTTGCGAGCGGTGTCACCAGCAACCCACGCAGGGGTCGTAGTGGGGTAAGCAGCAGCTGAGCCAGCAGTGGCGACAACGCCAACACCAGCAAGTGCGAGGGCGGCGACCGACGCGACGAGCCGGCGGGCAATGCGATTGTGCACCAGACAACTTTCGACGACGAAATAGCAGCATCCACATCCAAGTGCAGTCACCTCAAGGCAACCTCAGGATATTGAGCCGCGTGTGCTAACTCCTGGTGAACACACGGAATCTGACCGAACGGTCACTCCGATTGTGTCGATTGGCCGGCGAATTCCCTTGGTATTGCGGGATTTTCGTCACATTCAGAAGTCGAACAGTGACTAAGCGTTACAGAAGTCAGTTGCCGATAATCGAAAACGTAATCGTGCCCGCGTAAGTACCGTCACGGGTGTTCGTTGGTGCCGTGATCGTAAGGGTGCCGTTGGTGATCGTGGTACCAAGACCGTTCGACGCGTGCAGAACAGGGTGCGGACTCGAGCCACCTAGGCCAGCAGAGCCTGCTGCGTCAGCAGCGACGTGAGCCGCCGAACCATTGTTAAATCCTGTGACGTTTTGACACGTGGCGCTTGGCGGCGAACAGGGCAAATACGACGAAGCTTGCGAACCAAGGAACGTGTTTGGAGTGACGTTCGTGCTGGTGAGACCGGACAGATTTAGACCAACGTTTTGGGCGTTAATCGTCTCGTTCACGCCGGGTGTTGCCACCCCACTCTTGGTCAGGTTCGTGGCTATCGCCGAGAGCGTGTACGGCAACACTCCAGGGCGCGTATCGGCAACCGAGATGCCCGCGAAGTTGCCCGACGTTGAATACTCCGAACCATCTTGATTCAGTGACATTGCCGGCAACACAAGTGGCGCTACTGGCGTGTAGGGCGTTGAGATGATGAGCGTTCCCGCCGAAATCGAGGTCTGAATGTTCTGCACATCTGTGCCATACGCAACGAGGGTAAATGACGCCGGCAAACTGGTAGACGTAGCGAACTTCATGCCCTCGCTAAAGACTGCGGTTACCGCATGAGGGGTCCCGACGGGAGCCGTACCCGAGAGTGAAGCGGTTGGAATCGCGAAGGTCGCCACTCCAACGCTGGACACAGCAACGGGTGCACCAATGTTTGTGCCATCAACCTGGAACTGAACGGATCCGGCGTTCACTACCGTCGTTGTGGTGGTTGTGTCGGTGACCGTTGCAGTTGCCGTGAGCGTGTCCACCCCATTGTTGATCGCGGCCGACGACAGGGCCAGATTCGTTTCAGTGGAGTCAGCGGTGGAGATGTCGGTCAACGAGTTGCCGTAAAGGTTCGCAACCCACACGTGCGCGCCGTTGGAGGCGACTCCGAAGGGATAGTTGAAGCCATACGTTCCACCCGAGAGCGTTTTGGCCAGTGATCCGTCCGAGGCGTTCATCTCCGTTACCGAGTTGCCAAATCCGTTAGCCACCCAGACGTGCGTACCGTCCGCTGCGATCCCAAGTGGCCCGTTAAAGCCATAGCTTGCCTCTGAGACGGTACGAACCCACGATCCGGTGGAAGGGGTAACCTCCGTCACCGAATTGCCGTATTGATTCGTGATCCACAGATGCGAGCCGTCAAAGGCAATTCCGACCGGGTAATTGAAGCCGTAGTTCCCTCCAGTCAAGGTGCGGATCCAAAAACCGTCGGCGCCGTTGACTTCAGTGACCGAGTTTCCACCCGAGTTGGTGATCCACACATGCGCCCCGTCAAAGGCGATTCCTGAAGGCCCGTTGAATCTGTAGCTGGCTCCGTAGACGATGCGAACCCGGGAACCGTCAGAGGCATTCACCTCTGTGACCGAGTTTCCGTAGTAATTGGTGACCCAGAGGTGGGCTCCGTCGAACACGATTCCCGACGGGTAGTTGAATCCGTAGCTGCCGCCAGACAGCGTACGTACCCAGGAACCATCCGAGGCGTTCAACTCCGTCACGGTGCTGCTACCGGCATTGGTGACCCACAGGTGCGAGCCATCGAAGGTGATGTCAGTGGGCAGATTGAATCCGTAGTTACCACCGGACAGGGTCTGGACCCACGCCCCGTCGGAAGCATTGACCTCCGTCACCGAATCACCACCCTCATTGGTGATCCACAAGTGTGTGCCGTCGTAGGCGACGCCGTGCGGATAGTTGAAGCCGTAGTTTCCGCCGGTAAGGACGCTACCCGTAGCGGCAGACGCAGGGGCCGCAACCAGCACTGAGGCGCCAATAAAGGCGAGCCCAACAAGTGCGCTGAAGAGCCCTCGAACTGTACCGGCGCGACTGAACGAATACATACTCACGAGCCGCCAACGGACGCGATTTGCTGGCGAACGACCTTGTCGCACATCAAGAATCGACCTGCCCCTACCGTGACGTAACTCGCATGTACGGTAAGTCTTCCATCGGCCGCGGCTCGCTCGGCGACGCAACGAGTGAGCCGGCTAAATCTTCAGTGCCCGTTCGCCTTTCGTTCACACCACTACGAGCTTGGCCTAGGTAAACGAAAGTGGGTCGGATCCCGAAGGACCCGACCCACTCCCTTTAGAACAGTGCAGTCACATAGTGACTGCGAGGTGCCGAGATTAGGCTCCGATGACCGAGAAGGTCACTGTGCCAGCGTAGGTACCGTCAAGGGTGTTCGACGGTGCCGTGATGCTCAGGGTGCCGTTGGTGACCGTGGTACCAAGACCTGAGTTAGCGTGAAGAACGACGTGCGGAGCAGATCCACCGAGACCGGCCGAACCGGTGTCGCCTGCTGCGACGTGAGCAGCAGCAGCGTTATTGAAACCAGTGAAGTTCTGGCCAGAGGTCGAAGCACCAGGGGTCTGAGCACCAAGGAAGGTGTTCGGCGTGGCGTTCGTTGAGGTCAGAGCCGAGATGTTCAAGCCCACGTTCTGAGCGTTGATGGTCTGGTTTGCGTTCGGTGAGTTAACGCCCGCCTTGGTGAGGTTGGACGAGATCGCCGACAACGTGTAAGCGAGGTTACCCGGACGGGTGTCAGCAACGGAGATACCGGTGAAGGCAGCCGAGGTTGAGTACTCGGTCGCGCTGCTGTTAAGCGTCATGGCCGGAAGCACGAGCGGGTGATCAGTACACGGAGCAACGTTCGCACCTGGGTTGGACGGGCCAACACCATTGGTCAAGGTACCGGTGTAGCTACCACCCTGTGAGGTGGCAACGTTTGAACAGACGTAGTAGGGGGTCGAGATGACCAACGTACCGCCGGTGATTGACGTCTGGATGTTCTGAACGTCAGTTCCGTAGGAGATGATCAGGTAGAACGTGCTGTTCGAGCTGGTCGACGTCAAGTACGAGGACCCGTCGGTGTAAACAGCGGTCACGGTGTGAGCCGTACCCGGCGTTGCCGATGCGGTGAGTGAACCAGTGGGGATCGTTGCAGTTGCAACACCCGACGCGTTGATGTTGACGGCTGATCCAACGTTGGCACCATCAACCTGGAACTGAACCGAACCAACAGCGTTAACGGCCACGCTACCGGTGGTATCGGTGACGGTTGCAGTCGCGGTGAGCGTGTCAACGCCGTAGACGATGTTGCTCGAGCTCAACGCTAGACCAGTCGTGGTGTTATGAGCAGCGGGAGCCGTAAGCGTTGCGTTCACAGCAGTGTTCGTGCTGGCGCTGTCAGCGTAACCAACCGTGTTCGCGGCAGGCGTAGCAGCAGTGAAGGCAGCCGTCACAACGTGCGTACCTGAGTTCAGTGTCAGGGTTGCGGTCGCTGAGCCAGAAGCAACAGTCACAGTTGAACCTGAGTTCACGCCATCAACCTTGAACTGGACCGTACCAGCGGCAGTTGCCGGTGAAACAGCAGCAACAGCGGTAACCGTACCGGTTGACGTGCCGAAGGTCAGGTTCTGCGACGCAGGGGTCACCGAGGTGATCGACGTCGCGGTTGGGATTACAGGAGTGGCCTGAAGAACCTTCCATGCCTGCGGAGCAAGGCCATCGAACGTTGCGCCACCCGTGGCTGCTGGGTTGAACTCGATATCAACAGCCCAGTACTTACCACCAGCAGAAACACCAGGACCCGAGTTCGCCATACGAAGCTCGAACACGTTCTGGTAGTTCGTTGCCGTGCTCAGCGTTCCACCCGAGAGGGTGTCAGCGATCGGGGTCGTGCCAACTGGCCATGCGTTCTTGTTGATAACCGGACCAACAGCAGTTGGACGGTTAGCAGCAGTCGAGAACGCGGTCGTTCCCTGAAGGGTCGTGGAGAACCACGTCGACGGAACAGCATTCGTCGCATCCGGGAACGCGATCGACAAGTTCGCCAACGTCGCACCCGCCGTCTTAGCTGTGGTCTGACCAGCGTAGAACTGACCAAGGGTGTTGTAGTCCGTACCACCAGTGATCTGAGCACCGTTGGTGTCGTAGATGAAAATTTCACCGTTGCGAGCGGTATCACCAGCAACCCACGCAGGGGTCGTAGTGGGGTAAGCAGCAGCTGAGCCAGCAGTGGCGACAACGCCAACACCAGCAAGTGCGAGGGCGGCGACCCCTGCAACAGCCGACTTCATGCGAAGCTTCATGAGATCCTCTTCGTGAGTCAATTTATGGGAATGGGCTCACCGTGTGGGGTGGAGGTATCTCCACCCCACACGTGTGTCGAGCGACGATCAGGTCTGGCGATCTGTCAGGTCGAGCTAGACCCCGAAGGGTCTTGGATCACGGACCACCAACGGTGGCGGCGTACGAAGGAGCGATGCCTGACGACGAGACAAGGGTCTGTCCGGTCGAGCTGGCGATGTACGGTGCTCCACCTGGGCCGTACGTTCCGCCACCGGTGCAGTTTCCGTTAGCAACGGAGATCGTTACGCCGGCAGGCGTGGTGCCTGAACACGGGTTGTAGAAGAGGGTGCGGACCCAGTTACGGGTACCACCTGGCTGGAAGATCGTGGTGCTGTCGACATCCGCGGCGCGGAAGTAGACGTACATGTTGCGGCTGGTTGACCACGCTGTTGCGTAGGTGCCGGTGCCACCGCTGTAGTTGTAGGTAACGTTCGGGGCGAGCGGCGTACCAGCGGCCACACAGGCTGCACGAGCCTGGTTGGTGCCCGTAGCGGCAACTGCAGCGGCGACCTGAGCGTATGCACAGGATGGGTCAAGGAAGTAGCCGGTACCAACTGAGGTGCCAGTGGAATCCTTGCCGAGGTACATGTTCAAACGACCTGAAGACATTGGCTCGATCGCGTTGGCTGGTGAGCCTGAAGCGTCGATTGCCTCTGGGTCGTTCTCTTCAGCGTTAACGGCACAAGCACCGACGGTGGAATCGGTCAGACCGAGTGCACCAAGGAACGATGAACGAGTACCTGAACCAACCTGCGGAAGGATCGGGATGATCGTTCCGGCGGTGCCGCTTCCGAGGTTTGCTGAGCTCCAGTCGGTGTAACCGGCGGTGCACTTGTAGATTTCGGTGAGCTGAGCGAGCGTGAGGCCACCAGCAGGAGCATTCGTGGTGCTCGAGGTGAGCATCGCGAGGATGTCGGTACCGAGGGTGATCGAGTTGTAGGTCGCACCGGAGGTACGGCTCGATGACGCACGGGCGAAGTCAATGTTGTGCGCGGATGCGGCAACATCGGCCTTCAGCGCGTTGAAGCCGGCACCCGAACCGTTGGGGCGCTGCACTGGCTTGAGGCCGGCGCGAAGCACGATGGTGGGGTTGAGGACACAGGGACGGTCACCGGTGTGCGTTGCACTCTGGTTACCGGTACCCGTCGAGCCACCCGTGCCTGGGGCACAGTTGCTCGTCGCGGTGCTGGTGCCGTTGAGGCCGCCGGCACCGTAGCCCAGACGCGCGTTGGCGTCAGGAGTTGCATCAAAGTTGATGACCTTGTTGCGGGCAGTGGCGTTGAAGCCGGTGTTACCGATGTAGTCACCATCGGCCATGAAGTCGATCGCGTACTGAACGGTGTCAGAACCGACGCCGACGACGTCGCTGGTTGACGGCGCGTAGTCCGCCGAAGCTGGTGCTGCTGTTACGAGCGAGAGCACTACGGCACTCGAAGCAACTGCGGCAACCGCGAGCTTCTTGATCTGCATTGCTGTCCCCTTCCGGACAGAGATGGACATTACGTTCACACCCACCTGCGGGAGTGAACAGGTAAAGATTGGCGGGGGCAGGGGTACAGATCAGGGTGAACTTGTTGAACACAAGGTGAACCTATGCGTACGTCCTAGTGGGTTTACTTAAGGAAGATCCCGCGCATGCCGATGACGCTCACTTAGCGTAATTTGATCATGATCGTTGTCACTGAGAGTTTCCGAATCACCACGTAGGGAGATCGGACAAGGACGCGACCGGCGAATGTTAAAGCAGATTCGGAAGCAGTTGAACGGCGGCTTGGCTCACTGCCCATACACAGGCAAGTACCAGCGGAACGCCAACGAGCCATGCCTGCCACGTACCCCACCGCGAACGAGCCCACAGTGCGAACAGGACCGCACCGATGAGTAGGGGAAGGGCCAGCGCCAACGGAAGTAGCGCACTCGGATCGCCTTGAAGTGGCAACTCTGATGCCGTCACGACATAGGGCTTACCCGGCGGGTACTGCTGTGCGTCGCCCATGAGCTTGGCGTCGACGTACATGAGGCCCGTTGGCTTCCACGCCCCAAGTTTGCCCTCGCCGATGGCCGTGATGAGGGTGAGACGTCCCTTGCCAGCGTCCAGCGGCTGCGGAAGTGGGCTCTTTGCCTTGCGAACGGATTCCACCGTGTAAGTAAAGACACCTTGCCCGGTTGTGACAGATAACGAATCGCCAACCTTGGCCTCGGACAGTTTGCCAAATGGACCTCCGAACATGGACGCGCGGCCCATGATCACCGACGTACCCATCTGCCCAGGAAGTACCGTGTTACGAAGGTGACCCGGCCCATTCATCAGGTCGCCTGAAGCAGTGCCTTCAACCACAACGACACCATTGAGACCGAGCGGCTTGGAGTCGATCAGGACGATGGGGGTGCCCGGGGTAATCACCCCACCAATCGGTGCAGTCTGAAGGGCCAAGCTTTCCCGGAGAGTGCCGTAGTTGACGGTTTGGGAACGCGCTTCTTCAAATGGCGTCAGGATGAAGGCATAGAACAGGAACCAAACCGACAGCGCAGCAACGGATGCGACGGCACTAAAAACAAAGCCCCGCCCAACGCTCATCGCCGGCCTAGCCTTCTTGGGCTTACGTCCCGGGGTAGCAGTTGCCACAGTCTCTGCCCCCTGATCGACCGTTGATGCGGTCGTCGTCACCGAGGGCTCTGTCGGGGAGCTGGCGCCGTTCGTTGTGACCGTCATGACGGCCTTCTCCACGCAAGTGCCAGTGAGGCAACACCAGAGATAAGCGCGATCGCAATCAGCGCTGGCACTGCATTCGTTCCTGCCGGCGGCTTAAGGGCCGTTGTGCTTCCCACGGGCTTGGTCAGGATCGTGCTCTGGCTCGGCTCCGGAGTTGGAGTCGGTGCTGCACTCTGGCTTGGGGCTGGCGTCTGCGTTGGGCCAGTCGTCGGGATCTGCTCGCCACCGGAGTTACTCGAGCCACCGTCTCCGCCATATGTAGGGGTGGGAATCGGAGTGGGTGAGTACGTTGGCGCGGGAGTAGGTGTGGGGCTCGGCTTCGGGTCAGACCCATCAACGGCCGGGACAAATCCCTTTTGTTGTTCGATAGCTGCCGCAGCCTTAGCCGAATAGGCGGTGAAGTTTGCCAAACCATTGGCAGGAGTAATCGGCAGAAAGCCCGGTGCCAATTGCCCGTTGCTCAAACCTGGAACCTGACCAGTGGTGGTGATGATGCGGATCATCTTTGCGTAGCGTTCCGCCTCAGTTGCTGGCAAACCCTGAGTTGGCACGGCCATAGACATCAAAAGAGTGCCCGGGTAGGCAGCCTTACCCTTGGCTTCGCGCAATTCCTTATACGGGATCGGCCACGTACCCAGAGTCTTGTCGGGCTTAGCCAGATCCATCGCGGCCTTCATTCCCGCTTGCGTCGGCGCAACGAAATAACGGCCCGACGTAGAGGTGAACTTGCTCGCAGCGTTGGCATCAACGTGGCTTAGCAACGACACCGTTGGGATCTGATACCGCTGAGCATCGGCAACCGAGATCAGCCCAAACAAGGCCCGACGGCCCGGTGGCACCTTGCCAACTGCAACCAGCTTCTGGTTGGGCTGGCCAGCGTCCTTACACACGATCTGCGAGTTCGAAAGCCCGTACTGCATGTTGAGAGTGACGGTCGCCGGGTTCGCCACCGGAGCGTTCACCAGCGGGAACCATGGCAAGCGGGTGCTTGCGAAGCACGAAACCGAGGAAACCGAATCAAGCACGAAGGTATCGCTCTGAGGCCAACTGTTAACGGGGAGAGCGATCTTCTCGTAGGACGGATTGACGACCATTCCCCATGGATCTGCTTCACCATCAAGCCACTTGCGCGCATCTGGATCGGCATTGATGTATGAGGTAACAGCCTGCATCACATCGCTATCGCTCGACATCGCATACAGAGTGGAGGCCGGGAGGCCGTTGTAAGCGTTCTTCGTCGTCATCATTCCCGGGTTGATTGCACGAAACTCCGGATCAGCAACGATGTCGAGAGGATTGTTCTTCAGCGCAGGGTATGACGTCTGCACACCAACGAGACCGTTGTAACTGTTGGTCAGCAATTTGGCCAGAAGACGCGGCGTCATGTTGGCCTTGAAAACTTCCTTGCCGTCCGCGCCGTCCAACCGCATGCCAATGGCGAAACCTGAGACAGCAACCGGTGCCTGCACTACTGGAGTTGGGAAAGGCTCATCAGGCGGCGCCGCTGTGAACGCAGCCTTAATTGATCCCGACGTAAGCAAGTTACGTGAACCTGGCTCACTGAACTGGACGTGCTGGAACTTGAAAAGCTTGGGATTCAGACAGAATGCCGGCCCCCACTGCTGGGTCGCCGGGACGAGAGCCTGCGAGCCATAAACAAACTCCGGGGCACTACTACTGACGAGATCGCACACATTGCTCGCCTGAGCGAAAGACAGCGGAAACGACATGCGATTGCGCCAGTTACTCGCCGACCACCACAACTGCCCGCTGACAGAGAGGTCCTCAACGTCGATCGCGTTGTCCGTGGTGGATCCGGGAGCGTAATAGCCCGTCTTCTGGCAGAGCTTGTCTGCAGCAGCACGGTCTTCAGCCGACGCCGGTCGATCCGCCACCGGCATGGACGAAGCTGTGGCGTCGCAACTGATACCCATGATCGGGATCACGACCAACGAGCAAGCAACCTCGCGGGTGCAGCCGAGCGAGGCATTCGAATCGACCGTATTGATAACAAAGCTGACATTGCCAGTGCCATCGGGGTACGTGACGCCGTACGTCGTGTTACTGGGCGAGGTGGTCGTGCCGCCACCGGCTTCTGGCGCGCTACCTGCGCACGGCAAACCCGTTGCAGCGTCGACGATTCCACCACCGTAAACGGTGCCGTTTGCAGCCCGGAACGGGATCCAATGCTGAGCACCAGCCACGATCGGAGCACAGGCCGCAGGAATCGGATTCGGTACTCCGACCACCTGCTGCCGATCGGCAGCCGCCGCGTAACGATCGATCCGGTAAGGCGGCCATAGGAATGTGGCACTACTCTTGGCGCGCTCTTCCGCATCGGATGTCCAACAGGTATCTGGGGAAACCTTCACTGGAGCGGACGGCGAATCTAGGCCTCGACACTGCACGACCACCACGGGGTACTCCTGCTGTGCGGCATAGCTCGAGTTGGTATCTGCCACCACACCGCCGGTGGGGTGAGCACCTTTCCACGTCACCGAAATCGCTTGTCGATCGCGCAGATTCAGCGTTTGGGAAACCGAAACTGTAACGTCGCGTGAATCAACCTCGATGTCGCTACCGCGCAGAAGATGAGTGCGGGCAATCGTCGCTGATTTCGATGCCTTACCGATCGTGTCTTGGCTCGCGGAAGCCGCGGTCGTTGGTCCAGCAATCGTCGCCGCAGTGCCGAAAAGGACAGCGGCTATACCGAAGAGAGCAGACGCCCTGCGGCGCCGTACCCTAGATCGACGATGGTTGCTCATGCTGACGCCTTACGACGGCGCAAGAAGTAGAAGTAAACCGCGGGCGGCAGCGCCAGCAGCGCGATGAGTTCAAGAGCAACGACGGGTGCCAACGAGGACACGACGTCGGTCGGACGGTAGGCAGCCACATCGGTGACCGTACCCATCACATCAGGATTCACACCCGGATCCGTCACACCACCGCCAGTGCCGGGAACGATCTGTCCTGTGCCTGGGTCGACAACCCCGCCGCCAGTCGTCCCTCCGTCAGTCGTTCCACCACCAGTAGTCCCACCACCAGTAGTCCCACCACCAGTCGTTCCACCACCAGTCGTTCCACCACCAGTCGTTCCACCACCAGTAGTTCCACCACCAGTAGTCCCACCACCAGTAGTCCCACCACCAGTGGTCCCACCACCAGTGGTCCCACCACCAGTCGTTCCACCACCAGTCGTTCCACCACCAGTCGTTCCACCACCAGTCGTTCCACCACCAGTAGTTCCGCTGTTACCACCGTCGGTGCATGGGCCCGCGCCAGTTTTGTCACAAGCCGGCGGGATCGGTGCGATTTGCGCCAAGTGGTTTTCCTTGGGCTTACCCGCTACGAACGTCGGGTTGTTGCAGGTGGTCACGTTCTTGTTGCTCAGGTCGACGTTCGGGTCGGCAGTCTTCAACTTGGCCGTTTGGCTGAACGACGCCTGCACGAGGTTTACCGGTAGAGGCGAATAACCGATCGGGCCCATCTCGGCCTGCCCCTGGCAGATTGAGTAGTACAAGTAGTCAGCGAGTGTCTGACGCTTTGCTGTGGTCATACGTGAGTCCGAAGCCGACGTCGGGATAATCATGTACGAGTAAGACGAGAGCGGATACGTACGCTTGTCGCTGTACGTGTACACCTTGTCAAGATTCTGCAACAGGTACTGCGGTGACTTAGCGTCTACCGTCGAGCCACCTGGACCGAGCGAGCAGTACTTGTCACCGGCAGTTGGGTGTACGTCGATACCGCAGATACGTGACTGCGTCAGTGCCACCGCGACGTTGTATTGGGTGGGCAACGCGTAGTATCCCGCAGCATTCTGCAACTTCACGACAGGGAAGTTCTTCGCAAGCGCGTACGAGTACTCGTCGTAACCAATGGCGCCGTTCGCAGCCTTCGATGTCAAGAAGTTAATGACACCGTCAGAACCGTTTTGCGCGATCATCTGACCCTTACGCGGGTAATACTCGGTGTCACCATCCTGGCCCAGGTACGGCCGCCAAATCTCGGGGTACATCTTGTTGAGATAGCGGGTGAACTGTGCGGTCGAACCCGATCCCTCTGAGTGCACCACGGGGATGATGGTGATGTTCGGCAACTTGCGACCGTTGTTGTCCGCGGTGATCGCCGGGTCGTTCCAGTTCGTGATCTGGTTGGTGAAGATTTTCGCCAGGGTCTTACCTGACAGCCGTAGATTGCGAACGAGCTTCCCAGCGACTCGAATCTGGTACGGGAACGACGTTCCACCGGCGACGATCGGCAAGTAAGCGTACGGGCGGCATGATGGCCCGCTCGGAACACCGTTCACGAAGTCCGTCACGTTCTTACAAGGAGAGTCCGCGTCACCCGTCACCTTGTCCTGACCCTGATAACCGATATCGGTCACCGCAAAGTCAGTGGTTACGTTCGTAAAGTCTTTACGTCCCTGAGCTGAACCAGTCGAGGTGAATACGACCTGAAGGCCGTTCTGCGTCACGTCTGCAATCCACTGGTTGACCGCATTAGCCGACCAGCTAGATCCCGAGCCGGTGATCTGCGAGTGCGCTACAGCCATCGGCGCAATGACAGAGGCTTGCGAAGCCGAGGTCGCAAGCGGACTGATCGCAAGCCCAACGACGGTGAGACCGAGCACGGCCAGTTTCAGCGGACGGGTGAAGCGCATGGCAGATCCTTCAGTTGATCGGGTTTGCCCTTGTGACGTACGGACCATGTTTATCGGTTCCCCACTTTGGTGCGTGCTAAACGTCGAGTGATCACAAAAAGCACCAGGACAAGTGCGAGCAACACAGACGCTGCGCCGAAGCCACGCGCGATGAATAGCGGTTCGCCAGATCGAACGGACGAGAAAACAAAAAGCGGGAGCGAGTTCATAGGTTCGCTGAAGGGATTCAGGTTCAAGTAGGAAGACGCACCCGACGTCAACAACACTGGCGACGTCTCACCAACGCCTCGAGCAATACCAAGAATGAGTGCGGTAGCCAGGCCTGGGCGCACCGTTGGCAAAACGACCATTCGCACCGTCTGCCACTTGGATGCTCCCAACGCCAAGCTCGCTTCGCGCAGACCACCAGGCATGACGCGCAGCACGACATCCGATGCACGCGCGATGATCGGCAGGATCATGACGAAGATTGCGCAGGCAGCCGCGATACCAGTGCGCGAGACGCCGAGCGTCACGATCAGAACGGTGTAGACGAACAGACCAGCCACGATCGAAGGCAGGGCCGTCATGGCCTCAACGACCGTTCGCACCGCACGCGCGGTCGGACCGCCAACCTCGTTCATGAATACAGCAGTGCCGACGCCGAGCGGTAGGGCGAACAGAACCGCAATCCCGATCTCGATCAGCGAACCGGCAATCGCGTGGATGATTCCACCTTGGTCGAGAGGGGCCGTGGGACGAACCCCTGCCATGTCTTGGGTGAAGAAGTTGACGTGAACAAGTGCGTCAATCCCCTTCCAGAAGGTGAAGAACACGGCCGACGCAAGTGCCAAGCCAACGATCATCGCTCCAGCTCTGATGGCCGCAGCAACGGTGCGGTCGAGCACCACTTGGCTCGGGTTACCCATCGCGGAGACGCCGGCATACATCAACAGGAACGTGATCAACCACAAGATAACGAAGCCAACTCGGCCCGTGAACGGAAGGAGTTGGGTGTAAATGACCCAGAGCAAACCGAATGAACCAAGTAGCGAACCCCAAAACGACGCATGGTCGTCGAGGGTCTTACCGCCGATGGGTCGCGGCACATCTGGCTCAGACGATGCCCGCATTGGCTTCACCTCAGGCGAAGCCGTGGGCGGCGGTGTCGATCCGCTCGGAGTTACCGTCGTTGCAGGCACCTGGGCGGCTTTGGTAAACGAGACCGCTGCAGGTGCAGCAACCGCAACAGCCGGAATCTCCATCGTCGCAAAGGGATCCGCCGGTGCAATCGTTGCCTCAGCCGCGACAACGGCTTCTGCCATCGTCATCGAGGAAGCGGTATGCGACGGCGCATGCTCAGGTTCGGTGGCAGGAATCGTCGTGACGGGCGCTTCGTAGCCAGCCTGCTCAGCGGCGTGCCGACCGGAACTCGACTCGTCATAGCTGAGATCCGATGAAACGGGGTAATCAACAGCTACTGGCACATAGGCAGGCTCGATGGGTGCCGCATCCACACTGGCCGACTCGTCCCATACGACGGTCGGAGGCTCGTAGGGGGCGGGTTCCCACGATGGCGCCAACGGAGTGTCGGCACCAGCACGATCGATCATGTCGCTCATCCCTGCCCCTATTCCTGCGCGCCACTACGGCTGCGCGCCACGATCATGGCTGCCAGCGTGTTGATGATGAGCGTGATGATGAACAGCACAAAGCCGGCAGTCAGAAGCGCAGACAACTGTGCTGATGTGGCCTCACCGAAACGACCCGCGATAAGCGCGGAGATCGTCGAGGTACCAATCTCAAGCGGCTTGAATTTAATGTCGAAAGCAGGCGAAATGATCAGAACTACGGCGATCGTTTCACCCAGTGCACGGCCGAGGCTGAGCATCGTGCCACCGATGATGCCGCCGGCGCCGAATGGCAGCACGACGGCGCGGATCATGCCCCACTTCGTCGAGCCAAGACCAAGCGCGGCCTCACGCTCACCGATCGGAGCTTGCGAGAAAACCTGACGCATAACGGCAGCGGCCATCGGAAGAACCATCATCGACACGGCAATACCCGCGATGAACGCCGACGCGGCGTAGCGTGACTGCGCCCATGGGGCAGCGTTGGGATCAGTGTCAACGTTGAAAAACGGCACCCAGCCCATGTGCGTATGCAGCCAGTGCGCCACGTGAATTGCCTTGGGCTGCAAGAGGAAGAAGCCCCACAGGCCCCACACGATCGACGGAATGGCCGCCATCAAGTCGACCATGCTGACCAAGAACGACTTGAACTTGGCCGGTGCGTATTCGCTGATGTAGAGCGCGGTGGCCAGTGCCAAGGGGAACGCGATCACCATCGCGACCAGCGCGACGGTGAAGGTACCGACGAGAACTGCGGAGATACCGAGAATGTCTTTTTCGGGCTGCCATTGCGATTCAGTCAGGAAGCCGAGCCCGTATCGCTTGAACGTTGGAATCGACTGAAGCCCCAGGAACAGGCCGATCGCACCCATGAGGACGAAGACGGAATAGCCAATCGCGCGCGATACGCCGAAGAAGACTTTGTCGCTACGGGGTAAGCCCGGATCAATCGAACGGGGTACATCCTCAACGCGTGGAGTTGGCTCAGGAGCTGACGGTGTGGACGGCGGATCCATAAGAGCAGTCACTTCACACCCCCATTCCCGTTGCAGCACATGACAATCGAGCCCACGCGCTACGCACGTGAGCTAACGAAGCCATGGGCTTATCCGAAGCGGCCATTGACGTAATCCTCAGTGCGCGGATCCTTGGGGTTGCCGAAGATGTCGACGGTGGGGCCGGCTTCAACGATGTCGCCTGGCGTACCAAGCTGCGCGAGGAAGAAAGCGCACTGTTGCGAAACGCGAGCGGCCTGCTGCATGTTGTGCGTAACGATGACGACCGTGACCTGATCCTTGATCTCGTGAATCGTCTCCTCAACACGACGCGTCGACGTCGGGTCAAGAGCTGAACACGGCTCATCCATCAGCAGAACCTCGGGCTCAACGGCCAGCGATCGCGCAATACACAGACGCTGCTGCTGACCACCCGAGAGAGCCGAGCCTGGCTCCTTCAGCCGGTCCTTAACCTCTTTCCAGAGGCCGGCACGGGAGAGGCTGCGCTCGATGAGGGCCTCACGATCGCTCTTGCCGATCTTCGTTCCGGTGAGCTTCAAACCCGCAGTTACGTTGTCAGCAATGGACATTGCCGGGAAAGGATTCGGCTTCTGGAACACCATTCCGATGCGCTTACGCGTCTCGGTGATGCGGTGGCCGGGGTCGTAGATGTCATCACCATCGAGTAGAACCTGGCCGCTCAACTTCGCCGAGGGCACGAGCTCGTGCATGCGGTTGAGAATGCGAAGGAAGGTCGACTTGCCACAACCCGAAGGGCCGATCAGGGCCGTCACCGTGTTGGCCGGCATCTCCAGAGAGACCTTCTCGAGCACCTTGTTTGAGCCGAACCATGCGGAGATCTCGACAGCATTGAGCGAGCCACCACGCACATGGACGACGTCCGTCGCCGGCGCATCCGTGTAGGTGGGAATAAGTGAATTCACTTCGGGGGCGGTAGTCACATCAATCCTTCCGAATCTGCCGTAGCCAGCTCAGTGCGCTGCCACGGGAATTCACTGGGTACTTCTTGCTTCGCTGCGGGGGCCACTGGCGCCGCAACTATGAATTGTTCGAGGTTGTACCGGCACTCACGCTCGTGTCGAAATCCCCGTCCGGAGACAGCAACAGGACCATCCGACCCATCCATCCGCCACTGCCACGACTGGGTAACTGGGTCGTGACCAATGTGGCCAACGGTTGCCTCAAGATCGGCGCGCAACCGAGCGATGGCGGCCTGAGCGGCCTCGGCATCCGGGAACGCGTGGGCTGAGCGGCCAAGCTCACGATTGTTCATTCCGAGCAAGCGCCAGCCGACACCGCCCTTACCGCCTGAGAGGCGCGATCCGGGGATCAGTTGGAAGCGTGGCTGCGCCATAGTGATCCCCTTTCTCGGTCCGCGTGGCGACATGAACATCCGAGATTGACTCTTTCTGGTGTGAACGGACGAGACGGAAGCGGAAGGTGAACAAAAGGGGTTTGGCGCGTGAACGATAATCGCTAACGGCGTGGGTATATATGGTGCAAATCACCTCTTTCGGGCTTTTAATGATCATTCGCCCCCAGTTTTTCGCCTCCATGGGCTAACCCGTTCACTCAATACCGGCCCTGACCGGCGCCGACATTAACTGCACACGTCCTGGCTGACGTGCACGCGCAATCAGGCAACGGGGGTCGCCGATGAACGCATTCTTGGCCGAGCGGGTCGATGTACCCGAATCGGCTCCGTCGCAGATGACGCATCGAGCTGACGCGGTATCCGTCGTCGTCGACTCGTCGCCGGACCAGAGGGCTCCGCTGTCACGGCGTCGATTGTTCGGCGCAGTAGCTGCCGTGGCGGGCGGCTCGGCTCTTGGGCTAGTGAATGAGTCAACAGCCGCCGCAGCTAGCCTGGCCCCGACGGCCACCACCATCAAGAAGGTGACCCAGTATCGAGCGATCACCTACACGTACGACGCCAAGACGAAAGTCACGCGCGTTACCAAGTCGACGAAGGTAGTCGTCACCGCGCGTTTCTCCGGAAGCGTCATCTCGCTACGTAACAGCAAGGGCACTTGGGTACAGGTGCCATATGTGTGGTCGGCACCGCGCAAGGCGCTTGTCTACTCTCGCGCTCTAGATCTGGTTCTCATCGCGAAGCGCAAGGCGGCCACTCCCCCGCCTGCCACACCAACACCGAAGAGCGGCAGCACAATCACCACCCCATCCGCATTCACGTCCACCTCGACGTACCTCACGACGGATTGGCAACGACATCTCCTACGTCGCGCCGCCTATGGCCCCACGGTCGACGCATTGGCAGAGGTGAACGCAATCGGATACGCGGGATGGCTTGAATCGCAACTACATCCAGCCACCATCGACGACTCCGCATGCATAGCGATTCTCAGCCGCTTACCTGATCAGTCTGCGCCCATCTGGCGAGTGAAAGCCGATCTCGACAACGATGTGCGCAACGGATGGGAACAGCAGATGTCTGTGCTGCAAGATCTCACCACGCGCGCACTGTGGAGCAAGCGACAACTACTTACCGTTCTTGAAGATTTCTGGGGCAATCACTTCAACGTCACCTGCCCCGGCGACAACATCGCATCATCGCGAGCGCACTACGCGTACACGATTCGTCAACATGCACTGGGCACTTTTCGCGATCTCTTACGCGCCACCAGCACACACCCATCGATGTTGACGTACCTGAACAACCGCGAATCAACTGCCGCGCACCCGAATGAAAATCAGGGCCGCGAGCTACTCGAGCTTCACACCGTCGGTGTCGACGCTGGCTACGGCGAGGACGGGGTTGTTAACTCGGCGCGGATTCTCACCGGGCTCGGGGTTGACAGCGATTCCGGCGAGTACGCATTCCAGCCGTGGAATCACTGGACTGGTGCGGTCAACGTTCTCGGCTTCACGAACGCGAATACGACGGACATTGGTGGTCAAACGGTTGCCTTTGCCTACTTCGACTACCTCGCCCGTCATCCTGCGACCGCGCATCGACTTGCAACGAAATTGGCCGTGCGATTCGTGAGCGATACCCCGTCGGCAACTCTCGTCGCAGCTCTGGCGCAGACCTATCTCGATAACGACACGGCGATTGTTCCGGTGTTACGGGTGCTGTTCTCGTCCCACGAATTCGCCACCTCAATTGGCGCGAAAACCTACCGCCCGTTCGAGCACATCATTGCTACCGCGCGGCTCATGCAGATCACGCCATCCACGGCCGCGAATCTCGACGCCTGCCAGCAAATCGTATGGATGGCCGGTGACGCCGGACATAACCCGTACGGACAGTCGTTCCCCACTGGCCAGGCTGACACCGCAGATGCGTGGGCATCAACGGCATCGACGTTGCGCCGCTGGAACAACACCATCAACGTGGTCGCTGGTTGGTACCCATCGGATGTAAATCGGCCCGACCTGCGCACCATGCTCGCGGGCACAGTGTTGCCCGCAACTCACGGTGAACTTGTTGACGCCATCGCGCACACGCTTCTAGGACGCGCACTCGATGCTGATCACAAGGCAGCTGCACTTACGTTCATCGGCGCCACGGAAACCAAAGCGCTCACGTCATCGTCATCGGCCGTCGGTTGGCGGCTACCGCAATTGGTTGCACTCATTCTCGATTCCCCGTACCAGACCATGAAGTGAGTAAACGATGACACTGATGAATGATCCGACGACGACCCTTCCTTCCTGCTGCGACGAAGGTGCGCGCGCCTCAACGATCACTCGACGATCACTGTTGAAAGCACTCGGTATCGGTGCCGCAGTCGCGACGGTCTCACCGATGGTCAACATGCGCGCAGCCTTTGCAGCAGACGCAGGATGGACGGGCGACACCATCGTGATCCTGTCTCTACGTGGCGGTTTCGACGGCCTATCTGCCGTTGCACCTATTGGTGATCCCGCTTATGCAACGAACCGCCCGTCAATCGCGGTTCCGTCGTCAGCGGCCTTTCAACTCGACCCGATGTTCGGGATGCATCCATCGCTGTCATCACTGCAGCCGCTGTGGTCTGGCGGCAAACTCGCGTTTGTTCATGCCGCCGGATTGCCCGCACCGAATCGCTCTCACTTCGCTGCAATGGACGAATTAGAGCGAGCAGCACCTGGCACAAGCGCGCGAACGGGCTGGCTTGATCGCACCATCGGGCTCCACACTGCCGGCGGGCCATTTGGTGCTGTTCAACTGGGCTCGACAGATATTCCCGAATCACTTGCCGGCCCATGGCCCGTCCTCGGCATGTCATCAATCGACAGCTTTAGCCTGAGTGCGGCCGGAGACACCGCATCCCGCGCCCGTTGGTCAACAGCACTCAACGCGCTTCACAACCATGCACCCGCCGAGCTCGCCGACACGGCCGCAACCACCTTAAGTGCGCTCGATACCGCTGCCACGTTGGCGGCCGGTACATACGTCGCGGACAACGGCGCGACGTATCCATCGTCGAATCTTGGTGACGCATTGAAGAACGCTGCTCAGCTCATCAAGGCCAACGTTGGCACTCGAGTGATCACCATTGATGAAGGCGATTGGGATATGCACTCGGGCCTCGGTTCGGTAGACAACGGCTGGATGCACAACAACCTCACGAACCTAGGTGACGCACTTGCCGCATTCGCTACAGACCTCGGCACCGGCATGGATTCGGTAACCCTTGTAACGATTAGCGAATTCGGCCGTCGAGTTCAAGAGAATGAATCCGGAGGAGTCGATCACGGCTGGGGCAATCTCATGATGGTTTTGGGCGGGCACGTCAATACGGCAGTTCATGGCACCTGGCCAACACTTGCTGACACGGCACTAACGGACGGCGATCTCACCGCAACAACGGACTACCGCGCCGTGCTCGCCGATGTCTTGGTGAATCGCACCGGCGCATCGTCGGCACAGATTCAAGATGTGTTCCCCAACTACAACGGCACAACCTTGGGCGTCACCACTGTTTAGCATCGCCCGCTGCTGGGATCTCAGGCTCTATTGGATCGGCTTGGGTACCGTGCGTTAACGTCTGACCCATGGCGACTGCCTCAGCCCCGCGGACAGTTTCATCTCCGAGACTCACCTTTTGGCTCGAATGTGGCATCGCCGTCATCGCATCCATCGCAGTTCTCAAGGGCTTATCGCCAGAGAACATCGTTACCGACGTGGCTCCCATAGGCACCGACAGCACCGGCCATCTCGTTGGTGTGTGGCTGGATCGCACGTCGCCAAGCCTTCTGCTTCCGGG
Organism: Actinomycetota bacterium; assembly: GCA_947455705.1. Taxonomy (GTDB): domain Bacteria; phylum Actinomycetota; class Actinomycetes; order S36-B12; family CAIYMF01; genus Longivirga. The sequence goes on along the minus strand of CANGPO010000028.1, from coordinate 10,717 downwards.
CGGGTGGTCACCCGTCATGTTTGCTGGCTACCCGGCCAACCAGTTGTATCCCCCGTTGGCCAATGCCATTGCCGCCGTTATCGCACTGATCCTGCCGCTGACCACGAGTCTGAAGATCGCCACAGCGTTACCCCTCGTCGCCATGCCCATTGCGGTGTGGGCTGCCGCACGTTGGGCCGCCCTACCCATCGGTCTCCCAGCTGCGCTCGCGGTGTCGATCGTCCCCATGGTCTACGACACCTCATGCACTATTTGCGGAGGCAACAATGGGTCAACCATCAATGGAGAGAACGCCTTCGCATTCGGCATACTGTTCGGAATTCTGGCGCTTGGTGCGTTGACTCGGCTGCTGCAAAGAGGAATCGGCGCGGCACTCACCGTGGTCTTGCTCGGTTTAGCGTCATGGGCACATCCCGTGACCGCCATCTGGATGTTTGCCTGCGCAGTTCTACTCATCGTGTTCCATTGGCGTCAATGGTGGTCGACGAATAACCGCGGGGTCCTGATCGCGTGCGCCGGTGCCGCGCTCCTTGCCTTGAGCTGGTGGCTCGCGTTCCTAGCGCGTCGTCCATGGATGCCGAGCCTGCAATTCCCCAAGCGCACCGATTACCTGTTCTGGTTGCTGCCTGCCAGCACGTGGTGGGAGCTCCTGCTACTGATCGTTGCACTCTTCGGCGGTTTCATTGCAGTCAAGCGTCGTTGGTGGCTACTTGTCGCCATTGGTGTTGCCGCAGCATCGGCGGCGGTTTTGTTTGTGGTGATTCCTGACGGATCACAGCTGTTCAATCTGCGCGTTCTCCCGTTCTGGTACCTCGGCCGATGGCTTCTCGTCGGCACAGGGATCTACGCTCTCGGCGAGCTAGTGGCCGTCCGGTTAGGGCGAGATTCCGCACGCGCTCAACTCGTCCCAGCGATCGGAATGCTGTCCGCGTCAGTGCTCGTCATTGGCACGACGTGGGGTTGGTGGGCTGTGGCGAGCCCTGCGGGCAAGAGCACGCCAGGCAGCTCAAGGGTGCTCGGCATCGAGATCGTCGATCAATCAACAGGGGCCGAGTACGCCTTCGGCGGGCACACCACAGCAGCGCAGGCACAGCAGGTTGATGACATCACCGAGATGCTCAATCGCGCCGGTGCTTCTTCAGGATGCGGACGGCTGGCGTGGGATCTCGGCAAGAGCGCCGATGAGGCTGTAACCCTGCTTGGAGACAATCAAATCTTCTGGCAGGCACCGATCTGGACTGCTGGTTGCATTGACGCAATCACTGGCGTGTACGCAGACTCCAGCGCAACAACGCCAGCGGCCTACGCATTGGAATCCTTGATTTCACAAGGGGTCGGGGTGGACTTTCCGGGTATCACTCAGTACCAAGCCAATCTTGAACTCGGTGTCCAACGGATGTCCACACTTGGAGTGAAGTACTACCTAACTTTCGACGAGACCCAAACCTCAGCCGCCCGAGCACAATCTGGATTGCGGGAGATCGACCACACCGGCAGATGGACACTGTTTGAGGTCCGCGATTCCGTGACAGTTTCTGACATCACCAACCAGCCCATCGTCATCGAGCCTCCAGAGAGCACGTCGGAGTGGACCACCCTCACCATGAACTACGGCGCTTCATCGTTCTACGACACCGTGCCACTTGTGCAAGATGGCCCTTCGGATTGGCCGCGTCTCGAACCGAACATTGAGCCGAGCGCCATGCCGATACCGCCCGCCGGGGTTATGAACATTTCAGCGACACCAGATGAAATCAGCTTCGATGTGGCGAACGTTGACCGACCGGTGATCGTCAAGACTTCTGCTTATCCAGGTTGGTCAGTCGAAGGTGCACCGGCGATTTACCGGTCGAGCCCGAACTTCATGATTGTGGTGCCAACGAGTAAACACGTCACACTGACGCATCGACGCGATGCACTTGATTACGTCGCAATGGCATGCGGCGCAGCCGGCCTCGCGATCGCTATAACTCTCGGCATCAGAGAATGGCGTCGACGACGATCCGACGCATCCGTCACCGACGGAGTTTAGACGGCGGCTGCTCGTTCGCGGGCGCGCTGTGGGGTCCAGCCTGGGCCGGGCACACTCGCGCGCAGCAGCTTCGTGTACGGGTGCTGCGGATTGTCGAGAAGCTCGGAGGTGACGCCGCGCTCGACGACGACACCGCGCTGCATCACGATCGCCTCATCGGTGAGTTGACGCACTACGGCTAGATCGTGGCTAATCAAAACATAACTAATGCCCCGCTGATCACGAATATCAGCAAGCACGTTCAGCACCTGGGCCTGAATCGAAACATCAAGTGCAGCAACGGATTCGTCGAGAATCAAAACTCGAGGATCGGTGGCCAATGCACGGGCAATCGCAACGCGCTGACGCTGACCACCCGACAGTGCCTTGGGCATTGCATTCATCTGCCGCTGATCAAGACCAACCAACGCGGCGAGTTCAGCAACCCGGTTCGCGCGCTCGTCACCACTACCGCCGTGATGAACGCGCAAAACCTCGTCAACCAAATCCGCACCCGTCTGACGTGGGTCCAAACTCGAATATGGATCTTGGAAGACGATCTGCACTTCGCGACCACGAAGTTTGCGCTCGGCGCCATTGCGTGACGGCTTCGAGCGGTCGCGACCACACGCAATAATCGTTCCGGCTGTTGGCTTTTCGAGACCAACAATCATGCGAGCAACCGTGGTCTTACCACTGCCGGATTCACCAACGATCGCCAGCGACTTACCGGCCGGAAGCTCAAAGTTCATGTCGTCAACGGCCACCTGCGTACCGAAGACTTTACGCAGACCTGATACCGACAGGACGATGTCTGACTCAGACATGTGCGCCCTCCCGTACCTTGCCGCGCAGTTCGATCGCGCGTTCGCACCGAACGAAACCACCATCGAGTTCCGTGATCACTTGCTCGTGTTCGCGACACGAATCCTGCGCAAACGAGCAACGCGTTGCGAATCGGCACCCGCTTGGCGCTTCGAAGGCAGATAGCGGACGTCCAGGGATGGCCCGTAGCCGATCAGCTGTCGAATCAATATCTGGACGAGCGTCCACCAACGCTGCGCTATAGGGATGCAGCGGATCCCCATGCAGCAAGCGAGCCTCACGGGTTTCAACAACCTGGCCGGCATACATCACTGTGGTGCGATCACACACAGCGCCAGCCAGCTCGAGATCGTGCGTGATAAAGAGCATCGACAGGCCACGTTCGCGACGCAGATCATCGAGGATCGCCATTACTTCAGCCTGCGTCGTGACATCGAGCGCAGTTGTGCACTCATCGGCCAACAGCAACCGTGGTTCGCTCAGCAGCGCTGTGGCAATCATGACGCGCTGCAACATGCCGCCAGAAAGTTCATGGGGGTACTGGCGTAGGCGCTTGGCCGGATCATCGATCCCGACCTCTTCCAAAGCGGTGGCCGCGCGAGTACGGGCATCACCCTTGGGCACATTGCGCAACGTGCGCAGTGACTCGGTCATGAAGTCGTCAATGCGACGGACCGGATTGATATGTGCGCGCGGGTCTTGGAACACCACCGCTACCTGAGCACGATGTTCACGAAGTTCGTCACCACTCAACGCCAACACATCAACACCGTCGAACACGACCGAGCCCAAGGTCTCGGCCCCATCAGGAAGCAACCGGGCGATCGCTTTCGCCGTCATGGACTTACCCGAACCAGACTCACCAACCAAGCCCATTGCCTCGCCTTGAGCGATGCTCAGTGACGTACCGGTGATGACTTCACGCATGCCTGAATCCATCTTCAGGCGAACGGTGAGATCAGTGACCGTCAACAACTCGCTCATCGGTTACCACCACGTGAGTTGGATTCGAGACGATCGCCCAAGAAGCTCACGGCCGCGACGACCGAGACGATGCACACCACAGCGGATAGTGACACCAACGGGTAACCCTGCAGCAAACTCGTCTTACCTTCACTCACCATCACACCCCAGTCGGCATTCGGCGACTGCACACCCAGGCCGAGAAAGGAGATCGCCGCGAGGTCCACCATGGCGAAGCCAAACAGGATCGTTCCTTGAGCGACAATCAGTGCGGAGATGTTGGGCAGTAGGTGCCGCAACGTAAGTCGCCACGCGCCGAAACCCTGCACTTCCAACGCGGAGATGTAGGTCATCGCACGTTCTTTGAGAGCTGCACCACGCAAAACGCGAGCAACGTATGGCGAATATGCGATCGAAAGAGCCAATCCAGCCGAGAGCAAACTCGGCCCAAAGACCGCAGCCGCCACAACGGCAAGCAAGATACCTGGGAAGGCGAAGAGCACGTCCAAAGCAGCTGAGATAAAGGTGTCTGTCTTGCCCCCAAACCACGCTGTGAGTAGGGCGAGCGCCGTACCAACGAAGATGGCGATCAACGAGACGAATGCCGCTCCAAAGATCGTCGTGCGCGCACCGGCCATCAGCCGGCTCAATACATCGCGGCCTTGATCATCGAAGCCCAATGGGTGCCCGGCGATGGGACCAACATTGGAGTACGACAGGTTGCTTAGAGTCGGATCATACGGCGCAAGCATCGGGCCAAAGATCGCCAGGAACAGAGCCAAAGCAATGACGGCGACACTGAGCCAGCCGAGGAATCCCAGTTTTGGGATACGACGATTCGCCGGTGCATTGTCAATGACCTCAGCTACCGGGTCGAGGATTTCAATACTCACTGGGCTCGACTCCCTAGGCTGACCCGAGGGTCAAGCAACGCATAGGCGATGTCGACCACGACATTAGTAATGACGAATGCAACAACCAGCACCAAGCTGATGCCTTGCACCACTGCGAAGTCTTTGTTCTGCGCCGCCTGCACCAGGTAGGCACCCAATCCGTTGAGCGCAAAGGCCGTCTCAACAACAGCCGACAGTGCGATCAACGATGCGATCGTGATACCCACAACGGTCGTAATCGGGATGGCAGCGTTACGTAGAACGTGGCGACGAACAACATCACTCCACGGAAGACCGCGGCTTACGGCCGTCTGGACATGCTCCCTGTCGAGTTCTTCTCGCACCGCCGTGCGCGTCACCCGAGTGACCAAGGCCGTCGACGTCGCAGCAAGTGCGATAGCGGGCAGGGTTAAGTGCTTGACGGTGTCGACGAATCCCTCACCGGTGCCCAATACCGGGAACCAGCCGAGCATGACGCCGAAGATGAACTGCAAGATCACAGCGGCGGCGAAGGCCGGCAGCGCTGCGGATACGGTTGACGCGAAGAGCACGCCCGTGTCGACGGCCCCGCGTCCAAGGGCACCGATGATGCCCAAGCTAACCCCGAACATCACGATCAAAATCGACGCGAACAGAACGAGTTGCAAGGTCGTACCAATGCGCTGAGCGATCAACGTATTGACGCTTTCGTGCAAGGGAATCGATTCACCGAGATCACCGTGAACTGCAGCAGTGAGCCACAACCAGTAGCGAGTGAGGAACGGTTCGTTCAGGTGGTAGCGCGCTTCGATCTGCGCCATCACCTCGGGAGGCAGGGTACGTCCACCAGTTAGCGCCGCGATCGGACTTCCAGGCGCTAAATACAAAGCACCATAGATCGCGAAACTTGCCACCAGCAGTGTGGCGACGAGCATCGCCAACCGCTTGGCTATGAACTGGAGCACGTAGGCCCTGCCTCCCGAATGATGAGTTAGAAACTACGCGCCAGTGCCACCGAGGTAGGCAGCCCACGGGCCGAACATGTACACGAACGTCGCCGGCGCGCCGGTGACCTTCTTGTTCATGATGACGACATTGTTCGGAGCAACAAGCGGTACCCACACCATCTGCTCGGTGATGATCTTCTGCGCTGCAACAACGTACTCAGCACGCTTGGCATCATCAGCCTCGCCGCGAGCGGCTTCGTACGCCGCGGTGACCTCGGGGTTTTCCCAGCCACTGAAGTTCTGCGAACCACCCTTCATCGCCAGCGTCTTGCCCAGCGCTGACGGATCTGCGTAGTCGCCGTAGTTCGACGTTGGGAACGCATCAACTGACCCATAGGCCTTCGGATCGATGAAGTAGTTGATGAAGTTCGACGGGCTCACGTTCTGAATCGTGACCTTGAGGCCGATTGATTCAGCAGCTGACTTGAATGCAAGTGCTTCAGTATTCAGCGAGGTGATACCTGACGACGTACCGATCGTGATGTTCTGGCCAGCGGCACCAGCTTGGGTGATCAGGTCCTTGGCCTTGGCCACGTCCTGCGTCATCTCAGGAAGTGCTGCGTAACCGGCTGCGAAGACATCCTTCGCGCTACCCCAAACGCCTTCACCCTGCAGGGCATGCGGAATGTGGCCGGCACCCTTGAACACGGTGTTGATGATGCCCGGACGGTCGAGGGCGAGCGAGACTGCCTGACGAACCTTCGGGTCGGCGAGCGGACCCTTAGTTGCGCTGATCACCATTGCGGCGGCCAAGAACGGCGCACCCTGGTAGACCTTGACGTTCGGATCGGTCGAGAGCTGACCGAGGGTCGAGAGCGCAATCGCGTACCCTCCGTCGATCGCACCGGTCTTGAGGCCAGCCGTGAAGGTCGCGTCATCAGGGACGCCGATCAGCGTGAGACTGGTGAGCTTCGGCTTGGGCAGGCTGGCATCCCAGTACGTCGGGTTCGGCACCATCTTGACGCCCTTACCCGTCTCCCACGTATCAAGCTTGAACGGTCCCGAACACATCACACCGCCGGAGACAGTTCCGAAGTCCTTACCCTTGGCTTCGGCGTACTTCTTCTGCACGATTTCACCCGGCGTTGACGAAAGCTCGCCAAGCAGCCAGTAGTCAGGCTGGCTCAATGTGATCTTGAAGGTCTTGTCTCCAGTGACGTCAATGCTCTTCACACGGTTGAAAACGGTGGAGTAGAAACCTCCACCATTGGGATCCATCGCACGCTTGAGCGAGAAGACTGCGTCTTCGGCCGTAACGGGAGTGCCATCCCAGAACGTTGCGGTGTTGAGCGTGAAGTCAAACTCCGTCGGAGACGGCGAGGTGTACGACGCGAGGCCGGGGCCGTAGGACATGTCGTTGGCCTGGCGCAGCAGTGAGTCACACAGAATCGAGTCTGCAGTCTGCTCTGGGTAGTCGAAGCCCTGGATCGGGTCGAGGGTCTGGGTCTCGCGGTAGGTCGCCCACACGATGTCACCAGCGTCAGCCGTTGGCGCGGGGGTGTCGACCACGAAATCTGAGGTTGGAGCCGACGAGGCACCGCTGGGGCTAGGAGCCGGTGCGCCACCACAAGCTGCTGTGAGGGCAACCGTCGCGCCAAGCGCGATGACGCCGAGAAGTCGACGTCGAGTTTGAGGATTAACCATCGAGCGATCCTTCCAAGGAACGATTCAGGGGACGATCAGGGAGTACGTGATCACACTGCCAGATCTGGCACCCTACATCACCGCTGTTTACCGCACTGTTACCTCGGTCAACTCAAATTCAACCCACCGACGAGCTGCGACCACGAAGCGTTGGGTATTGCCGGGGCTACCGCGGCGTCGGAGACTCGCCATGCTTTGCCGATGCGAGTTGAATGCACGAGTTCGAGCGGTTACTCCACTGCGCCTGTAACTGCCACACGTTGCCTCGACCGCTCAGTGGGACGGCCGAGGTGTAGACGAAGTCGCACTTATCGCCAATCTCCTGGAAGTGGGAGTCAACCCAACTCGTTCCCGGGATCGGATCGGTCATCGCTTCGAGTAACTCGTGAGCTGCGTTATCGACGATCGAGCGGGTACCGAAGCTATAGGAACTGATATTGGGAAAGTATGTCGGCCGGTAGCACGTGCCTGTGCCCGAAGTGTTCGGGACGTACGCAATCTGCGTCTGGACACCGGACACGTCACCGGCCGCATGCCAAGCGCAGTAATCAACCTTGGGCAGGTTGCTGCTGAAGACGAGGTAGACAGCGTTCGGATCAGCCTTTACCGACGCTTGCCGCAGCACCTTGCGAACCTCGGCGAGAATCACTTGCGGCGTGGGATCGGTCGTGGGCGGGCGACTCACGTCAACGAACGACCGCACGTACTGCGACGTCGCGCGCTTACCGCGCATGTACTCGTCAATCGTTGCGAGATACGAACTGCGATTGAGACCAGTAAGCAGTGCCGTGACCCCTGGCTGTACGTCGGCGGGGAACTCTGTTGGCTTGCCCCAGTAGATGGCGTACGTCTTGGAGTTGACGACAATTTTCCCCTTCTTATCGATCAAGCCGACAGAAGATTTCGACGCGGAGTGTGCAGCGCCCACGTGCGAGGCGTAGCTACGGCCATGAGCAGCCGATGACGATTCAGCGCTCGACGTTTCGTACCCAGTCCCCGCGGCGGCCAACACGATCAAACCGACGACGCCCACGCGCACGGCACTCATGCGCAGGCCGGCCGAATCGACGAGTCGAGTGATCACCTACTGAGCGTAGGTGTGCGATTGACGCGTCGTCACGGTTTTCCCGGCAAATTGTCCGTTCTTGCAACGATACGTACCCGTCAGCACCACACGTGTTACACATAGTGATCACTCGATTACAAGATCGTCCAGTTCTCGCAAACCTGTTAGTCGCGGGCCGGGCACAAGGCGAGATACAGCACTATCGCCAGAATTGGGACGGCAAACCAGTTCAGGGCCGCACCTGGGGCTGTGCCCATCGTCTCAAGCGGCTTGAGCTGTCCGGACAGTGCCCGAAAGAACGGTTCGACAAGCAGCACCATGATCACGAACGGAAGTAGGCCGCGGTAGCGCAGCAGCAAGACCCACAGGACGAGGGCCAGAAGTAACTGGGTTGCCCCCCACTGGCCGAAGATCGCAATGATGTTGCTGCCCCCGGCCACGCCGGTGTCGATCGTGGCGATGCTTTGAGCACCACCGTCAGCGGCGAACAGATGGATACAGCTGCGAATCGTGATGACGACGAGGTACAGATCTGTGAGCCAGAAGGCGATCATCGCTCCGACGTAGGTCGACGCGTTCCGCGGTAACAGCTGTGAGAGGTCCGGTGCCCAGGCCTTCGGCAATAGACCGTTCACGTTGAGACTCCAAAATGGGCTGCGGGTTGGGGCGATGAACGGCACACTATCGGGAGCCCGTCCCACCTCGACGAGGCACGGCGTCACATCACCGATGTGCCGCAGCAGGTGAACCTCCTGCACCCAAAGTTCCGACCAACAGGAGTGACCATGGCTGCCGACCTTGCCGTCTTTGGTGCCCGTATTCGCACGATGAATCCTGCGCAGCCGTTCGTGGAAGCACTTGCCGTCAAGGGCGGACGCATCATCGCGCTGGGCTCGGCAGCTGAGGTTCGCGCGGAGTGCGATGCGTCCACCGTCATTCATTCAGGCGCGGATTGGCACATCACCCCCGGGCTCAACGATGGCCATCAGCACTTGCTCATGGGCAGCCAGGTTGGCCGCGGGATCAACTTTGATCGGGTTTCGAATCTTGACGATGTCCGTGCCCTACTGCGCGCGGAACGTAAGCGGGTGGGCCTAGGCGGCTGGATTCAAGGCTTTGCGTTCGAGTACGCCGCACTCGGTGGCTTGGAGTATCACCATGCGCTGATCGACGAAGCGGCCGGTGACGGGCCAATGCTCTTCCACGCTCTCGATATGCACACAGCATTCGCCAACGCCGAAGCCCTTCGCATTGCTGGGATTACCGGCGCCCGTCGATTCCAGGATGCGTCATTCATTGTGTGCGACGACAGCGGCGCGCCAACAGGTGAGCTGCGCGAACTCAGCGCGATGCAAGCCGTGACGGATCACGCGCCGATCCCGACCGAGGCAGACAAACTTGCGTGGTACGAGGAAACGATCCGCGCACAAAATGCCGTTGGCATCACGAGCATCCATCAGATGGATGGCGGCCAAGAAACGATCGACGCACTACGCGCATTGGAAGCCGCTGGCACCTTGAACTTGCGTGTTCGCTTCCATCAGTGGGTCGATCCCAATACCGATCCAGCAGGCATCGCAGAGATCATCTCTCGTCGCGATTTCGCTGGATCGATGTGGACTGCAAACTCGGTGAAGTTCATGCTCGACGGCGTTATCGACACCGGAACCGCATGGCTGGAAGAGCCTGATACCCATGGCAACGGCACCGATCCAATGTGGCCGGACATGGATCACTTCCGTCGCACCCTTCGCCAGTTCCACGACGCCGGTTTCTACATCGCCACGCACGCCATCGGTGATCGTTCGGTGCGCGAAGTGCTCGACGCGTACGAGACGTTTCCAGGCGAGAGCCGTCACCGCATCGAACATGTGGAGGCCGCACCGACCGCGAGCGTTAGGCGATTCGCGAGTCAGAAAGTCTCCGCGTCCATGCAGCCGATTCACCTTCGCTGGCTGAACGCTGACATGACCGATCCATGGAGTGAACGCCTAGGGGTTCACCGTTGCGATCACACAATGCCCTCCGGCGATATCTACGCGGCCGGTGCCAACGTCGTACTGGGATCCGATTGGCCCGTGGCCCCGTACGATCCGCGCCTAGGGATCTTTGCCGCGCAACGACGGTACGCACCAGACGTCGACGATCATCGCTCGCTTGGCAAGAGCCGCGGACTCACTGGCCTGGAAACTCTGGCCGGTTACACCGTTAATGCTGCTCGCGTTACCGGCGAAAGTGGCGCCCTCGAGGTTGGCGGCCGGGCAGATTTCGTCGCATGGGGCGCCGATCCCGCCGACTGCGTTCCAGAAGATGTCGTCGAGCTTCCCGT
>CANGPO010000027.1 GCA_947455705.1 Actinomycetota bacterium | reverse complement strand
TCGTCGTTAGCGGGATCGATACTGCACGCACTAACCAGCATCATTCTCTGGACGCGAGCGAGGTTGGCCCTCTAGTATTCGTACGGATCCAAACGAATTATTCGATCCGCCCGCTGACCAATGCTGCAGTCCTGGAGTTAACGTGCCCGAGTTTGCTGGGTTTGCCCCGCCGTACACCGTGTCGGGTAAGAGCGCGCTCATCCCCACTCCCCCGTGGCATTACAGCGGCGACCTGTTGACGGTCGAGTATCGGACGGATCCGGCGAATGTTCGCGCCCTGCTTCCCGACGATCTCGAACTCGCCGACGAAGACCCGGGCGCCGTTGCCTTCATCTGGGCCGATTGGCAGTCATGCTCGGATTCATTCGAGGAGTTGCTCGATCCGGCGCGCAGTCAGTACAAGGAAGCCTTCGTCGTCGTGCGCTGTAAGTTCGAGGGCAAGCTTTACTCACGCTGCGTCCTGATCTGGGTTACGACGGATTTCGCGATCGCACGCGGAGTGCATCAGGGCTACCCGAAGAAGCTTGCGTCGATCCACCAGACCCGTCCGATGCCCCACGGCAAGGCCGCTCCCCGCGTCGACGTAGGTGGACGATTCGGCGCCACTGTATCCGCATACGACCACCGCATCGCCCAAGCCAAGCTCACCATCACTGGCCCGAGCGAAACGAATGGTTTCGTCAATGCACTTCCGATGGTGCACCACCGTCAGGTGCGCGGCATCGAACGTAATGCCGGTTGGGCACTTGATGAGGTTGTAACGATGTCTGGCTACGACGCAGACCTCGGCCCCTGCTGGCAGGGCGACGCCGAGCTCAACCTGTTCGACTCACCATGGGATGACGTCGCATCGCTGCTCCCGATCAACGAGATCATCGGCGGCTACTACCGTCAGGTTGGCGTCTCCTGGAACGGCGGCACCACCCTCGCCCACCGCTAAATCCCAGCGGCTGAGCTGATCGGTCTGCTAGCGCTTGGTCAGAGTTACTGGCATTCGCTTGATGCCGTTGACGAAGTTGCTACGTAGCCGTTCGGCCTCACCGGCGGCGCTGATGGTGTCGACGCGCGCGACGAACTCTTCGAGAGTCACCCGGAATTCCATGCGGGCCAGGAATGAGCCCATGCAGAAGTGTGGCCCACCCTTGCCGAAGGTCAGCAGGTCCACGCTGGTGCGGTCTAGATCGAGTTCGTTGGGACGTTCGATCGCGCGCTCGTCACGGTTACCCGATGGGTACCAGATACAAATCTTGTCGCCCGCCTTCACCGGGTGATCGCCGATCATCGTGTCGACGGTGGCCGTGCGACGCATGTGATTCACCGGGGCACCCCAGCGCAGCAATTCATCCAGAGCCGGGCCACTAAGCAGTTCAGGCTGTTCTTGCAGACGAGCGAGCGCCCACGGATTCTGGATGAACGTAAGCCCAGCCAGTGTCAGTGCCTGACGCGTTGTCTCCTGCCCTGCGAGAGCAAGCAGGAGGAAGTAGTTGTCGAGCTCGCGCTGGGTGAGCTTCTCGCCATTTACTTCTGCCTCAACCATTTTCGTGACGAGGTCACCCGTCGGACGAGCACGACGCTCGGCCTGCAGCTCACGTCCGTATTCGAAGACCTCAAGCGCCGCAGCTGAACGGAAAGGAAGAAGTCGATACTGCTCACTTTCTTCCGAGCCAAGCAGCGCGTCAGCGAACTCAGGATCAGTGTTGCCGACGAGGCGATCGCCCCAGGCCGTGAGCTTGTCACGATCCTCATCAGGCACGCTCATCATCCGCGACAACACCCGCACCGGGATCTGACTTGAGATGTGCTCGACGTAATCGAAGGTGCCACGTTCGAGAGCTTGCTCGACGGTACGCGCCGCGATCCCGCGTAGGAATGACTCGTAGCCGTTAATGACCTTCGGAAGAAACTCCCCCGACATCACCTTGCGCAGCGCAGTATGCGATGGCGGATCAGTATCGATCAACGAGGTGCGGTGTTCGAGCTGATCGTCCTCGAGATCTTCAAGTGAAACACCTCGAGCTGAACTGAACGTGGCCGCATCTCGGCTCACCGCCACGATGTCCGCATGCCGAGTAACCGACCAAAACCCGCTCTGTGGTTCAGGTTCGGGCGTCCACGCCACTGGCTCTGAATCACGAAGTTCAGCGAACAACTCCAACGGCGGACCATCAGCAAACGCATCCGGATCAGCCAGTGGTGCTGCCAAGAACTCGGTATTCGTTGTGGACATCGTCATCCTTCATCGGGTGGATCACATACGTGCGGACTACATTCGCCAAGGCAGTGGGCTTTGGGGCGGCCTGATCTAGAGGTGATAGGTGTACTCGCGGAATTCCCAGTCGGTGACGTAGCGACTGAAGCGCTCGACCTCGTCGCGCTTGTACTGAAGGAATGAGGTGACGAAGTATTCGCCGAGTACGTCGATCAGTTCCGTATCCGCCTCGAGCGCATCGAGTGCCCCCGGAAGGGACTGCGGCAGCATCGGTGCACTCTCGGGGTTGTAGCCGTAGCCCTCAAGCGCGGCCGGTGGTTCGAGCTTGTCACGCACACCGAGGTACACGGCCGCCCCAACAGCGGCCATCGCCAAGTACGGGTTCGCGGTGGCATCGCCGAGGCGCACCTCCATGCGTGCCGCTCCCCCGCGCTCCGGTGGGATCCGGACCATCGCACTGCGGTTATCTAGACCCCAGTCGATCAACCACGGGGCCAGAGTGTCCGGACCAAAGCGCTTGTACGAGTTGATCGTCGGGTTCAAAATTGCGGCCAGTGCGGGTGCATGGGCCAGAACACCAGCAATCGCAGAGCGGCCGACGGCAGAAAGCTCATCGGGCCCATCGGGATCGCCGAAAACGTTGGTGCCCTTCTCGTCGACCAGTGACAGGTGCAGGTGGAAACCACTGCCACCCTCATCGTTGAATGGCTTGGCCATGAACGTTGCTTCAAGACCCTCGTGACGAGCGATCTCCTGCACACCGGACTTCATTCGGAAGGCACGGTCGGCCGCGTCCACCAACTCCGAGTGGTTGAGGTTGATCTCAAACTGGCCGGGGCAGAACTCGTGGTTGGCGGCGGTTACCTGCATGCCGGTGTCGCGCAGGTTGCGCAGCATCTTCAACAGGATCCCGCGCGGATCACCCTTACGTCCGACGACGTATACATTTCCGACGACATCGGCGTAACGACGCATTCCATTGGCGCCAGCGGGATCTGGCTCCATCAGGTAGAACTCAAGCTCAGGCCCGATCACCGCACTCAGACCAAGCGTCGCGAGCTGGTCCGAGACACCACGAGCGACATTGCGCGGCGATTCCGGTGCCGGATCACCATCATGGGTGAACGTATCGGCAATAACCCATGCCACACCGTCTTCCCACGGCATCGTGGTCAGAGTATTCAAGTCAGGGATCGCCTTGATGTCCGGGAGCCCATCCTCGATACCGCCCTGGACAGGGACAACATCACCCATCGGCGAGGTGTGGAACACCGCACGGCAAAACGCCATGCCATGCCCCATCACATTCTGGAGCTCATCGATCAGCACATCGCGACCACGATCGGTGCCGATCATGTCCGTGTACGAGGCTCTGATGACATCAATCCCACGCGCCCGCAGGTCGGCTACAACTGCGCTGACGTCGACGTCTTCCATAGGTCATTCTCCCGGGAGTTCGAAAGATTCGTTCGGGTCCGAACATTTAATGGAAAGATAGTCGGTTTCATCCCTTCACGGAAGGGGTCTCGGCCACGATTTCGCAGCAAAAATTCACGTCCCACGTTGACGCAACGGCAGTAGGGCAATACGTTCGGTTCCGAACGAAAGGAGCCGTCCGTGCGGGCGCTATTCATTCAGCAGGATCACACCTCACCGCTAGGTCCAGTGGGCGAGCGCTTCGCCAGCCACGGCTACGACCTCGTCGAGTTCAACGTTGTGTCCGGCGAGAATGCCCACTCTCCTAACGTGTCGGTCGAGTTCCCCGATCCCCTTGATTTCGACCTCATCATTCCCATGGGCGCCCCCTGGTCGGTTTACGACGACGAGACCATTGGTAACTGGATCGGTCCCGAACTCGACCTGCTCGGAAAAGCCCACGATGCGGGCATTCCAATCTTTGGCATCTGCTTTGGCGGCCAAGCCCTCGCCGCAGCAACCGGTGGCAGCGTTCATCGCGCCCCCGATGCTGAAATCGGCTGGTATTCGATCGAAACCGATGACGCCGATCTCGTTGGCCGAGGGCCATGGTTTCAGTGGCACTACGACCAATTCATCGCACCTAGTAACGCCACCACCTTCGCCCGCACTCCCATCGGGCCGCAGGCATTCACCCTGGGACGAAGCCTCGGCCTCCAGTTCCACCCCGAGCTCACAGCCTCGACTCTAGATCTCTGGCTTGCCAATGGCGGCGAAGAGTCGATGCTTAACCACGGCTTAGACCCGGCGGGTTTGCTTCGCGAAACCCATGCCGGCACTGACGAGGCCGCTGCGCGTACGTATGAACTCGTCGACCGATTTGTCACACGCGTGGTCAACGCAGCTGTTGTGCCGCGCATCAACGCCCCAGCAGCACCGTAATCGTGAGCCCTGAAGATATGACTACGGGCCGTCGGTTTACAGGTAAGCAGGTACTCGTCACCGGTGGTGGCAGCGGAATCGGCCTGGCCATCGCACAACGGTTCGTTGACGAAGGTGCATCCGTCACGATCACCGGGCGACGCGAGGAAACTCTGCGCGCCGCGGGCCTGCCTTACGTGGTTTGTGACATCACCAACGAGCAGGATCGGGCGTCGTTGGCTGCGGCCCTGCCAGCCGTCGACGTTGTGGTCAACAACGCGGGAATCTTCAGCGATAACTGGCTTGAGAACGCCGGAGTGCACGTCGATGCCCCGCTAGCCCTCGTGCGACTGTACGAGGATTCACTCGTGCAGCGCGGTGGCAGTGTCATCAACATCGCCTCCGTCGGCGGCTTGGTGGCCGTACCCAACGCCGCCGCGTACTCGGCATCTAAGGCGGCGCTGATCATGATGACGCGCTCCCTGGCCGTCGACCTCGGCCCACGCGGAGTTCGCGTTAACGCAGTCTCACCCGGCTGGGTCCGCACTCCCATGGCCGATGACGAGATGAACGTCATCATGGAGCGAGATGGTGTTGATCTCGAGGGCGCCTACGCCGTCGCGACAAAGCACCTGCCGCTGCGACGCCCGTCATCACCGGACGAGATCGCTGGTGTCGTGGCATTCCTGGCCTGCGCCGATGCGTCCTTCATCACCGGCTCAAACATCGTCGTCGATGGTGGCTCACTCGTCGTCGACGTCGGCATGCTCGCGTTCGAGTAAGCCGCACACGCAAACCCGCGCGGTAGCAAGAGAACTAGCCGACGCGGACCGGGAACTTCTTGATTCCGTTGATGAAGTTGCTGCGCACATGCAACACCTCGCCATTGAGTTGAATAGGCGTGGCTGCCAGCCTCGGGATCAACTCTTGGAACATGATCTTAATTTCCATGCGGGCGAGCTGATTGCCAAGGCAGAAGTGCGGGCCACCCTTGCCAAACGTCACGTGATCAACACGAGTACGAGTGACATCGAAGCGGTAGGGATCTTCAAACACGCGGGGATCGCGATTACCCGACGCGAACCACGCGACGACCTTGTCACCCTGCTTGATCGTCTCGCCGTACATCTCAACATCGCGCGTTGCCGTGCGACGGAAGTGATACACCGGTGACGCCCAGCGCAACATCTCTTCAACCGCGCCAGGAATCCGCTCGGGCTCAGCCTGAAGTAGCGCGAGCTGATCGGGATTGTCGATGAGCGCCTTCATAGAGTGTGAGATCGCCTGTCGCGTCGTCTCGTTGCCAGCCACGACAAGGAGCAAGAAGTAGTTGCGGAAGTCGCGATCACTCATCGGAACGCCATCCTCGGGCGTCTGATTCACCAGGCGACTGACCAGGTCGTTACCCTCGCTCCCCTTGCGCTTTGCGGCCAAGTCAAAGCCATACTCAAATACCTCGAGTGCCGCCGGTGAGCGGAACGGCATGAGTCGGTACTTCTCACTCTCTTGCGAATCAGCCAGCACATCGGTGTAATCCGGATCGGAGTTTCCGACCATCTGGTTACCCCAGTCGATCAGCTGGCCAGTGTCCTCGTCCGGCACATCAAGCATTCGTGCAAGAACCCGGATCGGGAAATCTGCGCTTACCTCTTTAACGAAATCGAATTCACCCTTGGCGAATGCCGCATCGAGGGTGCTCGCGGTCAAGCCGCGAAGAAATCCCTCGTAGCCGACAAGTCCGCGCGGAGTGAACTGATGCTGCAGCAGTCGGCGTAGCGCCCAGTGCCGAGCCCCATCGGTCTCGAGCATCGACTTACGGACCTCGATCTGCTCCTCATCGAGTTCCTCGAGATTCGCCCCACCGAGTTCAGACGAGAAGACGTCCTCATCGCGGGTGACGTTAACGATGTCCGAGTGCCGGGTGACCGACCAGAAGCCGTGATTGGGGGCAGGCTCGTCATTCCAGTGCAGCGGCTCATCCTCGCGCAACGCATCGAATAGCGGCCACGCTTGGTTCTGCTCGAAGAAGTCGAGATTCGACAGGTCAACATCAGATCGGGACATGCGCTGCTCCATAAATCGTTCGGATCCGAACGAAACTGTAGAGCGGACAAGCCGGCATCGCAAGGGTTTGATCAATTTTCGCGTGCCAATTTCCACACTAGGCATAGCACTTGTTTGGGTCCAAACGGTACGATCCGTCTGATCTTTCGTCCCCTCCCGTCCCCGAAGGCAGGTGTGTGCTGCATGAGTCGCTACGCCGACGCTGCCCGAGATGGCGATGGACGCGTTCACCACACCTTGGCCGAGACCGAGAGTGCGGTAGCTGAGCGCCTAGACGGCATGAGCGTTGACGTCGAATCGATGGCCGCCGTGCAGAACATCTACCGAGCGGCGAACACAATTCGCAATCACCTTGAGCAAACGGTGCTGGCACCCCACGACCTGACGTGGACGGGCTGGGTTGTGCTGTGGGTGGTGTGGATTTGGGGCGATATCGAGACCCGACACGTGGCTGAAGAAGCAGGGATCTCCAAAGGAACCCTGACCGGTGTGATCGGCACCCTCGAAAAGCGCGGCCTGCTGCTACGGCGCACTCACCCCGATGACGCGCGCCGCGTCCTGGTTGCTCTCACCCCCAAGGGACGCAAACTGATGAACACCCTGTTCCCGATCTTTAATGCAGCAGAAGCACGGGTAACAGCAAGTTTGAGCACGACAGACAAGACCCACCTGGCAACCTCGCTACGCGCGGTCGTCGCCGAAGTTGACGAGTTTTAGACGCTCGAACTCCCTCAAAGAATTCGCTCGTCCAGCACTTGACCACCGCTGCGGGCCGCAATACGTTTGGAACCGAACGATTTCCCCCGTCGAGGCGTCTAGGCGCCTGATTCCACCACTGTGGCCATGTGAAAGGTCGATGCCGTGAGCACTGCAGTCGTCGCTGGTGTCGAGGTCGACACGCGTCACTGGATTGGTGGTGAACGAGTCGCCAGTGCCGGCAGTTTCGAGGATGTTTCCCCACTTAACGGCGAGGTGATCGCCGAGATCTCGCGCGGCGGACAGGCTGAGGTTGATACGGCCGTTGCCGCTGCAAAGGCCGCCTTCGTCGGTTGGTCACGCACTGCACCCGCCGAGCGCGCCGCGATCCTGCATCGCATCGCCGACGGAGTTGAAGCCCGCCTCGAAGATCTGGCCCAGGTCGAAACTCTCGACAATGGCTCACTCCTACGTTCACATCGCCGCGGGGTCATGCCGCGAGTCGCGATGAACTTCCGCTTCTTCGCCGACCACCTGCTGACCCTTCACCACGACGACTTCGACACCCGTGGCCATCGCAACCACGTCTCGTGGGATCCCGCTGGCGTCACCGCGATCATCACGCCATGGAACGCCCCGCTCATGCTGGCCACGTGGCGTATCGCACCTGCACTGGCTGCCGGCAACACCGTGGTTGCCAAGCCACCGGAGTGGGCGCCGCTGACCGCGTCACTTCTAGCCGATATCGCCGCCGAAGCAGGACTTCCGCCCGGCGTCTTCAACGTCGTACAGGGGCTCGGCGTTGAAGCCGGTGCACCACTGAGTGCCCATACCGATGTTCGTCGCATCAGCTTCACCGGTTCTGTGCCCACCGCCCAGAAGGTGGGTGAGGCTGCAGCTAAGAACGTCACCCCGGTGTCGTTTGAGCTCGGTGGCAAATCACCGCTGCTCGTCTTCGCCGACGCCGATCTCGATCTGGCTGTTGATCTGGCCGTCGAGCAGTTCGATAACTCTGGGCAGGTGTGCCTAGCTGCCGTGCGCATCCTCGTCCAAGACGAGATTGCTGACGCGTTCCGCGAGAAGTTCCTCGCAAAGGCCGCCACTGTCGTTCAGGGCGACTCGCGCGAAGAATCAACCGGTATCGGCCCGCTGGTTAGCAAGACGCACTTTGATCGTGTGGACGGATTCGTTCAGCGCGCGAAGGCGGCAGGTGCGAACGTTCTACTAGGTGGCGAACCGAATCACGAACTCAACGCCGCAACGGGCGGATTCTTTTACAAGCCAACGGTTTTCGCTGACGTAGATCCGACGATGGAGATCGTCTGCCATGAGGTGTTCGGTCCCGTTCTCACCCTGCAAACATTCGGCACCGAGCAGGAGGGTGTCGCCATGGCGAACGATACTGACTACGGATTAGCCGCAACCCTGATTACCGGCAGCCCTGAGCGAGCCGAGCGAGTGTCGTCGCAACTTTCGGCCGGCACCGTGTGGATCAACTGCTTCTTCGTCCGCGATTTATCCGCACCCTTCGGCGGTAATGGACGTTCCGGTATCGGCCGCGAAGGTGGCACCTGGTCGTTCGACTTCTACTGCGATGTGAAGAACTCCGTGTTCTCGCCTAACGGCTGGGCCACCACAAAGGAAGCCAACTGATATGGGTGAGATCGTCGGCGCCGCACTACTGGCACATGTGCCCACCATCATGCTGCCTGAGAACATCCGGTTCGAACTAAACAAAGGCAAGGACTTCACCCTCGTCCAAGGTCTGGAACAACTGCGGGCGGATGTTTTCGAAACCCTCGATTACGACACGGTTGTCGTGCTCGATTCACATTGGGCCACAACTGTCGAGTTCGTGATTACAGGTCAGGATCGTCGGGCCGGATTGTTCACCTCAGAAGAACTTCCGCGCGGAATGTGTCGGATCCCGTATGACTTCCGTGGCGATCCGGAACTGGCGATGCTTACCGAAAAGGCTGCGCCGAATCGCGAGACGTGGGTGACGTCGATCGACGATCAGTACCTGCCGATCTACTACGCAACGATCAATCTCTGGCATTACCTCGGCCGCGGGCTTGATAAGCGTTGGGTCTCGTTGAGTGTGTGCCAGACCGGCGACACCGAAGACTTCCTGCGCTCTGGACGTGCCCTCGGCGATGCCATCGCAGCCAGTGATCGCAAGGTGATCCTGCTCGCCTCAGGCGCGCTCTCGCACACCTTCCATTCCCTGCGCACCCTTCGTCAACATGAATCTGCTGGAGTCGAGCACATCTTCACCCCGGAGGCTGCGGCTGCTGACCTCGAGCGCATTGAGTGGTTTAAGGCTGGCGATCACGCCCGCGTCCTAGACACGATGCCCGAGTTCGCCAAGTACAAGCCCGAGGCGAAGTTCTGCCACTACCTACAGATGATCGGCGCGATGGGTGAGCATGCCGTCACCGCACCGGGACGTCAGTACGGCGAATACGAGAACGCAATCGGAACCGGGCAGGCGCACGTCTGGTTTGATCGTCCCGCACAGGGCTGGCACGCCCCTAAGGCTGGTTGAGGAATCGATGACTGAGTACCGACGTATTTTGCTTGACGGCTCTGCAGTTCAGGTCGTTCGTCACGGCGATGCACTCGTCGCGGCTGATGGACGTGAGGTCAGCGTCGACGATGCGATCCACCTGCCACCGACCGAGCCGAGCAAGATCATCGCTGTGCATTTGAACTACGACAGCCGCACACAAGAGTTCATGACGAAGCTGCCACCAGCTCCGACGTACTTCCACAAGCCGATCACTGCGCTGAATTCACATAAGGGTGCCGTTGTTCGTCCGCAGGGATGTAAGTGGCTCAATTACGAGGGTGAGATCGTCATCGTCATCGGACGTACGGCACGCAACATTTCCCCCGCCGAAGCCGGTGACTACATCGCGGGCTACACCGTCGGAAATGACTACGGCCTTCATGATTTCCGTGACACAGACGCTGGCTCAATGCTTCGCGTGAAAGGTAGCGACACCCTTGCCCCCGTCGGCCCCGGCTTGGTCACCGATTGGGACTTCCACAACAAGATGATTCGCACGATCGTGAACGGTGAGGTGAAGCAGGAAGCTTCGACCGCCGAGATGGAATGGGATATGCACTACCTCGTTGCCGATATTGCACGCACCATCACGCTGTCCCCCGGCGACATGCTGTTCTCTGGTACTCCAGCCAACTCCCGTCCCGTTCAGCCAGGCGATGTTGTCGAGGTTGAGGTTGAAGGCCTCGGCCGCTTGACGAACCACATCGTCACCGGCCCGACGGCAATCCGCACCGATGTTGGTGCCCAGCCAACCGAGAGCGAAGAAGTTGTCTCTACTGCACTTGGTGGGGATTGGGAGTTCCGCGGAATCCGCACTCCCTCAAAGGATTTGTACCCTTCAACCATCACTGAAAAGTAGTCACACTTCCCCGTAGTCACCGACGCAGTCCAATTCCAAGCAACAGGGCCCATTCGCAGAACGCGATGGGCAGTGAAAAAGAGAGTGAGAGTAAAGATGGGTCTCAAGGTCG
This sequence comes from Actinomycetota bacterium, assembly GCA_947455705.1. Classification (GTDB taxonomy): domain Bacteria; phylum Actinomycetota; class Actinomycetes; order S36-B12; family CAIYMF01; genus Longivirga. The sequence goes on along the minus strand of CANGPO010000027.1, from coordinate 20,724 downwards.
TCGTCGATATGAACGTGTGTCAGGACCATGGGCAGTGCGTATTCGCAGCACCCGAGGTCTTCGAACTCGATGACAATGGACGCCTCGTCGTCATGGTTGAAGAACCAGATGAGTCGATGCGTTCAGCGGTTGAGGATGCAGCAGATGTCTGCCCCGTGCAGGCAATCACCATCGAGGGCTAATCGTGACCTCCCAGCGAGTCGTGATCGCTGGCGCGGGCCTCGGCGGACTACGCACCGCTGAAGCGTTGCGCGCCCATGGTTTCGAAGGCGAGATCGTCATCTTTGGCGACGAAGCACATGCGCCGTACAACCGGCCGCCGTTGTCGAAGGAAGCCCTCTACGGCGAAATTTCACACGAAAAGTTGGCTTTTCGGGTTCGCAGCACCGCAACAGATCTGACGTGGCGCCTGAACGATCCGATCGCCGGCTCAGATCTCGACGCGCACACCGTCACCCTCGCATCCGGTGAGGTCGTGACCTATGACGCCCTCGTCGCCGCGACCGGTGTCAGCGCACGACGCCTGCCCATTCCTGGCCCACCTGCGACGGCCGCAGCGGGCCGTCACGTCATCCGCACCCTCGACGACGCACTGGCATTGCGCGCCTCGCTCACGCAGGATGCTCGCGTTGTTGTTCTCGGCGCTGGCTTCATCGGCTGCGAGGTTGCAGCCACGGCACGCCAACTTGGTTGTGAGGTGCACTGCGTCGCGATCGATAGCCATCCGATGATCCGTCCCCTCGGTGTCGAATTGGCCGCGGAGCTTGAGCGCCGCCATAAAGAACGAGGCGTCATTTTCCATCTCGGAGTTGGGCTTACCGCTTTCGAGGGTGAGTCGCACGTCACCGGAGTAGTGCTCAGCGACGGGACGCGCTTGGCCGCTGATGTTGTCGTCGAAGCCTTAGGGTCACGATGCAATGTTGAGTGGCTTGATGGTCACGGCCTTGACCTCACCGATGGCGTCCTCACCGACAATGCACTTCGAGCAGTCCGTGATGGGGTGCCACTCGATGGCGTCAGCGCAGTGGGCGATATCGCACGCTTCCCCAATCCTCGATTTGATGACCGTCCCTGGCGAATCGAGCACTGGAACATCCCCACTGATACGGGACGTCGCGCAGCCACCGCAATCACCGCATATCTCAGCGGCACTGATTACGCAGACGTCGTGGCCACCGAATGGGATGCCTTGCCGTCATTCTGGTCAGATCAGTACGAGATTCGCATGCAGTCGTATGGGATGCCAGGCCTCGCCGATGCCGACGGAATTCGCCTTCTCGAGGGCGAACTGCACGGCGAATGTGTCATGGGATACCACCGCGGCGAGGATCTTGTGGGCGTCGTGGGCATCGGAATGCTCAAGATAGTCAACGGCTATCGCGATCGAGTCGGTAAGGCCGAGTGGCTCCGCGCCAGAGCCGCTTCATGACCACGTTACCGCCGCCCATCCGGCTGAGCATGGTACTCACTGAGAACGATGCGATCGTCGATCCACGTGATCTTCGCGGCTTAGTGAATCTCGCCGTCGAAGCCGAATCAGCGGGAGTTGATTCGGTTCAACTCAGCGAACACATCCTGCTTGGTCCAAGCGCCGGCGCCTCTGGCCGCATGATGAACTGGCGTGACTACGCGGCGCCCGGCAATCAGGATCCGGCCACACCGTGGCCAAACTCGCTGGTGATGATGTCCGCCATAGCTGCGCGAACCACGACATTGCGCCTTGTTGCAGGTGCCATCATTTTCCCACTTCGGCACCCGCTCATTCTTGCCAAGGAATTGGGCACCCTTGACCTGCTCTCCGAGGGCCGCCTGATCGTGATCCCCACGGTGAGTTGGCATGAGGATGAATACGCCGCGCTCGGCGTACCGTTCAAAGAGCGCGGCAAGATCATGGATGAACAACTCGACGTGTGGAGCAAGGCTTGGGGGCCCTATCCCATCTCACATGACGGCACGTATTACTCCTTCGAGGATGTCTGGCTCGAGCCGGGTGCATATAGACCGAGTGGACCACGCATGTGGCTTGGCGGGAGTTCACTGCACCCAGCGTTGATCCGTCGCATCGTTCGTTACGCAGATGGCATCAACATGTTCGGCTCGCTGAGCGATGATGACTTCGCGGCCCTCCACGAGGGCATGGCCGCAGCTGGCCGCAACATGTCTGAGCTTGAACTTGTTGGTGGAATTCGCGGCACGTTCGAAGAGCCCGACGATATTGCTGATATCGATCAGGCTCTGGAATCAATCCCCCGCCAACTCGCCCAGGGCTACACAACTATCTGCTTTAAGCCAGCGATGTTCGTTCGGGATGTGGCGGACGTGCCGGATCTGTGCAGGGTACTTAGCCAAAAGATCAACAACATCGCCGCACAGGTTTAACTCATACTTTCGGCGGGTAAATGATCACAATCGCTCAACATTTTCGTTATAAGCGTTTGACAGTGGACTATTTTTCGAGCGCTGGCATAACATAACGGAAATTTTCATTGTGAAATTAACGGGGGAAACCACATGCAGCATCCGTCAATCGACCGACGCCGGACATCCGTCAGCAGTGGGTTGCGACGTGGCGCCGTCTCAGCGTGCGTGGCAGTCGCCGTCTTAGCCGGCTCGGCCATCCCAGCCTCGGCCGCCCCCGGCGATCCCGTCGTCTCGTTCATCGACATGGGTGGCTACCCGCAAACCACAGCCCAGTTGAATTCCTCAAACCTGGACGGAACCCTCAGCACGCGCACATCCTTGGCTTCTAGTGTCAACACTCAGGCTTTCGCCGTCTCCGACGATGGAAATACTCTGGCCGTTACTGGATGGGCGGGCGGTTACTCCGCGGACAACAGTGACGTCACCTTCGGAACCCTCGTCACACGTCGGACTGGATCTGCCACTGAGACGCGCATCCTGTCGAGCCAGTACACCGCGAATCCTGTGGTATCCCCGGACGGGTTGTCGGTGTGGTTCCTCAATTACATCAGCGCACCGGGTGGTGCGTCCTCAACGCTGGCGCTGTACAAGTACAACGTGACATCGAAGGTCACGACCAGGCTTTCCCTGTCCAGTGCTTTCCAGCCTGCAGCCGCATCGGGACCTGAAACGCTCCGACTTGCCATCTCCCCGGACGGCAGCAAGGCCGCGATCGTCTACCGAGCTTTTGACGCGAACGGCGACGCCGCCAATCCATCCCGCATTTTTGCCGCCGGGATCAGCGCGGGTAAGACGGGCAACTATTTCGAACAGAAGGACATCGCGAGCTCGTCAGAAATAGCCTCGACGGCATCTCTGGCCTGGGCCGAAGATAACTCAACCTTGACGTTCACCAAGGAAGATCTCGCCTCAGGTCAGCTGTCGACCTATTCGGTCGCGGTCACCGCACCCAATGCACAAGCATCCGCGGGCCCTCTCACCGACTGGTACGACGTCGCGCGGTACAACGGCGAATGGTGGATGTGGCAGGACGATGCCAGTAACCCCGCGAGCTCGTTTGGTCACAGCGCCGACCCGTCACCCGTCGTAGCACCATCAACGACCACAGCGTGGGTCGGGGATTTCTACGTTCGAAGCTTCCGACTTTCCGCGGTCACTCCCCCTGCGATCGGCACCCCGGTCAATCGGCCCGTGGCCCATCCCGGGCTCATCCTCAACGCCACCTCCGTCGGCTACAAGAAGAGCACCGCGTACTACTCATACAACGACTACATGGTTCCGCTCGCGGGCCAAATCTTCAACGACAATTACAGCGAGACCGAGCGTGGACTGCTTCAGAAGTCAACGGACGGCAAGGCGTACTCGACGTTGCTGACCACCACTGCAGCTCATCCTGTTACCGCCGGTGGGTACACGTGGACGGCCAATACTCCAGCAGCTACGCGCACGCTGTACTACCGCTGGTGTTTTCAGGCCACGACGTTTGCCGCTGCTGGTTGTTCCACCGCAACGAAAGTCACGATGATTCCTACCGTCACTGCGACGGTTACGAAGTCGGGCACCAAGCGCAAGATCGTTGGCACAGCAACCCGCGTCGGTGGTTCGGTAACTCTCTACAAGGTTGTCGGGTCGAAGGCCACGAAGATTGCAACCAAGACCATCAATTCGGCGGGTGTCTACTCCTTCGGGACGCTCTCCCTCAAGACAGGCAACTACCGCATCTCGACCGTCGCCGACAGCTACGCGGGTGTTGGATCGAAGACGTTCAAGGTGTAGCTCGAACTTCTCAAACAAAACGAATGGGGCGCTGGAATCTTCCAGCGCCCCATTCGTTTGCTTACGTGTTAGAGCTTCTGCGGCCCTTGCTCGCTTGCGGCGAGGTCCGAGTACTCGTGGAAATCGTGGTGCGAGATCCGCGTTCCACGTGTCACGAAGGCCAAGACCAGTCCGATGACAAACACGATCGCAGCAGCATACGAGGCACTTAGCGTTGGCTGCGGCACCTGGTAGAACGCACCGAAGATACCTGCAGCCGTAACAGCCATACCGACAAGGGCCGCTAGCCAGACCAACGCAGGCTTGTCGTGATCCTTGAGTCCGCGAAGGGCACCCAGTGCCACCAGGAAGTAAATCGTCGCCAGCGCCAAACCACCGAACGCAGCACCCCAGCTGAACATTGCGAAGTAGTGCGGGAAGCCCGGGATCGCGAACAGGTGCGGGAACTGACGAGTGGCGAAAATCCACAGTGCGTAGAAGGCGATGACGACGATGCTCGCGTTGAGCGGGGTTCCACGACCAGAAACCTGAGCAACTGGCTTCGGCAGACGACCGTCGCGCGCCATTGCGAACAGACCGCGCGATGAGGCCACGGTGCAACCGATGAGAACGGCGAACATGTCCAGCACCACGACGAGCTCGAGCAGGCGACTGATCGCCGTGCCACCGTAACCACCGGCCTCTGAAGGGGCAGCGAGGCCGAACAGCGGCGCCGCAGCATTCTTACCCATGGCCTCAAGGTCGAATCCGTAGCCAGCAACCTGAGCGTAGGAACAGATCATGTAGACGACGGCTACGACGATGACCGACGCAACGGCAGCACGCGGGATATCGCGCTTGGGATTCTCGGTTTCTTCACCTAGGTTTGCTGCGGTTTCGAAACCGGTGTACATAAGCACTGCGTACACGATTCCGAACAGCAGACCGCTCCAACCCGTCGGCGATGCGGACGGGCTAAAGGCCTGGGCAACATCGTTCTTCGAGCCGACAGCGATGATCACGTGCAGCGAGAAGAGTACGACGGTTGCGATCGACAGCAGAGCCAAGATGAGCTGGGCACGCGTCGAAAGAGCTACACCGAAGTAACCGATCAGTGCCACCAGTGCTAACACGATCAAGCACCAACCGGTGACCGGAATGCTGGTGAAGTTGAACTCTGCGGCGAGCGTGTCGTGAATCGTTCCGGCGATCAGTGGCAACAGTGCCGCGCCAAGGAACAGGATTCCGACGTAGTAGAGCAGACCGGCAGCAGCGCCGACCTTCGTGCCAAGACCATCAGTCACGTAGTCGTAGAGCGAGCCAGCAGCATGGATGCGCTTGGCGTACTGGCTCACGATGTACGCAACACCGAGGATGCCGACGCCAGCCAGCAAAAGTGCCAGCGGAGCGGCCGTACCTGCACCCTGACCCGTCACCGAGATCAGACCGACAACGAGCGGCACTAGGAACGCCATTGAGAACACTGGGCCGAGGAAGCCGATCGACTGCGCGACCACGTCGAACAGGCTTAGCTTGCGGCCGGTGCCACCAAGACGTTGTGTATCACCAGAAGTTGAAGTGCTCATTCGGTCTCCTCGAGAGGCCTATCGGGGTAATTACCTGACGGCATTGCACGTACGGGTGGATCCGTACACAAAAGTCGTACGGATCCGAATGATCTGTAGATTGTCGGTCATCTGGCTGATAGTCAAGGGTTTCGGCCAAAGTTGGCGGTGTAAATTCCCCTTGCCGAGCACACATACACCTATTTACCCGCTGTGTTCAAGAGCCAGCAGGCGCTGCAACGCCCCGACCCCACGCTGTGTCCGCTCGGACGTTCCAAAGGCAACCTGCTGGAAAGCCAACCCATCGAGGGCAGCGAAGGCCAGTTCAGCGACATCCAAATCGGCAATCCCTAACGATTCCAGCGCCGATCTCGTGGCCTGTCGGTAACCCTGATAGAGCTTCTCAACGTACGGCACGAGTTCTGGGCTACGTCGCGACTCGAGAACAAGCTCAAACTGAAACGCCTGAAGTTCTGGATCCAGATCAATCAACGCATCAAGGGAACTGGCGAATTCGTCTAGCGAGGCGATATCAGCATCAAGGGACGAGTTGGCAATGCTCAGTTCGAGGGCGTAATCCAAGGCGGCCTCGATGAGCGCATCACGTGAGCCAAAGTGATGGCGCACCAGCCCATGCGTGACACCAGCCTCGGTGGCCACTGACCGGTACGTCAGATGTCGCAGCCCGCGCGAGCTCACCACACTAATCACCGCCCGCAATAAAGCTTCACGACCATGGCCGTAACCAGGCCTCACCTCAGCGATGCTCATAAACGGAAGTCTATTGACAAACTATCCAGATGGATAGATTCTGACGAGGTCAGCATGTTGCCCGGCAATCGATATTTCGCCTACGTGCTTACCGATATCCCACGTCACAGTTAGGCCGTCATGAACATTCCCGATGGACTCCGTCAGACCCCCTTCGCACCTCGATACCCACAAGGGCTCGAGGAGTGGATAGATGTCTACGGCTTCGCGGTACCGCTGTGGGTTACTGATCCGGAGTCCGAGTACGACGCCGTGCGCAACCGCGTGGGCGCGATCGAATACTCAATGCTGTACAAGTGGTTCATCCACGGTGCAGGTGCACGCAACCTCGTCGACGCAGCCGTCTCGCGTGACATCCACAAGCTCGCTGTTGGTCGCATCGCCTACGGAGTAGTAGTCAGCGCAGAGGGGACCATGCTCGACGACGTGACGATCACTGCCATTGCCGACGACCTGCTGGTCGTGGCTGGCGGCAACCCAGCAACCGAAAAGATTCTGCGATCGTCCTCAACTGCCGATGCGTCGATCACCGAACGTCGCGACAGCCTCGCCGTGCTATCACTCCAGGGCCCCAACAGCCGCGACGTGCTGGCGGCCCTGACGTCGAGCGATGTTTCAAACCAGGCGCTTCCCTACTACTGCGTCTCGCAACTCGAACTCGCCGGCATCAAAGCCACCGTGAGTCGCCTGGGGTTCACTGCAGAGTTGGGCTACGAGATCATGGTCGACCAGCAAGACGCGCTCGCGCTCTACGATGCAGTGTTCAAAGCCGGTGAGCCGTTTGGGATTCAGGCCTTTTCCGCAGCCGCCCTCATGATGTGTCGCGTTGAAGCCGGAATGGTGATGGGAGAGATCGAGTACGACCACACCGTCAGCCCGTACGAATGCCGGCTCGGTTGGACGATCGACGACAAACCGCACTTTCACGGGCGGGACGCACTACGTGCCCGCAAGGCAAGCGATAACGGCCGGATCGTGACGATACGCATCGAGGGTGAGCCCGACGGACTCGATGGTGCCGTCATTCACGCCGGTGACGCACCACTGGGCATTGTGACGATGGCCGTCCCCTCACCCGTACTTGGTGGGCAGACCATCGCACTGGCTCGAGTACATCGTGACTACTCCGACGTCGACAACGAGCTTGTCGTCGCCACGCCGAATGGCCTGCGAGCCGCGACGGTCATAGCGACCCCCGTCTTCGATCCGCAGCGAATTCGCGTCAGGAGTTAGTCATGACTACCACCGATTCATCGAGCGAAGTCGAGCCAAGCAGTGTCGACCTGCTCCCTTTCGCTGATCCGACCTATCAAGCCGATCCGTACCCTTACTACGCGGTGACGCGCGATCAAGGTCCGATCTACGAAAGCCCACTCGGCGTGCACGTGGTGACCCGCCACGCGGACATCTTCAAACTGCTCCGCGATCAGCGGATGAGTTCACGTCAACTCGACTTCGGTATCGCAAGCGTGTTCCACGATTCGGTTCTCGGGCAGGACAGCCCAGACCATGGTCGCCTGCGCAAAATCTCTGCGAGTTGGTTCACCCCAGCCATGGTCGAGAAGTGGTCGGTGACGATGCAGGGCTATGTCGATCGCGCCCTCGACGATGCCGCCGACCGCGGCTCACTGGACATCACCGACGACCTCGCATTCCCAGCCACCTTCGGAACGATGGCCGACATCCTTGGAGTTGGGCAGCACGACGCCGAGTTGTGCCGTCAAGGCACCCTCGATATCGGCAAGGCGTTACGCCCATCGGCGGGTGATGACGATATGCGTATCGCCGAGGAAGCCTTCACCTGGTACGTCGATTACATCAACGACCTCATCGCATTCAAGCGTGCTCACCCAGGTGACGGACTGCTCGATGCCTTCATCGAAGCCGAAGCGGCAGGATCCATGACGACCGCTGAAGTCAGCGCCACCGTCACGCTCTTCTACGCCGTTGGCCACCTCGACAACTCATTCCTGATCGAGAATGGCGTGCGGCTTCTGCTCGAACGTCCTGAGGTTGCGCGAACGTTCGTAGACGAACGAGAGCAGCGCTACCAGATCTTGGCTGAGGTACTGCGACACGATACGCCCGAGCAATTCGTCACCCGCTACGTCACCGAAGACATCGACGTCGACGGCGCGATCCTTCCGCAAGGCGCGGTAGCCGTCCTGCTCATCGGCTCGGGAAACCGCGATGAACGGGTTTTCCCGAATCCGGATGAATTCGATATTGCCCGCGACAATGTTCAGAAGATGCATCTGGCCTTTAGCGGTGGCCAACATGGCTGTGCCGGGCAGGTACTCGCCCGCGCCCAAGGCGATATCGCCATAGCCCGACTGCTCGAACGGTTCCCTGATGCACATCTCGGTGGCGAGATTGAGTACGAGCACACCGAGTTCATTCGCGGGATCAAACACCTACCGGTGAACGTCCGATAGAAACCTCGACGTACATCTCACGAGGGAATCGCTACGTCCTGCCAGTAAATTTCCGTGACCTTCGGATGTGCACGTAGCCACCCCTTCAAGGTGTTGTTACCGAAGTTCGCAAGCAGCGGGTTATTGGGATCGTCATCCATACCGGGAGCTTCAGCTTCAAGCTCAGGCGGCAAAACCAATTGCGGCATCACCGTATCCAGCCGTGGGCCTAGGAAGAAGGGCACCGAGTAACGCTCCTTATCACCGGCAGGACTGGTGACGCGATGGACGGTAGCCCGCAGGTAGCCGCGAGATGCAATCTCAAGAAGTTCACCAATGTTGAAGACGAACGCACCAGGAATCGGCGTGGCATCAAGCCATTCACCGTTCTTGGCCTCAACCTTCAATCCACCAAGTTCGTCCTGCATGACGAGAGCCAGGAATCCGTAATCCTTGTGAGCGCCCACACCCTGCTCATCGGGTGCATCCCCACGTCCGGGGTAGTGCACAACCTTCAGGTGTGAATGCGAGGTAGCGTCGAACCACTCGTCGAAATATGTCTCAGGCTGGCCAAGTGCGACACCGAGCGCGGTCAGCACATCGCGACTGACCCGGTATGCCTCGGCCTGCCACGCTAGAACCGCAGGCTTTAGTTCAGGCATCGCCGACGGCCACTGATTCGGGCCGATCAGGCGCCAATAGGCCGGCGCATCCGGACCAAGGTCGAGCACCTCGCGCTCAACGCCAACATCGAGTTGATCGCGACGATCCGGGTGACCGTTGGTGTGTTCGTAGCCAACCCGCGTGTAGCCGCGGAATTGCGGCGACTTTAGGTTGTCGATCTCAAGTCGATCCTCAAGTGGCAGCGCGAAAAACTGATGTGCTGCATCCATGACCCCCGTCGTCACCGATTCAGGCACACCATGGCCGACGATGTAGAAGAACCCGACGTTGTGCGCAGCATCGCGTAATTCGGCGAGGAATTCCTCACGCTGTTCGGCGGTGCCATGGAACTTGGAGATATCCAATAGAGGCAGAGCAGGAGTCGTCATGGCCTCATAATTCCATGGAGCAGATCCACCCCATTAGCGCACTGGCAAATACCGATCGATCAGGTCTTTGATGTATGGATTCAAGATGTCCTGAGTGTGCCCGTAGATCGAGCAGTGGCCCATGCCTTCGAACAGGTGCAGTTCACCCTTCGCGGCAAGCTCGGCCACCTCTTCGCCGTCCTGCGGGACGGCTTGCACGTCTTCATTGAACGCAATCACATGCATGGGAACGTCACACGCGGGCAGTGCCTGGCGATGATCGAATAGGACGCACGGCAGCCACTGAGCAATGAGCGAATCCTCGGCGGTATCAGTTTCGTAGTACTCAAGTAACTCATCGCGAAGTTTTGGCCACAGCTCACGATCGCCGAGCACTCGCGCCGGGTAGTACATCGCCGCGTAGTGCGTCACGGCCATCATTCCGTCGAGTCGATTACCCGCACGACGCCATTCGATTTCGGCCATCTGGTAATCCCACGTCCAGCCTTCACTCACCGCTCCCGTACCCATCGGAATCGCGACGGCCACGAGTTCGGGGTAATCAATGGCCACCTGCTGAACGATGCCACCACCAAATGACAATCCGACCAGAGCCACCGGCGGTTCACAGACCTCGCGGATCAGATCGGCCACATCGCGAGCGAAGTCCTCGATCATCCACGGCAGCGGCTTATCGCTCGTCGTCGCACCGACGCCACGGCAGTCGTAGCTGGTGTTGCGGTAGAAGTCTTTGAAGTAGGGAATCTGATACTGATCCCACGAGCCAATCGTTCCGCCTGCCCCCGAGACCCACACCACATCCGGGCCATCTCCTACCTGCTTGTAGTTGATGATGGCTTCTGAACCCTGAAGGAGGGGCACAGCGATCTCCCTATCTAGATCGGCAGTTTGCGGAAAACGGCACGAGGTACATGGCGAAGTCCAGACATTACAACGCGCAGTGTCGCCGGTACATATACAACAGTCGAACCGCGCTTAAGTCCGGAGACAACACCCTGCGCAACATCCTCGGCTGTGACAGATAGCGGCGCAGGCTCAAGATGCGACGTCATCGACGTGTGGACGAAGCCAGGGCGCACGATCAAAACCTGGACACCACTGCCGTGCAGGGAATCGGCTAAGCCACTGGCAAGGGAATCCAAGCCTGCCTTCGTAGAGCCATAGACGAAGTTGCTTCGACGCGCCCGCTCACCGGCGACACTCGACAGTACGACGAGCGCACCATGGCCCTGTAGTTTCATCCGCTGCGCCGTACGCAGACAAATCGAAACACCGCCAACGTAGTTAACCTGTGCGGCCTCAACGGCGTGGTCTGGATGTGCCTCGAAATCGAGCTGATCCCCCAGCACTCCGAATGCCACTACAACAACGTCGATATCCCCGGATGCAAATGACGTATCAAGCATCGCCTCATGGCTGGCCGTATCGGCGGCATCGAAATCGACAGCCTCGACACCCGAGTAGCCAGCACGTTCTAGATCTACGATCACTTCGTCGCGACCCTCTGACGGCCGCGCAGCGATGACAACGCGACGCAGGACCGGGCTCCGCAGTGCGTGCAGCGTCGCGATAGCAATATCGCTGGTGCCGCCGACGAGTAGGACGGAAGTTGGCCGAGACAGTGCATCAGTCATAGCTGGAGTCTCCTTGCGAGATCAGAAGTGAAAACACCTCGTGGGTCGAGGTCGGCCCTAACTGCGCGGAACTCATCGAGCTGCGGGTAACCACGTTCCAAAGTGCGCGGGGTCATGCGTGAATCTTTAGCGAGGTACAGTCGGCCACCAGCGGCAAGTACCAACTCGTCGAGGTCGTCGAGTACCTCTGCCAATCCGTCTACCCGCGTTGGTACGTCAATCGCGAGCGTCCAACCCTGAATCGGAAATGACAGTGGCGAACGCAAGCGACCCGGACCGAATCTCTTCAAGACAGACAGGAACGACGGAGCACCAATCGCACCTAGCCGTTCAAGGGCCGTGCGCACGACGTCGGAATCAGCATCAGGAACAGCAAACTGGTACTGAAGGAAGCCACCAGGTCCGTAAACACGATTCCAGCCAGCGAGAACATCGAGTGGGTAGAAGAACGAGGTCAAGCCCTGAATCTCACCAGCGCGATTCTTCGGTGCACGACGGAAATACGCCTCGTTGAACAGGCCGATAGTCAAACGGTTCAACGGACTCAACGGGATGGACGGGCTAGCGAATCTCGGTGCAGCACCAGTTGGTACAACCGTGGCCTTCTGCCCAGACGTCTGAGCCGGTTCGGCATGGTCACCACGCGTCAAAACACCACGACCAAGTTTGGCGCCCTTGGCTGTTCCATCAATCCACGCAACCGAGTAGCGGTAATTGTCATCACCAGCAACCATCGAGGCCATCAGTGAATCGAGGTCATTGAAGCGCTCGGTATCTACGCAAACGGCTGACGTCGGCGACGGGATCGTGTCGAAGCAGGCGCGCAGGATCACTCCCGTGAGACCCATCCCGCCAAGAGTTGAATAGAAGATCCGCTGCTCGTCGAATGACCCGTCCCGAGCTACGTGGTGCAGGGTGCCATCAGCGGTAATGAGCTCAAGCCATCGCACATGATCACCGAAGGCACCATCGCGGTGATGATTCTTTCCGTGAACATCAGCTGCGATCGCGCCGCCCACCGTGATGTAGCGCGTTCCCGGAGTGACGGGTAGGAAACGACCACGAGCCAGAAGCTGTGGGATCAGGTCACCCAACACAACCCCTGCGTAGGCGATCACCGATCCATCGTCGGCAATATCGAACGATGTACGACCCATCAAGTCGAAAACCAGGCCGCCCCCATTTTGAGCGGCATCCCCGTACGAACGTCCGGCTCCGCGTGCGAGTACCCCACGTATTCCGGGGTCGGCAAGTGCCGCGGCAATTTCGTCTGCGTCGAACACAGACATCACTTCGGCAGTGCTGGGCATCGTCAATCCCCAGCCGGTGAGAGTGCGAGTTACTACCTCACCCACATCGCTCACCATCCTGTCTGCATGTGCGCGGTACTTTCACATCGTTTGATGTACACACTACCGGCGCCGACCAGCCAGAGATTCCATCCAATGCGCGATTGCGCTGCTTTAACGTCCTTCGGTGCTTATGCTCAAAGACATGGGGGAACCAGTCGGAGCTTCACAGGAATTCCACATGCGTAAGCCGGAGACGTTCCGCCGTCTGCGGCTTGCTGCCGCGACCGTAGCGATGGCATCAGTCATTGCCACTCCCATCGCGACTATTTCCTCGGCCTCGGGAGCAACCAATCACGCGACTACCGCAGCTCCCACCATCCAGAGTTCAACGACTACGACGGCCGCGCCTGCACTCGTTTCGACCTCAGTCACCTGGCAGGTGCGAAAGATCACTGCGGGTGGAGTGACCCAGTGGATCGAGTGCTCGGGAATCGGACCGTTGACGATCGTCGTTATCGCTGGACTTCATGCCGACCACAGGATGTGGTCACTCGTACTCCCTTCGTTCGCAACGACGACGAGAACATGTATTTACGATCGTCCAGGCCTTGGCTCGTCACCGGCGCGTAAACCGCATGCGACAGTGACCACGACGCAGCATGCCACCGAGCTTCACGCCCTACTTGCTGCCGCAGGGGAAAAAGGCCCGTACGTCATCGTCGGTCACTCGTACGGTGGGCTACTTGCCCGCACGTTCACGGCCATGTATCGGCAGCAGGTTGCCGGCCTCATGCTGGTCGAAGGCGTGGGACCAGACGATGACGTCAATCACTACTGGAGCGAAGGTGGTGACCGAGTTGATATGTGGAAATCCGTCAAAGCTGGTGCTCAACTCAAACAAAGTTCACTTCGGCTCGTCGTCGAGGCCGCTCAGGATCCCGATCGCAACTACTGGGGTGGACCTTCGTATGGAGAAACGCCCGCCGAGCTGGCGCTGTGGCGCAAACATCAACGCGAGGCAGCGAGTCTTTCTGACCGTTCAGCTTTCGTCATCGTGAACCACAGCGCACATGTCATCGAGCACGATCGTCCTGACGCAGTAGTCGCGGGCGTTCGACTTATCGTGACGGCCATTAAGGGCCACCATCGATTACCCGCATGTGCCCTTGGTGCATATGGAGTTCAGCCGCGCTGCTGACTGCTAGATTCCAGCAGCGCCGAGTCCGAACATCACCAGCCACACCAAAGCTAAAACTTGAAGTGCACGATCGGCATGGGCAATATCCTCGGGAGCGCCCGCATCGCCGCGATCAATGTCGAGGGCGTAGCGAAGTACTGCTAACACGAATGGCACCGCTGACCATGAAGCGAGCGCCGAACCATTCGTGCGAACGGCAACCTGGAATGCCCACAGGCAATAACCGGTAAGCATGATTGCCGCAGCAACCGTCCAGACAAACCGCAGATACGTGGCCGAGTATTTGGCCAATGCCGGACGCATCGTGGCGGCGTCATCACCGAGGCTCACGAACTCCGAGTACCGCTTACCGGCCGCCATGAACAGTGATCCGAAGGCAGCAACGGTGAGGAACCATGGTGAGATGGGGATTCCCGTTGCCGTGCCACCAGCCACGGCGCGCAAGACGAAACCCAATGCGATGAGCCCAAGTTCGATAACCGGCTCGTGTTTTAGCCCGAGCGTGTACGCCAAGGATGAACCGACGTAGATTCCCAGAGTTAACAAGAAGGCTGGGTAACCAGAGGTCGCGGCAACCGCGAGACCAGCCACTACCAGAACGAGGGCGAGCCCCCATGCCAACGGGATTGGCAACTCGCCAGCAGCGATCGCACGGAATCGCTTTTTCGGGTGTTCACGATCCGCCGAGACATCCAAGATGTCATTGAGTACGTATACGGAACTGGAAACCAGACAGAAGGCGATGAATGCTCGCACTGTGTCGATAAAGACATCGAGATGAAACAGCTGATTCGCGGCCAGTGGCACGGCGAATACGAGCAGGTTTTTCACCCATTGACGTGGACGCATGGAAGTCACCATCGCCGCCGGAAGGGACCGAGTGGTTTCCATGCCACCATCCAACCGCATGTGGAGACTCCCTGCGCTCAGCGCGCAAATGAGTACGCACTGAGAATCCCTTATGAAGGTGCCCAGACCACCGTCGATCGGGCAATGACCTTGATGCAGCGTGGTCGAATATTCAATGCGGTGACGATCGTCCCCGCGGCACCTTTGGAGAGTTTTCTTGACTGAGCGCACGCTGAACAGGGCACGTGCGTATCAACGCACTCCACGCTGGGTCTACTGGCTCCGGCGAATCATCGCTGCGGCGCTCACACTCGTCATCGTCACGACCTCGTGGTCGCTCATTTCAGTCTTACGTGCACCGGGGACCGACGATGCGCCAACTCGGCTCGCTGAATGGAGTCGCGACCACTCCCTTGGTCCGCTGGTCACCTTGGCGGAAACGGCCCAGTACAAGTTGAACCCTCCGGCGACCGGGGGCTCCCCTGACACAAGTGTCCTGGCACAAGCTGCTAACTCGGTCGATGCAGCCACGACAACAGTCGGCGCTAACTCAACTAACGCAGCGAAACGCCCGTCGACGGTTGTCTCGATTCAGATTCCCAATCAGCCACCCATGCACACTCCGGTAACACCATCACTTCCAGGTGAAGGTCGCTTCGTTCATGCCGCTTCGACCTCTGCCGGGCCAGCACTTCAGATCGCGTACGTACGTCCCGATTCCATCCACACGTCATATCTGACCGGTGTCGCGTGGATGTCACATACGTTGCGCTTCGTGCTGCACCCCGGATACGAAGATCCCGGAACTGCGGGAATGTCACAGCCAGACCTGATCAAGGCATCAGCCTTCCCCGGACTCATGGCAACCTTCAACGGTGGATTCAAAATGAAGGATGCCAATGGTGGTTACTACGACAATGGACACTTTGCCGCGCCATTAGTTAAGGGGGCTGCCTCGTTCGTGATCTACAAAGACGGTCACGCAACAGTTGGGACGTGGGGTTCCGACGTCCGCATGGGCCCCAAGGTGGCATACGTTCGTCAGAATCTTCAACCCCTCATGACGAATGGGAAGCTTGCACCCAATCTGAGTTCTAACGTCCAAAGCAACTGGGGCGCAACAATTGGCGGCGCTTACTACGTCTGGCGATCCGGCATCGGCATCACAAAGTCAGGCGATCTCGTCTACGTAATGGGCGATGCGCTATCGGTATCAAGTCTAGCCGATATCTTGCACCGAGCTGGAGCCGTAACGGCGATGCAACTCGACATCAACAGAGCGTGGACAAGTTTCATGTACTACAAGCATCCAACGTCCACGACGGTGCAGCCCCACAAGATGGGCACATTCAATCGTCCGGTTGGGCGTTACCTGCAGGACACATCACGTGATTTCATCGCTGTCTACGATCCAAAAGCCGCCTAGGACGCAACCGCCCAGGCAACTTTTGGATCGTTCTGAAAGACAACGGTGCAGTGACCTAGCCGACGTGAACGACTGGCGCGTCGTCCTCTTCCTTAACCGCATCCTTACCGATCGTGATCATGAAGGCAGTCACAACGGCGGCGATAAGCAGCATGCAACCACCAACGAAGAACGAACGGGTGTAGCCGTGTGTCAACGCAGTTGGCACTGCTAGCGGGCCAAGGTTCGCCGCGTTATCGGCGAGGAACGCCGTACTCGCCGCCACGGCAACAGTGTTAAGCAGTGCCGTACCAACAGCACCACCAACCTGCTGCGAGGTGTTCAGAAGTGCCGAGGCCACACCGGCATCCTGACGTCCGATGCCATGAAGTGCCACAGACGACACCGGAATGAA
Source organism: Actinomycetota bacterium (assembly GCA_947455705.1). GTDB lineage: Bacteria > Actinomycetota > Actinomycetes > S36-B12 > CAIYMF01 > Longivirga. The sequence goes on along the minus strand of CANGPO010000027.1, from coordinate 3,953 downwards.
GTTGAAGGCCATGCCGATACTGATCAGGATCATGGCCGGGAGGATGTGGGCCGCGTACGAGGCACCAACCTCAAGCCGTGAGAGCCAGAACAGACCCAGCGCGCCCATGATCAGACCCGGCACCATTAACGGCTTCGGCCCAAGCTTGGGCAGCAACTGACTAGCGACGCCGGCACCAGCGATGATTCCGAGGCTAAACGGCATGAAGGCGAAACCCGCCTTAACGGGCGAATAGCCCTGAACGATCTGCAGGTACAGACCAAGGAACAGGAACATCGCGAACAGGCCAATACCCACGATGAGCGAAATGATGTACGCCGCACCGCGGTTGCGATTGAGCAGGATGCGCATGGGGACGAGCGGATGCGAAACACGAGTTTCCAAGACGAAGAACGCGATCAGCATGGCCGCTGATAGTGCGAAGAAGAACAGCGTCCACGGATCAGTCCAGTGGGCCGTGTCTTTCAAGCCCTTAGGCGCTGCACGAGTGAATGCGTACACCAGCGAAACCAAACCGGTTGTAGCGGTGATTGCACCGGCGACGTCGTATTTCTGACTACCTGAAGCCTTGCTCTCGCGGACGAACGGAATCGCAAGTATCACAGCAAGAATTGCGATAGGGGTGTTCACCAGCAGGCACCAGCGCCACGAAAGGTACTGAGTCAAAAATCCACCAAGAAGCAGACCGATCGCAGCTCCACCACCGGAAATGGCTCCGTAAACTCCGAACGCTCGCGCCCGCTCTTTCGCTTCGTGGAAGGTCACCGTGATCAGCGACAGCGCAGCCGGTGCCAGAAGTGCGGCGAATGCTCCCTGAAGGGCACGCGCCCCAAACAGCCACCCTGCAGTTGGGGCCAGGCCACCGAGCGCGGACGCACCGGCAAACCCAAGCAACCCGATGATGAAGGCACGCTTGCGGCCAATCGTGTCAGCGATCCGTCCGCCTAACAGTAGGAAACCGCCGAAGGTCAAGGTGTAGGCAGTGACCATCCACTGTTGATTGGCATCAGAGATGCCGAGATCCTCTTTAGCCTTCGGCAGGGCCAGGTTGACGATTGATGCGTCGAGAACCACCATCAACTGAGCCATGGCGATGACGAACAACGCCTTCCATCGCTGCGGATCGGAAGCCGGATGAGACTCCTCGTGCGTTTGAGCGCTTACACCGTCGACGGACACCCCCTGGCCGTCTTCAACATTCGCAGGAACAACGGGCAGCGTGGATTCGTTGGACGACGACATGATCACGACCCTATTGGGGATCTCACGATGATGCGAACTTGAAAACCCTGAGACCTAGGCAGTAATGGCCGGTCCCAGAAACAACCGTCTTCGGCCTGTTATGTGAAGCCACAACCGGCAATGATGGGATCTGTTAGATAAGGGCCGGACCCCGCGAGAGGAGACGCAGACATGGATTACCCGTTACCTCGGTTGAACCGAACCCGTCGCGCGGGCTTGCTCGCAGCCGTCGCGGTGTATCCACTGAGCCGTCTCGCCGGCACACTTCCCCGACCCACCCTCGATCGCGCCCTTCTGTCTGGGGCCACGATGGGTGTGGCTTATCAATCGACCGCTGCCTTGGCCGGCTCGTTAACGGGCTTGGCCGCTCTCGTACCCGGATCAGATCGAACCCGCGCCGCTCGCGTCGCACTTGTGTCTGGATCCGCAGCCGCGGCGGCCGTCGTGGTGAGCACTCGGATCCGAGAGCGGGCCCGAGTCGACGCTGAACGTGGTGAGCGACAACCGGTAACGACGGCAATCATCGGCGCGGTAAGCGAGGTCGTCGCATTGGCTGCCGGCGCCACTGCGTTGGTGTCACTTGCCGATGCGATCGGTTCAGAGTTGCCGGACGCCATTCGCCCCACGCATCCGGCCGTAGTGATGCTCGGCATCGTGGCCGCCGGCGCCGCCCTTGGAGTTGCTGGCCGCGACCATCGCTTCCTCAACTTACTGGCACTTCCTGAACCAGCCGGATCAGCATCCGAAGAGCCCGACTTTCAACGCGGGGCCAGCCTGCCCATCGCTGCCGCGCGATCAGCTGGAGTTGCCGCGGCAACAGTCGCTCTCATTTCCCTTGAATCATGGGGCGCCGAATCACTTGGCGGATGGATCTCGGGCGATCGCGAGCCAGGATTGCTTGCGGAAATTGGCGGGCACGCAATCATTGCCGCCGGGATCGCGGCTGCGGGGCTTGCTGGGTTCGGCTTCTACTCATCGCGGGTCAAAGTTCAAGAGCGCATGCTCGAGGATGCTTACGCGGCCGTTCCCGATCGATCAGGGGTTAGTGGTGGACCTGATTCCGCATATGACTTTGGCGATCTCGGACGTGAGGGACGACGATTCGTCGCTCAGGCGTATTCAGGGATTGAGTTGGTGAGACTGCTCGATGCGCCCGCGGGTGATCCTGTTCGGGCCTTCGTCCCGGTCTCGCAACTCACCGGAAACTCTGAACAAGATGCACATCAGCTGGTCGCCGAGATTGAACGTCTCGGTGGCTTTCGCAAGAACACGATCGTGCTCTGCGCACCCACAGGTGACGGATACGTTTCTTATGTTCACACCGAGACAGTTGAGATCCTTACCGCGGGCGACTGCACCAATATCGCGGTTCAATATGCGAGCCTTCCATCCGCTCTCGCGTTTCCCAAGCGAGAAAAGTACGCAGCGGCATTTGCCGTGTACGCCAAAGCCATTGCACGACGTGCACGTGAGCTAAACCCCAACGCGCGCTTGATGATCTTTGGTGAATCCCTTGGCTCGATTGTGGCTCTCGATTCACTTGGGCCCGATCACGTTGCCGCGTTCAACACCTTGGGTTACGACGGTGGCCTGTACTGCGGGGTGCCGATCTTCAGCAAGACCGATCAGGCTCTTCGACCGAACGATCCGGCGGTGCCCGTGAGCGGAGGACTTCAATACGTTTATGGTCGCGACGATGCTGCCAACGCCGTGCCAGGACATCTGAATCTCACCCATCCCACTGACCCTGTGGCCGTGGCGGATCCGAGCATCTTGGTTCGTCACCCCGTCGACTACTGGGGTCGGCCACACGGCGTTTACATCCCTGTCGTGACGTTCCTTGTGCATCTATTCGATGTGAAGAACGCGATGAACCTGCGCCCCGGCGAGTTCACGCCTTCGCTTGGCCACGACTATCGCTACGAAACAGCGATGGCCGTCGCGCGTGCTTATGACCTGCCCATGCATGACGAGGAACTCACCGAAACCGCCTTGCGTGAACGCGAACTTGCCTGGTCGGTTCGCAGGCTATTGAGCAAACGACTCGACGACGCTCGTGACACAGCATTGCTGAAACTGCGCTCGTGGGGAGTTGACCCCGATACGTTGAGTGAGCGATTCAACATCTCGCCGGAGTCGATCCCGGACTGGCTGCGCACCCCCGAGCACCTCATTGATTCGCATGAGGATTATCTGGGCTAGGTAGATGGGCTAGGTGGATGGGCTAGGTGGATGGGCTAGGTAGATGGCCTTTCCAGCTGTCCCGTTATCGGGGCTGAAATCTCGAAAAACCCTATGAACATTGGCTTTTTCACTTGACAGATGATTTCGGAACATGGCATAATCGTACACATGTTCGAGTCACAGATGTTTCCAGCGCAGCAGTTAGCTGCTGCTCTCGAACAGGTCAAAACAGCCACCGCGTTGGTCAATCAGTTAATTTCAGATAACGCATTACGTGATTGCACAGACCCTGCGGTTTTGGAATTCGCGAGCACGATGTCGCAGATTCGTGAGCAGGTCAGCGCAGCGGAGTCAGTCTTCATCGCCCGCGTTGATCGCAGTGGCGTTGCTCGCAGCACCGGCCACCTCACTACCCAGGCGTGGTTGAGAAGCTCCCTTGGATGGGAGCGCAGACGGGCGACGAAGTCGTTGCGCACCGCGCGCTTGCTGTCGCATACGTACAACGACACTCGTGAGGCATGGCTGCG
>CANGPO010000026.1 GCA_947455705.1 Actinomycetota bacterium | reverse complement strand
TTGCCGTCTCACTTTGAGTGCCGCCCCCTGGTACCCAATGCCCCACCACCGTGACCCACGAATTAGTCGCCGGTGTTGGAGCCGGTGATGAGGCCGGTGATGAGGCCGGTGATGAGGCCGGTGATGAGGCCGGGTCAGCAGCGAGAACCAGAATCTTCGTAACCGTCGCGTCCGCTGCACAACAGGTCAGGGTTAGTCGCGTCACGTACCAGCCACCATGTGGTGCAGGCGTTGCAAACCCCGTCATCGAGACGTTACGTCCCACCAAGGTTTTACCGTCATCCCAAATAGCGCGTGATGCGTAATCGTTCAAGGCCAAGGCAACCGGATCACCGGCCGGTAGCGGCGGGGCCTGCGCAGTCGCATCAGGGGCCGTTGTGACCGATGACTGACGTTGTGCGGTGAAGGCACCCAGGGCCGGCGGTGCGATCAGGAAGATCGCCAGGATTGGTAACACTAGGAGCCACGCCACCCGCGGTGCAGGATGTGATGCCTGCGCTGCTGGTACACCAGAGGCCTGTGCCCGTCGAGCCGTGCGCCACACGTCGGCCAATTGCAGCAATCCGAGCACGATCAAGATCAGCCCCGACGCAATGAGCCACGGTTTCAACGACTCTTTGACGTAACGCAGATAGACATCTTCGGACGTTATACGAAGCAGTGCACCACCGATCAGAATCAGAATGATCGATCCAACATCATGGGTCATAGCAGCCACCATCCAACGGCACTGGCGACGATCACCGCGACGATGAACGTGGCAGGTGCAAACCGAGCCGCGAATTGACGACCGAAGGTTCCTACTTGCAGGGCAACCAGTTTGATGTCGACCATGGGGCCAACCACGAGGAACGCGAGCCGGGCGGTTAATGAGAATTGGGTCAGTGACGCAGCAACAAATGCATCAGCCTCACTGCAAATACACAGCACGACTGCAAGAACGGAGAGCCCGAGGATCGACAACACCGGCTTATCCGACACAGCCTGCAACCAGGACGGTGGCACCACAACATTCAAGATGGCCGCAGTGATTCCCCCGATCACCAAGAATCCGCCAGCGTGCAGAAAGTCGTGTGCGGCCGTGCGCCACAAGGTCTCAAACTTCGTATCACCATGGAGGTGATCACGCTGAGGAATCCGCAGCCATTCACCTCTACCAAAAACCAACCACACCCAACCCATCACGATGGCGACGATCAACGAGGCAACCAACCGTGCCAGAGCCATCATGTGGTTGTTGGGGAATGCGACGAAGGTCGACACGATCACTACCGGGTTGATAGCCGGACTCGACAGTAAGAACGCAAGCGCGGCCGCAGGTGACACTCCCTGAGCCATCAACCCGCCAGCAACAGGCACCGACGCGCATTCACATCCTGGAATCAGCACCCCAGCAGCGCCCGCAACCGGCACGGCAAGGGCAGGCTTCTTCGGCAGCACTCGTTCGAAGAAGGCCGGTGAAACATAGGCTGCGATCAGCCCTGACAACACCACGCCAAGCACCAGGAATGGCAGTGCCTGCACCACAATCGCAACGAAAACCGTCGCACCTGCCTGCCAGGCCGGGGCTTGGAATAGGCCCACTAACCAGCGCTGAGCAAGAATGAAGATCGCGAGCCCCGCGATGAACAGTTCGATCGGCGTAGGCTTCCAACGCCTAGTCGTCACCATCTCACCATCTCAGCGAGGTGACTTCGGATCGGTGGTGCTCAGCTCAACTGGCGGCAACTCATGGGGAATGGCACCCCCGTAGCGACGATCACGTGATGCATATTGCTCACATGCCCACCACAGATGCCGTCGATCGAAATCGGGCCAGAGCGTCGGCACGAAAACGAGTTCGGCATAGGCAGCCTGCCAAATCAGGAAGTTACTGGTGCGCTGTTCACCAGATGAGCGAACGAACAGGTCAACATCAGGCATGTCCGGCTCGTCGAGATACTTCGCCACCGTCTTCTCATCGACCTTGCGTGGATCCAGCCGCCCAGCAGCAACCTCACGGGCAATCGCTGCCGTGGCATCGGCGATTTCTGCTCGGCCCCCGTAGTTCACGCACATCGTCAACGTCAGCTTGGTGTTCTTCGCCGTAAGACGTTCAGCCTCTTCCAGCTCGTCGATCACCGACTTCCACAGTTTGGGACGACGTCCCGCCCAGCGAACGCGAACCCCTAAGTCATTCATCTCATCGCGACGACGACGAATCACGTCGCGATTGAAACCCATCAAGAAGCGGACCTCATCGGGTGAACGCCGCCAGTTTTCGGTCGAGAATGCGTACGCCGAAATCCAGCCAACGCCGAGTTCGATGGCACCGTGGACGCAATCGAGCAGGCTCGCTTCACCGGCTTCATGCCCCGCAGTGCGCGGTAACCCGCGCTCCTTAGCCCACCGGCCGTTACCGTCCATAACGAGGGCGACATGGCGCGGGATTAGCTCAGGTTGAATCGCGGGCGCGGTTTCACCGCTCGGATGTGGGGTCGGTACGCGAACTGGCACGAACCCATCGTGACACTTCCACCCTGCGTCGGGTGCAAGCCACCCCCAAGTGGCGCTAGACGCCTAACTGTCTAGACCCCGTTACGTTCAACCAGCGGCAGGCTGCGTAACCCACGTTCAAGCTGCCAATTCAGGTAGGCCGCGATCAATCCCGATGCCTCACGGCGGGCTCGGCCCTCACTGGAATCAGCTGTGTGCCAATCACCGGCGAGCAACGCACCCAGCAGGGTGAAGGTCTCCACAGCTGGTGCCGCTGATCCGGGAAGTCGATCCTGCGCACAGAGCGCACCACCAGCCGCAACGTTGAACGAACGATGTGGTCCGGCGAGCCCACAGCGAGCACAGGCATCAAAACTCGGCGCCCAACCGGCCACTGCCAGAGATCGGACGAGGTACGAATCAAGAATCAATCCGGGATCATGCTCATTGTTAACAAGGGCGCGCAAACCGCCGACGAGCAGCAGGTACTGCTGAACTGTGGGCTCACGTTCTTCCGCGGTGAGCCGCTCAGCAGTTTCGAGCATTGCCTGCCCGGCGGTGTAGCGACCGTAATCACTGACGATTGCGGCCCCGTATGAACTCAAAATTTCGACCTGACTGATCCCATCGAGGGTTCGGCCCTCATAGAACTGGACGTCAACGTGACTAAACGGCTCGAGTCGGGCTCCGATTCGGGAGGTCGTCTTACGTACTCCCTTTGCCACAGCTCGAACCCGTCCATGATCACGCGTGAGCAGCGTGACGATGCGATCGGCTTCGCCCAATTTCTGGGCACGAAGCACGATTCCCTCGTCTCGATAAAGGCTCACCCGCCCATTGTGTCTCGATAACCAGACGATCATTACGCTGGCACGCAAGAATTCGACCTGAATTGTCGGTACCGTCATGCGCAGGGCGCACAGCCCACGCGCACGGATGGCACATGAGGATGGACATGACGAACGAACCAAAGGATGGTTGGCCGACATCGGCACCTGATCGTGACTCGGTTGATGACCGGACATTCACGGTCCGCTTCGATCAGGTTTCCGTTCGACGTGCCGTCATTGCAACCGTCAGCATCCTTGTCGCCTTTTCGATCCTGAAGTGGCTGTGGGATTCAGCCGGTCACTTCATCTTCCTACTCATGTTGGCGTGGCTACTCTCGATCGCCATGGAGCCGAGCGTCGCGTGGCTCGCCAACCATGGGCTCAAGCGCGGACTCGCCAGCGGCCTGGTCATTTTGGCCATCATTCTGACGACCATCGCATTCATCGTGCTGTTCGGCGGGATCTTCGTAACTCAGTCCGCCGAACTGATCAAAGGCTTCCCCGAAACGGTCAATAGTTTGGTGCTATGGCTGAATCAAACCTTCCATCTCACCCTTGATCCCACCCACATCCTTGATTCACTCAATATCGATGCGGGCAAGATCGCTGAGTGGGCCAGCACATTTGCCGGCGGCATCCTGGGCGTCCTCGGCCTGGTTTTTGGCGGCCTATTCGACACGTTGACGATCATGGTGTTCGGCTATTACCTCTCAGCCGACGGTCCGCGCCTTCGTCGCATCATCGGATCCTGGCTGCCGGCTCGCATGCAGAAGGTCTTCGTCACCGTCTGGGATATCGCGGTCATCAAGACCGGCGGGTTCGTCGTCTCCAAGATCGTGCTGGCTGCTCTGTCAGCCTTCTTCCACGTCGTGGCGTTCTATCTGATCGGTGTTCCATTCTGGCTGCCGATGGGCATCTTCGCCGGCATCGTCGCTCAGTTCATCCCCACCGTTGGCACCTACATCGGTATCGCCATTCCGGCTCTGTTCACGCTGGCCGTTGATCCGGTGAAGGTCGTCTGGATCATCGCATTCGCCACCGTCTACCAGCAGATCGAGAGTTATATCTTCACCCCGAGGGTGAGTAGAGCAACGATGGACGTGCACCCGGCGATTGCTTTGGCCGCGGTGTTCATCGGAGTCGAACTCTTTGGCCCGATCGGCGCCATCATCGGAATTCCTTTGGCCGCAGCTATTTTGGCCATTATCGAAACCTACCGAAACCGCTACGAGTTAGTGCCCGAGTTGACCGCGCGAACCCAGGGTGAAAAGCAACGTGATGACGCGTTCGCGGGTGACCCCAACTTCGTCATACCGGCCGGTAAACCATTGACCGGAATCGCAACCCCGGACGATCCGACCGATGATCTCAAGGCGCTCAAGGATCCCCACGAGAAGTGAAGCTAGAACCCTAACTTACGTAATTCCCTCGGATCTCGCTGCCAGTCTTTGGCGACTTTGACCTGGAGATCGAGATGCACTCGTGTCCCCAGGAGCGCTTCGATCTGGTGACGTGAGGCAATTCCGATGTCGCGAAGTCGTGAGCCCTTGTGCCCGATGATGATCGACTTCTGACTGTCACGCTCCACATAGAGGCCGGCGTGAATATCGAGGAGCGGATCGTCGGGTCGACGACCTTCGCGCCAGATCATTTCGTCCACCACAACAGCGATCGAGTGCGGTAACTCGTCGCGAACTCCCTCAAGGGATGCTTCGCGAATCAGCTCGGCGACCATAATGAATTCGGGTTCGTCGGTAAGTTCACCATCGGGATAGAGCGCTGGGCCAAAGGGCAACAGCCCGACGAGCAGATCCGATAAGAGTTCGACCTGATCGCCTGCAACCGCGGAAACCGGCACAACCTCAGCCCATTCGAAGCCAAGTTCTTCACCGAGACGAGCCACTTCCAACAGGCGAGCACCGACGACATCAGGTGGGGCCACATCGGTCTTGGTGACGATGGCAACCTTGGGAGTGCGCGTCACCGCCGCTAATTCCTTGGCAATGAAGCGATCACCCGGGCCTACTGACTGATCGGCCGGTAGACAGAATCCGATGACATCAACCTCAGCCCAGGTTTCGCGAACAACACTGTTCAATCGCTCGCCGAGCAACGTGCGTGGACGGTGCAATCCAGGGGTATCGATCAGAACGAGTTGCGCATCATCGCGATGGACGATTCCTCGGATGGCATGGCGCGTTGTTTGCGGTTTGCTCGAGGTGATGGCCACCTTTTCGCCTACCAACGCATTGGTCAGAGTCGACTTACCCGCGTTCGGACGACCAACGAAGCAGGCGAACCCCGATCGAAAATCAGTTGGCTGTCTACGCGCCGGATTCTTGCTATCAGGATTGCTCACAAGATTGATTGTGTACTACTTGAGGCGTGTGGGTTACGCCGCGTCGAAACGAACCCCTGGAGGGCGAGTCCGATGAGCACTAACGCAGCCCCCGCCCACTCGATCGGCAGCAGGTGCTCTCCAAGGATGACGACGCTCAGAATCGTCGCGATCACGGGCTCGGCGAGCACCAGTGTCGTCACCGGACCTGCAGACAGGTGACGAAGCCCGCGTCCAAAAAGGACGTACGCGACGGTCGTTGCCGCCAAGCCCAGCCACAGAACCATGGCCAGCCCCTTGGGTGTCCCTAACCACCCCAGTGGCTGACTGAGCAGGATCGGCACCGAGATAACTGCACCAAGCCCGAAGGCCGAGGCCATAACTTCATCACTACTGTGCCCCGAGTTGATCATGTGCTTGGCGCCGATCGTGTAGAGCGCATAGCCGGCGCTTGCCATGAAGCTCAGGACGAATCCGAGAACGCTAATGTGCGATACCTCGATGCCCGCGCCGATCAGCAATATCAGGCCGATGATGCATATTCCCGTGGCAATCACCCAGCCGAGGGTGGGTCGATCTTTGAGCACCCACCACGACAACAATCCGCCAAGAATTGGACCCGTGCCGATCGTTACCAACGTTCCGAGAGCAACACCCGTTTGAACAAGCGCACCAAAAAAGCAGACCTGGTACATCGTGGTCATCAAGCCCGCCGCGATCCCCCACGGCGTCTTCCAGAGGCTGATCGCCCCACGACGAGTGGCACCAAGCCACGGAAGTACTGCGAGCAGGCCAAGCCCGCCTATGACGATGCGAGCCGCGCCAACGCCCAACGGCGTCGTTCCACTAGGGCCCAATGCTTGGGCAATGCCGGTCGTTCCGAAAAGACAGGCCGATGCCAGCACGGCGAGTACGGCGAGCACTCGGCCACGATGTTCGTGTTCGGTCACGTAGTTGCCCGCTTGAGCACGTCACCGGCCGGCGAGACGATAAACACGGGCACATTCGCCCCGCCCAGTGACGTGATCTCAGCGCAATCTTGCTCTGTGAATTCGTCCGAGGCGCGAATGATGACGACCGCCTCAATCCCCCGTGAACCAGAGCTCGCGGCTTGCGCCACCGCTAATCCAACAGCCGATATGGCAAGTCCTTCAAGGGAAACCGTCGACGCTGAATAGGTTCGACCTGTCTCGTCACGCAGCGCAGCGCCTTCCGGTGCTCCAACGCGACCGCGAGCACCACGGGCGAGGGTGACGAGCTTGGCGTCCTCGGCACTTAACCCCGAATCGCTTAGCTCACTCACTGAGTTCATCCGCTCCCGACACAAGCGATCGAATCGTCGTGTTCTCGTCACGTTCAGCATCTGGCACAGCCAGAACAGTAGCAATGCGGTTGCGACGCCCAAGGGCTGCCTCAGCCGTGAGTGTCCAACCGTCCACGCCAATCTGGGCGCCCGGGATCGGCACCCGACCAAGCCTGCGAGCTAGCAGGCCACCAACTGTGTCGACACCTTCTTCATCCGCGTCGAGATGGATTCCAATAAGGTCAGCGAAATCTTCAACATGCATACGCGCCTGTACGCGATACGTGCCGTTGGCCAGTTGCTCAACCTCGGGAATCTCGGTGTCGTACTCGTCGGTGATCTCACCGACAATTTCTTCCACCACATCCTCGATGGTGACCATGCCTGCGGTGCCACCATATTCGTCCACCACAACGGCAAGATGGACACGCGCTATCTGCATGTCTTTGAGCAGGTCATCGGCGCTCTTGCTATCGGGCACCATCACCACTGGTCGCATCAGGCTGGCAACCCGCTCAGTGCTCTCCGCCTCGTGATGCTCGAAGGCTCGCCGAGCCATGTCTTTGAGGTACACAACACCCACGACGTCATCGATGTTTTCACCGATCACCGGGATGCGCGAAAATCCGCTTCGGAAGGCCAGTGACAAGCCCTGCCGCAGAGTCTTGGTCGACTCGATCACGACCATCTCAGTGCGCGGCACCATCAACTCACGGACGATCGTGTCTCCGAACTCGAAGACCGAGTGGATCATCGCCCGCTCATCATCTTCAATGACATCACTTTCGCCAGCTAGATCGACCAGCTCGCGAAGTTCGGTTTGTGACGCAAAGGGGCCCTGGCGAAAGCCTTTGCCCGGCGTAAGCGCGTTACCGATCAGAATCAGCAGACTCGTGATCGGCGACAGGAAGGCTGCCAAGAGGCGCGCGATTCCGGCCGAACGAAGCGCCACCGCTTCTGAGTGTTGAGCTCCTAGTGTGCGCGGAGCAACACCAAGGGCGACGTAGCCAACGACCGTCATCACAATTGCGGCTTCGAGTACTTGTAACCAGACCGGCCCGGGCATTCGCGCGACAAATTCACGAGTGACCAACACCGTGGCCGCTGCCAGCAGGGCCATATGGCAGAACAGCAAAACGTTGACGTACCGGGCGCGATCATCGAGTAGCGGAAGTAACCGAGCTGCACCTTTGACGCCTTCGCGCTGAAGCTCTTCGGTGCGAGCGCGCGACACCTTGCCGATGGCCGTCTCAGCCGCGACCAGAAATCCGCCGAGGACGATGAACACCGCAGAGACGATAAGCGAAAGCAGATCAGGGGTCATCGCTGGTCACCGGATGCCGATGCATCCTCACTGCTGTGCTTCCACGCAGTGAGCAGCTGACCTTGGAGCCCAAACATCTCGTCATGCTCGGCTGGCTCAGCATGGTCGTAACCCAGAAGATGCAAGATTCCATGGGTCAGAAGCAGTGCGATTTCATCATCGCGTGAATGCCCCGCGGTGACCGCCTGGGCGGCGGCAACGTGCGGGCAGATCACAATGTCGCCAAGAACTCCAGGCTCAGGATCAATACCCTCGACTCCGGGCCGTAGCTCATCCATCGGAAAGGACAGCACATCGGTGGGTCCTGGCTCATCCATCCATTCGATGTGCAGCTCGGTCATTGCTTCGGTGTCTACCAGCACCAACGAGAGCTCAGATTCAGGGTGAACGCGCAGTCGATCCAGCATGAAGCGCGATTGGCGCGCCAAAAGGTCGACGTCAATGTCGACGTCGGTCTCGTTGAGTACTTCGATCGTCATTAACACTGACCTTAGCGAAGACCTCGTCGGCTTGGGGCATCTTGCTGGGCCTGTGCCTGTTTCGCGTCGAACTCCGCGTAACGATCGACGATTTTGCCGACGAGTCGGTGGCGCACAACATCTTGGCTGTTGAGGCGACAGAACGCGACGTCATCAAGTCCCTCGAGGATGCCTTCGACCACCTTCAAGCCACTGGCTGTACCAGATGGCAGGTCAACCTGAGTGGTGTCACCCGTGACCACCATGGTGGATCCGAAGCCCAGGCGGGTCAGGAACATCTTCATCTGTTCAGGTGAGGTGTTCTGGGCTTCGTCGAGAATGATGAACGCGTCATTGAGAGTGCGTCCGCGCATGTACGCCAGCGGGGCAACCTCGATGGTGCCACTGGTCATCAAACGCGGGATCGAATCTGGGTCAATCATGTCGTGCAGTGCGTCGTAGAGCGGACGCAAATAGGGATCAATCTTTTCCGACAGCGTGCCCGGCAGGAAGCCAAGCCGCTCACCGGCTTCAACGGCCGGGCGAGTCAAAATGATGCGGCTGACAGCCTTGGCCTGCAATGCCTGCACAGCCTTGGCGACAGCGAGGTAGGTCTTACCCGTGCCCGCAGGGCCGATTCCGAACACGATCGTGTTGACGTCAATCGCGTCGACGTACCGCTTCTGATTGAGAGTCTTCGGACGAATCGTTCGCCCGCGATTGGACAGGATGTTGGCGGTAAGAACTTCAGCGGGACGAACCTCACTGTTATCGCGCAACATGCCGATCGAGCGCTCGACCGATTCTTTGGTGAGCCCTTGCCCGGTGCGGACCACCGTAAGAAGTTCAGCAAACAACTGCTCAACGAGCGCCACTTCACTGGCCACGCCGTTGACGGTGATTTCGTTACCTCGGACATGCAGATCCACAGCTGGGAAACTGCGCTCAATAACGCGCAAGTGCTCATCAGCGGAGCCGAGCAGGCTCACCATGTTGACCGATGCCGGAACGATGATCTTGGCCTGCGTATCAGTTGCTGTGGTCATGGGTGCCGGCCTAACTCGGCCGTAACTGCCTTTCACGTGTCTGAGCCGCCGGGGCGGCAGTTGTTCGTACTGAGGTCACCATCGTACGGCCAGAATGCGCACCTGCGCTCGCTACATTAACCGGGCGGCCAGGTAAGGCTGCGACCTGCAAGTACGTGCGCGTGCACATGCTCGACGGTCTGCCCGCCATCGGATCCGGTGTTGAAAACGACCCGAAATCCGTCAGCGAGATCTTCCTGCGTAGCGATCGTCGAGATTGCTGCCATGAGCTCACCTGCCTGTGTCGCGTCACCAGCCCCCAATTCAACGATGTTGGCAAAGTGAGCCTTCGGGATCACGACTATGTGCACGGGCGCCTGCGGAGCAATATCGCGAAACGCCAGGACATGATCGTTGTTCAGGACCTGGGTTGAGGGGATATCTCCGGCGACGATGCGGCAAAACAAGCAGTCAGAATCACTCATAGGACTACCGTAGTTGTCACCACAGCCCAGTCACCACAGCCCAGTCACCACAGCCCAGTCACCACAGCCCAGTCACCACAGCCCAGTCAGCGCCGAGACGACCGCGATCGCGGCTCCTCCGGCCGTCGAGGTGCGAAGTACATCGGTACCGAGGCGGGCAGCCACCGCACCCGCGGCACAGAAGATGTCTAACTCCTCCGGTGAGATACCGCCTTCTGGTCCGATGATCAGCACCACGTCACCGGCCAGCTCACGCGAATCCACGCACGCGTTCGATGACAGCAGTGCGACCAAGGATGTACTCGCACTTTCGTGCAGGACGTAGGCGAGACCATCAGCGGACATCGCAGCCCGGATTCGCGTCGCCACAGCCTGCGTCGACTCGATACCGGTGATCTGCGGGACGAATGCTCGTCGTGATTGTTTGGTGGCTTCGCGAGCAGTTGCCTGCCACTTGTCGACTCCACGTTCAGCCTTATCGGATTTCCACTGCGCAATTGACCGGCTCGCCGACCACGGCACAATCTGGTGCACGCCCAATTCAGTCATCAGCTCAATGGCCAGTTCCGCGCGGTCACCCTTGGCAAGAGCCTGAACGACAGTGATCCGCGGGCTCGCAACCTCATGGTGCACAACGGAATCCACCGACATCACCAGATGATCTCGGCCGATGACTTCAGCAACGACCCCATGAGCAACTCGCCCACGGCCATCACTTGCCAAAACCGGTTCACCCACCGAGAGCCGCTTCACCGATACCGCATGCCGGCCTTCGGCACCCGTGATCGACACCTGCGACACCTGCGACGAATCGCTGAGATCGTCGACGAGGAACAGTGGTGCGGTCATGTGGTGAAATCCGCTGACTTAGGAGTTGAAAGCGTCGCGGATACGGGAGAAGAAACCACCCTGTGACGAACTCTGATGAAGTGCCGGCTCGACCCGCTCTTCATTGCGCAGCGCCGCGAGTTCGCGAAGTAATTCTTCTTGCCGCTCATCGAGTTTCGTCGGAGTGGCAACGTCGATGTGGACGTAAAGATCACCGCGTCCACTTCCGCGAAGTCGAGCAACTCCCTTCTGGCGCAGCACAATGCGCTGCCCAGATTGCGTGCCAGCCTTAACGTCGATGGTCTCGTCACCGTCAAGGGTTGTCAGCGGGATCACAGTTCCGAGTGCCGCAGCCGTCATAGGCACCGTGAGGGTGCAGTGCAGATCATCACCATCACGTGTGAAGAACTCATGCTGCTTTTCCACGATCTCGACGTAGAGATCACCCGCCGGTCCACCACCCTGACCAACTTCACCTTCGCCACGAAGTTGGATGCGTGTACCCGTCTCAACACCCGGTGGGATTTTGATGGTCAGCGTGCGGCGAGTACGTACCCGACCTTCACCTGAACACTCAGGACATGGATGTGGAATGAGAGTTCCGAAGCCCTGACATTGCGGGCACGGACGTGAAGTCATCACCTGGCCGAGGAAACTGCGCTGTACCGACTGGATTTCACCCCGGCCCTGGCACATGGTGCAGGGCACAACATCGGTGTTAGGGGCCGTTCCCGCGCCTGCACAATCGGAACATGCCACAGCAGTGTCGACGGTGATATCGCGCGTGCCGCCAAAGGTCGCTTCGTTCAGATCAACCTGAAGCCGGATCATCGCATCCTTACCGCGACTCATCCGCTGACGCGGCCCACGTGATTGGCCACCGAAGAAGGCGTCCATGATGTCGCCGAATCCGAAGGTGCCCGGTCCGAAACCGCCGGCACCACCGCGCGGATCACCGCCAAGGTCGTACATCTGCCGCTTCTCAGGATCAGACAGCACCTCGTAGGCAGCCGTTACGTCCTTGAAGCGATCCTGGGTGGCCTCATCAGGATTTACATCGGGGTGTAATTCCCGGGCAAGTTTGCGGTAGGAACGCTTGATCTCCTCAGGTGTTGCATCGCGCGATACACCGAGTACGTCGTAATAGTCAGTAGCCATAGCTCGTCACTGCTGCTCAGTCAGGATGCGACCGACGTAGCGCGCAACCGCACGCACCGATCCCATGGTGCTCGGATAGTCCATCCGGGTCGGACCAACAACACCCATGTGTGCCACTACTTCATCTCCTCGGGCGTAGCCCACTGTGACGACCGACGTCGACGTCAGTCCTTCCACGTCATTTTCATGACCGATACGAACGCTGAGCGAATCACCAGACATGCTCTCACCGAGCAATCGCAACAACACCATTTGCTCCTCAAGTGCTTCCAAGACCGGACGCACGGAGCCACCCCAGTCTTCACCGAAGGCGGCAAGGTTGGAGGTGCCAGCAAGCATCACGCGCTCTTCGTGCCGCTCAACGACGGTCTCCAACAGGCTGGCGATAATTGCCGACACACCTGGACGCTCATCGGGAGGGAACTCCGAAACAAGGCTGCTGACCTTAGGGGCCACATCGACAAGCCGCACCCCGGTGGCCTCTTCAGAAATCCGCGCGCGTAAGCGGGCAAGCAGGTCGTCAGAGATCGGGAACTGAATGTCGATCACTCGCTGCTCGACGCGGCCAGTGTCAGCGATCAAGACCATCAGGACGCGCTGCGGCCCGAGGCCAACTAATTCGATGTGACGCACCGTCGAACGGGTGAGTGAGGGGTACTGGATCATCGCGACCTGATGGGTGAGTTGCGATAGCAACCGGACCGACCGCTGCATCACATCGTCAAGATCAACCGCGCCATCGAGGAACGAGCCAATGGCGCGCTTCTCCGCCAACGAGAGGGGCTTGACCTGCGACAGTCGATCGACGAACACCCGATAACCCTGATCGGTCGGAATGCGTCCGGCACTTGTGTGGGGTTGGGCAATCAAGCCCTCATCTTCGAGCGCGGCCATGTCATTGCGAATCGTCGCTGGGCTTACCCCAAGCGAATACCGCTCAACAAGTGAGCGTGAACCAACGGGCTCATGGGTGGCCACGTAATCCTCAACGATAGCCCGCAGCACTGCGAGCCGACGATCCTCCGTCACACACCCTCCCAACCAGCTCTGGCACTCAACTGCCCTGAGTGCCAAGTCTACGGTGTTTGAACCGAACACTCATTTCGACGCGAAAAGGACGGTTTCCACCCATATGAATCGGTACGGTAGGTGGTAGGTCCGCACGGGGCGGGCGAGAGGGGATATCAACATGAGCTTTCCAACTCCACCACCGGAGGGACCAGAGTTCAACCTGCCGAGTGGCGATTCAGTACCTGAGCCCACCACGCCAGTTGAGCCACCCGCACCCCCTGTGCCACCAGAACCCCCTGTGCCACCCGCACCCCCTGTGCCACCGGCACCTCCAACAGCACCACCCGTCGGCCCACCGTCCTACCCAGGTGGCGGTGATGGTGCCGGTGCACCCGTGCCCTACCGGGCAGGCGGAGTGAACATTGGTGAGGCTTTCTCCTGGTCGATGGCAGTACTTCAGAAAAACCTTGGCGTGCTGATCGGCTTGGCAGCCATCCCAGCGGTCATCAACTTCTTGACCAGCTTCGTTCAACGGAACAACAACGGTCAGAACAATCCCGGTGCGATCGCGCTGATCCTGCTGTTCCTACTGTCAGTGTTGTCTTTCTTGGCAACGGTGGGCCTTTACCGAGCAGCCCTTAAGCGCACTCAAGGTGAGGCGCCACGATTCGACATGTTGATGAGCAGTGAGAATCTGGTGCCGTTCATCATCACCAGCATTGTGATGGGCCTATGCATCGCACTGGGCTTGCTGGCCTTGTGTATCGGAGCGTTGATTGTTTCCGTACTACTGATCTTCGCGCCATGGCACTCACTCGACACGGGTGCTGGGGTAGGCGAAGCATTTTCGAAGAGCTTCAAGCAGGTCACCGGTAATCTCGGCGCGGTTATCCTGCTCATTCTGATCGTCATTGCCGGCGGATTGATTTCGATCTGCACCTGCGGCATTGGCACGTTCTTCGTCACGCCATTCATGGCCCTGATCACCGCTCACGTATACCGTCAGGTCAACGCTCAGGCCATCGCACCGGCATAACATCCGTCCATCGCATCAGGGGCGCTAGCTCAGTAGATCAATGGCAAGACGATCTGCGAGCAGGCGCCCCTTTTGCGTGAGCGTGACTCGTCCGGACGCGGCCCAATCCCCGTGCACCAAGCCGTCACCCATCGCAGCATCGACGACGCTCAGCTGAGTTGCGGACAGAGTGCCAGCCTCAAGTCCTTCACGTAACCGGATCCCGAGCAGGATCTGCTCGTCACGTTGCTGATCCTTGGTCAAGATTTCCCGCGCCTGGGCAGGGCTTAGACCCGCATTGATCCGATCGCCATACGCACTGGGATGCCGCACATTCCACCAGCGAGTACCAGCGATATGTGAGTGCGCACCGGGTCCAATCCCCCACCAGTCATCACTTCGCCAGTACGCCAGATTGTGGCGACATTCGCCATTGGGCTGGGCCCAGTTGCTCACCTCGTACCAGTGCATGCCAGCGGCGGTAAACGCCTCATCAGCCTGGACGTAACGATCGGCCGCTACATCGTCCTCGACGTCTGCGATGTCGCCCCGACGGACCTTGCCTGCCAAGCGCGTACCCTCTTCGACAATCAGCGAGTACGCCGATACGTGGTCTGCTCCGCTTGAGATCGCCGCATCAAGTGAGCGCGCAAAATCGTCACGAGTCTCCCCTGGCGTGGCATAGATCAAATCCACGTTCACGTGCGCGAATCCTGCAGCGCGCGCATCACGAATCGCTTCGATGGCTCTACCGGGAGTATGTGTTCTCTCAAGTACGGCAAGCACATGTGTGGCAACACTTTGCATTCCAAACGAGATGCGGGTGAACCCAGCAGCGCGCAGAAGCTCCAGCGATTCAGGGGTGACTGAATCAGGATTTGCCTCCGTCGTCACCTCAGCATCGGCCGCAAGACCAAACTCATCGCGAATCGCGCCAAGCATGCGGGCCAGGTCTTGGGCGGGCAGCAGGGTTGGTGTTCCACCACCGAAGAACACTGTCGACAGCGGAACTTCGCGATCACCCAACACCTGACGGGCAAGGCGTACCTCTGCTACCGCCTGGGCTGCGTAGCCACTCTGTGATGCAGAAGCACCAAGTTCAGCGGCGGTGTAGGTGTTGAAATCACAGTAACCACAGCGGCTTGCACAGTATGGAACGTGAACATAGAACGACAGCGGTCGCTGTCCGAATGCATCGGCCGAGGCAGGCGGCAGTGATCCATCAACCGGAGCCGGTTCGCCCTCAACTGGCAGAGAGGGCATTGGTTTTCAAGCGGACGGAGCTCATGAATTCGGATACATCGATTCAATGACATCGGCGAACGTGGTCTCAACAACCTTGCGCTTGATCTTCAAGCTCGGGGTGAGTTCACCCTCTTCAACCGAGAGATCACGAGGCAGGATGCGCACATCCTTAATCGTCTCCCAGCGGTTAAGCCCAGTGTTCAACTCCGTCACCGCATCACGCACGATCTTGTCGATCTCGGGTGCCGCGGCCCACTCGGCCATGCCACCTTCGATCCCAGCAGAACGAGCAACACCCGCCGTCACGTCGGGATCAAGGGTGACGATCGCAGTTGCGTAGTTACGACCATTGGCATGCACGATCACATTGCCCAAAATCGGACACAGCGCCTTGAACCGCGATTCAATCAATGCCGGCGCGATGTACTTACCACCACTGGTCTTGACGAGATCCTTCTTGCGATCAGTGATGCGCACATAGCCGTCATCGTCGATCTCACCGATGTCACCTGTGGCAAACCAGCCATCACCGATCAAGACCTCAGCGGTAGCGTCCGGCAGATTGTGATAGCCACGCATGATGCCATCACCGCGCAGCAGGATCTCGCCGTCGTCCGCGATGCGCGCCTGCGTGCCAGGGAACGGTAGGCCAACGGTGCCAACCCAGTTGTGATCCAGACGTCCAACGCAAGCGCCGGCCGAGGTTTCCGTGAGCCCATACCCTTCCAGAATCGGCAGGCCAACGGCGGCGAACCACATGCTGACATCTTTAGACAGGGCTGCTGAGCCAGAAATCATGAAGTCGATGTTTCCGCCAAGACGCTCGCGCACCTTGCTAAAGACCAAGCGATCGGCGATTTTGTGCTGCGCTGACAGGGCGAAAGGCACCGACTTTCCGGCCAGAGTCAACTCGGCAACCTGCTTACCAATGCCGATTGCCCAGGTGAAGATCGATGCCTTCGCACCACCCTCGGATTCCGTGGTTGACACCACGCGCGCATAGACCTTTTCGAAGATGCGCGGTGCGCCACCCATGAAGTTTGGCTTGATCTCAGCCAGGTTGTCGACGATCTTGTCGACGCGACCGTCAACCGCGGTGGTAAACCCAAGTTGTAACTGGGCAGAGATGAGCACTTTGCCGAATGAGTGTGAAAGTGGAAGCCACAGGAAATGCGTCTTATTCAACGGATCCTTGATCAAACCCATCGCATCAATGGCGGCGCCCTCGTACGTCCAATTCTTATGCGTGAGTTCGACACCCTTGGGCTTACCCGTTGTGCCGGACGTATAGATCAACGTGGCCAAGTGATCGGAATGAACCGCCTGCGTCGCACGAGTTACCGCATCTGGATCCGAGGCCAACAGCGTACGACCGCGCGCGGCTAGATCATCGAGGGTGATAACCCAGCCATCAGTACGAACGGCAGGGTCAATACCGGCGGTGTCCATCATGATGACAACGTCAACGCCGCCGATTGCTGCCCGCTGGTCAAGTAGTTTGGCCAGCTGCTTGGCATCTTCGGCCACCACAAACCGCGACCCTGAATCACTGATGATGTAGGCAACATCTTCAGAGTTCGTCGACGGATACACCGTGGTGGTGGCGCCACCGGCACACATCACCGCGAGGTCAGCAAAGATCCATTCCAGCCGAGTTGCAGCGGCAATCGCCACGCGATCCTCAGGCTGTAAGCCAAGGGAAAGGAAGCCGGCAGCCAGATCGGAGATCCGTTCGTTACTGCGTGCCCACGTCCATGATTCCCAGCCGTTATCGGTTGGTGAACGGAACGCCTCATGGGCAGGGGTTGCCTTGACGCGGTCCATGAGCAACGAACCCATGGACGTCGCCGGGGTTGGGAGTGTTTCAGGCGCGACGCTGGTGCGGCCAGCACTCGGCACGAGTGACTCGGACATGACAACCTCCCAGGCAGCTCCGGATGTTCCAGAGTTCTCGTATCGAAGCGTAGTGTGCCGATGGCCGAGATGCGCAGGTTCCGCGCAAGCAGATCGCGCCGGACAGACTATTTCGGCTTGGCTGGCGATTCGTCCGTTGACAGTGCCGCGATGAAGGCCTCTTGCGGCACCTCGACGCGGCCCACCATCTTCATCCGCTTCTTGCCTTCCTTCTGCTTTTCAAGCAGCTTGCGCTTACGGCTGATGTCACCGCCGTAGCACTTGGCAAGAACATCCTTACGGATCGCGCGGATACTTTCGCGCGCGATCACTCGAGCACCGATCGCGGCCTGAATGGGGACCTCAAACTGCTGGCGCGGGATCAAATCCTTCAGCTTTCCAGCCATGTGCACGCCGTAGGCATACGCCTTGTCCTTATGCACGATCGCTGAGAACGCATCAACCGCGTCGCCATGCAGAAGTATGTCGACCTTCACCAGGTCGGAAGCCTGCTCACCGATGGGTTCATAGTCGAGTGAGGCATATCCCCTGGTCTTTGACTTCAAGGCATCAAAGAAGTCGAACACGATTTCTGCCAGCGGCAAGGTGTACCGCAGTTCGACGCGGTCCTCAGACAGATAATCCATGCCCATCAGTGCACCACGTCGGGTCTGGCACAGTTCCATGATCGCGCCCACGTACTCACTCGGCGCAAGGATCGTCGCACGGACAATAGGTTCGTTAACCTCAGCAATTTTGCCCGACGGAAACTCACTGGGATTCGTGACGATGAGTTCACTGCGATCGTCCATCGTCACGCGGTAGACAACGTTCGGGGCGGTAGAGATCAGATCGAGATTGAACTCGCGCTCAAGGCGTTCACGCACGATCTCAAGGTGCAGCAATCCAAGGAATCCGCAACGGAATCCAAAGCCAAGTGCCACTGAGGTCTCTGGCTCGTACACCAGGGCAGCATCGTTCAGCTTCAACTTGTCGAGCGCATCCCGCAGTAGCGGATAGTCAGACCCATCAAGTGGGTACAGCCCCGAGAACACCATCGGCTTGGGATCGCGATACCCCCCGAGTGCCTCCGTCGCACCGCGAAGTGACGATGTAACAGTGTCACCAACACGGGACTGACGAACATCCTTCACGCCGGTGATGAGGTAGCCGACCTCTCCCACACCAAGCGCAGCCGACGGCACTGGCTCAGGGGAAATCACGCCAACTTCCAGCAACTCGTGGGTAGCGCCGGTGCTCATCATCGCGATGCGCTCACGGGTCGAGAGCTGTCCGTCGATGACGCGCACATACGTCACGACACCGCGGTAAGTGTCGTAGACCGAGTCAAAGATCATGGCCCGGGCTGGCGCATCTGCGTTACCGATGGGAGCCGGAATGAGTTTCACAACCTCATTAAGAAGCTCTCCAACGCCAACGCCCGTCTTGGCACTCACCTTGAGAACGTCGGCGGGATCACACCCGATGATGTGGGCAAGTTCGGCCGCATACTTTTCGGGTTGAGCAGCTGGCAAATCAATCTTGTTGAGGACGGGAATGACCTGCAGGTCGTTCTCCAGCGCAAGGTAGAGGTTGGCCAGCGTCTGCGCCTCGATGCCCTGGGCCGCATCCACCAGCAGGATCGCGCCCTCACAGGCGGCCAGGCTTCGCGACACCTCATAGGTGAAGTCAACGTGCCCGGGGGTATCAATCAAATTCAGGATGTACGTCACACCGTCATCGGCCGTGAACGGTAGCCGCACGGCCTGACTCTTGATGGTGATACCGCGCTCACGCTCGATATCCATCCGGTCGAGGTACTGCGCGCGCATCTGCCGTGAGTCGACAACACCGGTGATCTGCAGCATACGATCGGCCAGCGTCGATTTACCGTGGTCGATATGGGCAATGATGCAGAAATTGCGGATCACCGAAGGGTCGGTCGAACCCGGCTTGGGTGCAGACGAGTTGGCCACGTGAGTCAGTGAGTCCTTACTAGTGCGAACGGTATCTGCCTATCGTCCCATGAACCGGCGCTGACACCGAACTGACATGGCCCGTCACAGCGCTGCGGGCCGGCCGGATCTAGTCCGACAGGCCCGCAGCGAGATGTAGGTACGGCGTCAGCCGTCGACGCGAACCAGGGTCTGAGCGACATCGTTGGTGCCGTCATTCCACGTGATCGCACCGAGATAGCGTTGGCCGGCCGTCAGGCCAGACCAGTTCGCCGTGACCGGAACGGCACCCGCCACGGTGACCGATGCCGGCGCTGCGACGGTGAGGTTGCCCTCGTTCGTCGAGCTTAGGTTCCATGTGAATTGACGGACGTTGGCCGATCCGGCCGTGAGGGCGTAGGCGTCTACATAGACGTCATACGTACCTGCATCCGGTGCGACCAGATCCACCTGCTCGTCAGCCGTACCACCCGCTGAGGCCCCTACCAAGGTACCCGCGGAGTAGACGAACAGATCGAGGTCATCGCCGGCGGCATAATCACTGGCGAAGGTGGAGAACCTCGACAAGTTCGTACCGGCTGGCACGTTGACGGTGAAGTGCGCCGTGTGTGGACCAGCGGCCGGGTTGCCTACATCAAAGGATCCGCCTGTAGCACCCGAAACGGGTGCATCCTGCTCGCTGGCCGCAACAAGGCCGGCCACCGTCGAACCGAGTGCTCCTGCGTAGCCAGCGGTACCCGTGAACGACGTGGATCCAGCCGCTCCGGCACCGGCAACCTCACCGGGCAGGGATAGCGCAACCGGACGAATCGCGATCTGACTCACCATCGGCGGGTTCGCCTTCTGGTCAGCAAGACGGTCCTTCAACGTGACGGTTCCGAACGTGTACTCGTCAAGGGCCGCCGTCGTACGGGTGAACGTGTAGGTGAAGGTCGCTGACTGACCCTTACGCAGAACCACGTGCGATGGTGACACCGTCACGTTGATGCCCGCAGGTGCCTTGATGGACGGTACCCAGTCGGCCTTTTCTGCCCACGTCTGAGTGACAGTGCGAGTCACCTTTTGCTGACCCGCTAAGGATCCGATAGCGATCGATGCGTAGTTGAAATCACTGGCATCGAAGGTTGGGATGCCGTAGTAATCGCAGGTGTCGTTACCCCACTCTGTGGCACACAGGTAGCCGTACCAGTCGATGAAGTTGCTGTCGTACACCAAGCCGGCCTTCATTGCACGAGTGACATTGACTTCACCAGCTCCGTAATCAAGTGGCGTTCCCTCAAGGGCAACACCCTTGTTGTCGACCTGATCCGCACTTGTCATCAGAGCTGACTTGATCGCCATCGGCGACCAGTCGGGATGTGCCTGCTTCATCAGTGCGCCCATGCCGGCGATATGCGGTGAGGCCATTGAGGTGCCGCTGTAGAAGTCGA
The DNA here is from genome assembly GCA_947455705.1 of Actinomycetota bacterium. Lineage (GTDB taxonomy): Bacteria > Actinomycetota > Actinomycetes > S36-B12 > CAIYMF01 > Longivirga. Next base: position 11,690 of record CANGPO010000026.1, on the reverse strand, counting down.
ACGACCGACCAGCATTCGACGGCGGAGCCACGGCTGCCAAGATGTCGACACCCGGAGCCATGATGTCCGGCTTGATCATGTCGCCATCACCGACGAGTGATGGGCCACGCGACGAGAAGCTTGCGACGTAAGGTCCTTCAACACCGGAGACGAATGCACCCTTGGACAGTGTTGCAGTCGCACCTGGGGTGGCCGCATATGCCTTGATCGCAGCACCCGCTACCACATCGACGTGCACAGTGGGCACATAGTGAACATCGGCGTCCAACGAGTTGGGGCCGACGTTGGCCAGCACCATCCCGACGCCACCAGCAGCCAAGACTGCATAGCTCTTGTCGGTGCGGGCGTAGAAACCACGATCACACACGACGATCGCACCCTTAACAACAGCCGGATCGAGTGCACCGGGGGCGCACAGTCGTGCGTCATCGGCCGTCGCCGTTGGGAGTCCTGCATTCGTTGACAGGACGAGCGGGGCGGGACCAGCACCGGCATTCGGTGACGAAACACCGGTGAAGGATGCGCCATCTCCAAGGCTGACGACCCCGCGACCGACGCGATCTGTGGTGCCTGCGGCTACGGTCATCTCCCAGGGAGCGTCGTGGTTCACCGTGCTCGGCGTTGGGCCGGAGTTACCTGCTGACGTCGAGACGAAAACGCCCGCAGCGGCAGCGTCGAAGAACGCCAAGGAAACCGGGTCATTGTTCGTGCTCGTGGCTCCACCGATGGAGAAATTCAAAACGTCGACACCATCATTGATCGCATCCTCGATCGCGTTCATGCTGTCGATCGTCGCGCAACCACCGGCATCGCCGTTCCAGCAGACCTTGTAGACAGCGATGCGAGCCGCTGGAGCGACACCGGAGATCGAACCCATGCTGGTGCCGTTGATGACGGCATGTACTCCGTAGTCACCCGCGGCGGTAGACGAGGTGTGGCTACCGTGGCCATCACCGTCACGCGGTGAGAGGTACTCCTCCGGCAGGAGGGCACTTGGGCCGCCGAAGCCATCGACGTAGTAACGCGCACCAATGATCTTGTTGTTGCAGTTCTTGGCCGTCCAGTCTTGACCGGTCTCACAGACTCCATGCCAGGTTGACGGAACACCCTTGGTGTCGGGCAGCGCCGCGAAGGACTTGCTCTCCGGCCAGATGCCGGTGTCGATCACACCGACGACGACGTTCTTGCCCGCCTTGTCGCGGCCACCAACCTTGTCCCAGGCACCGCTACCGGTAAGGCCCACGAATGCAGACGTATCGCCAGCTGGAATGGCATCGGGCTTAAGGATTTCGTTCTTGAAAACCCCCAGAACCCCCTTCTGCGAGCGCAACTTATTCGCCTGCGTTGCCGTCAACTCGACCGCAGCCCCGGAAAAGACGCTGGTGAACGTGGCGAGCACACGAACATGTCCCACCTTCGCCAAGGTCGCCCGCTGCCTGTTCAACAGATGGGTGCGGTACTTCGCGGCCGCAGCGGTCTTGGTGTTGAGGCGATGGCCCTTGACCGCAGCTGTGCGCGGCAGGCCCTTGATACCGCCCTTGTAACGAGCAAGCGATGGATCGGCGAACGACACGATGTACTTGGCCGTGGAATCCACATGGATTTTGGGAGTCGCGGACGCAGGGCCGACTGTGACAGTCAGCAGACTGACGAGCAGAGCAGCAATGGCAGCCAGGGCCACCCCCACAGCCGAGGACGTGCGGTTCAATCCGAAAGAGCGGGCCACGAGAACTCCTTGACGATGCAGGAATTGATCAATGCCGCATAGAGTGCCGCCGAAAGGCCTCTACGGCAACAATTTTGCGCAAATAGTTCCCTATTTGTTCGTTTTTATCGGCCAACCGTCACGCAGCGTCTCTCAACCGGCAGATATGTCGTTACGCACGGTTATGGCAGCATGGATTTGTCCGGAGTGACCCTAAGCAGGTACCCTGACGAGTCGGACCTGCGCACTAACGTTGGTTCGCACTATCCGGCACGACACCCGTAACGAAAAGGCACAGAGCACCGTGGCGAATATCAAGTCGCAGATCAAGCGTAACCGTACGAACGAGTTGGCCCGCCAGCGCAACAAGGCGACCCGTTCGTCCCTCAAGACCGCAGTGCGTCGCTTCCGCGAGGCCGCTGCGGCTGGTGACGCTGCCGCCGCCGCCGAATACGCTCGCGCAGCAACGCGCCTGCTCGATAAGGCAGCGAGCAAGGGTGTTATTCACAAGAACCAGGCCGCGAACCGCAAGTCGGCCATTGCGTCGCAGGCCTCGTCGCTCAGCGCCTAACTCACACGTCACAACGAGTGCCGTCCCCTAGGGGCGGCACTCGTTTTTTTATGCTCACTGCGGTGAGTGGTGGCTAGCGCGAGCGATTGTTGACAATGTTGATCAGGGCACGTTCAAGGATGTAGGTACCCTGCTCTTTGTCTACGCTCGCCTCGGGCATCTCGCGCCCCTGGACCGAACGTCCCTTAACAGCTGCATCAGCTATCGCAATGTTCACAATCGCGGATGCGACCGCCGACGGATGCCATCGTTTGGCCTGATCTCGGATAGTCCTGACTTTGAAGGGCGGGACGCCCGCCTCCTTCGCGACCTGCGCATCCGAGGCACCACGCGGCGACGCGGCAACCCGGCCAAGCCCCCGTAATCCCCCGCCGACCGCCGCCGATAAAGCCGGCCCGGCACCGGGATCATTAACCAAGGCCCAACGGGTATGGCGCATGACCTCTAACGCCCGTCCATCCAGGACCGCATCAGACACCAAATACCCGGGCACATCAGATACGCCCTCGTAATAGACCGCCACCAATTCTGGGGTCAGTGGGTCAGCTAACAGATCACTGACCAACTGAGCACATGCTGCGGCAAGAGCACGCGGCGAATCACCGACTGCTAGTCGAAGCGCTTCAACGGCCTCAGGCGTGGCACGTCTGCGCAAGGTCTTGAGCTCGCGAGTAATGAACTCCTCAATGGCTCGGCCTTTGAGCTTGTCGCACGCTGCCACGGTGAAACCAGCACTTTTGAGTGCGTCACTGACTTTGCGGCCCCGCTGACCTGCCGGATGAACCACGACCAGACGAAGGTCCCCATCGCGCGCCGCCGTGACCAGCGTCGAAATCATTGTCTCGTCGGCAAAGTCCGCCGCGTAGACCACGACGACAGCCGCAGAACCGAACAAATTGGGTGAACAGGCCTCAATCAGCGTGCCAAGAGCTTCTTCGTGAGACAGATTGACGTCCCGCCGCTCAATGGTTGGATCTTCGGCTCGCGCATGGGCCATAACCGAGGCAACAACTCGGTCAGCTAGGAAGTCGTCCACGCCCAAGGCCAGCACGGCTCGCGATGAGGCCACATCTGCCGCGGAGGCACCTGGTGATGTGGTCGATGACCGCTTGGCTGGTGGAGTCATAACCCTCAGAGCATGTCATGCCTCGCCGACACTATGTGTTCAACCCCATCGTCCGCGACGAATGAGTTGAAGGACGCCAGCGGAAGATTTCACGATGGCAAGGTCGCCATCAACATCAGTCCGTCCTATCGTCGCGCCAACCGCCTGATACTGACGGACAGTTCCGGGCCAAGGATGGCCGTAGTCGTTATCGACCCCCACTCCAATAAGCGCAAACCGGGGCCGCGTTACTCGAGCCCAATCCGGTGATTGCTTCGCCGACCCATGATGCGGAACCTTCACGACATCGACGGCTGCTATCTGTCCTGATGCAAGCACGGCTTGCTGCGCTGCGGTCTCCAAATCACCACCAAGAAGTACGCGGATACCGTCAACAGACGCAACCATGGTCACGCTGGCATTGTTGGGATCTGAACCCAGCCCACGCAATATCCGTTGTGGCCACACCACCGTCATCGCAACCGGTCCGACATGCACTACGTCAGCCGGTGCAGCCAGATGTATTGCACTACCTGCCGCAGCCGCCCATCGCTTCACCCTGCGAGCTTCAGCGACGGGTTCGGCCAATGGTGATACCTCCAGCAGCCCCGGCTGCGTCACCGCCAACAATCCGGGTAATCCTTCAACATGATCGGCGTGGAAATGGGTCAGAACGACGACTGGCACGTGTGCGATTCCCGCGCGTTGAATACATCGTTGCTCGAATGCCGGATCCGGCCCGGTATCAACAACGATCGCAGTAACGTCATCGATCCTGATCAACATCGAATCCCCTTGACCGACATCGCACATGATGATGCGCCAACCAGCCGGCGGCCATGAGGTCGATGACGCCAGCGGCTGGGCGACAGGGGTTGGAACGCCGAGACATAGGACCAGCCCGATCCCCATGACGGCCATACACAACCGACGAATCGTGCCGCCGGGCGCAATCACCAAGGCACCAATTCCCCCCACCACCAGTGCCAGCATGATGCCCGCGCCCTGCAGACCACTGACCCACGGCATCGGCGGGATATTCGTGGCCGTCCAGCGGGCGATGTGCGCGATCACGTCCGTCGCCCAACAACCCGGTGTCACAACGATCGCTGCGACAGCTGGACTCGCCAGCCCCACAAGCCCCGCGATCAACCCGAAGGCTGTAGCTGGAAACACACATGGCTCGGCCAGAATGTTCGCGACGATCCCACCCAGTTGCATTCCATTGCCGAACCAGACCGATACCGGCGCCACAATCACAGTGGCAGCCACTGCAGCCGTCGCCAGCGTTGCGGTCACCGTCAGAATTCGAGTCAGGACTACCCACGCCCCAGCTCGAGTCGCCTGCACGGGGGGTCGCTGTTTGCGGGCTACGACAATGAGCGCAGCTGTCGCCAGAACGGACATCGCGAAGCCTGGTGAGATCGACAGGAACGGATCCACGATCACCAACACGCTCACCGTGGCCGCCAGTACAGCCTCGGCGCGCAACCGAAGGCCAATAGCGTGCGCACCAAGTGCAGCCATCGCCATCAACGCTGCTCGATCAACCGAGGGCTGGGGTTGGACGACCACGACGTACACCAGCACCCCAAGGGCAACCGCGCATAGCTGCCATCGGCCTCGTCGCAGCCCGGCCGAACGCAGCGCCGTCAGCCACACGACGATCACAATGCTGATGTTGCCGCCAGATACCGCTGAGAGATGTGAAAGTCCGCTATCACGCATCGCCATGGCCAGATCGTCGGGCATGTCATTGGTTTGCCCCACAACCAAACCGGGCAGCAGACCGCGCACATCGGCGGGGTGAGTACGCACGGCAGCGGTTACTGACTGACGAAACACCGCCGCGAGTCGTTGCCACATGGGCGCCGGGTGAATCACGTGAATAGCCTCTGCGCGCAGGTAAACGGCCGTCCCTTGAAGGGGATCACCTGGTCGAACCGAGCCAACGACATGGACAAGCGCACCCGGTTGCACATCATTAACTGGCCGCGCAAAGTCCAACTGCGCCGGCAGATTTGTAGCCATCGACGCAAGGCCTATCCGTCGCCACATCAGCACCGTGGCCCTGCTGCGCCACGAATCACTCATAAGCCGAGAGCCGCTGGTGCGCCCTGATCGATGCTCAGGTGCGGAATTGATGACGACATCAGCCTCGATGCGAAGGTGGCCAGACGACGCACTCCGCCACGTATCCACCACCAACTGATCGCGTTGCAACGGCAGAACTCTCCACGTAACTACCGCAGCGCAGATCACTCCCACGCCGCACACCCCTGCAATGACGTGGACAATCAGCCGCCGACGACTCCTTCGACGACTCATCACCCTGGCTCCAGCGACAACAACCACCACGATCATCACGATGCAAACCCACATCGAACGTGGGCCAATGATGTTGATCACCAGCAACTCCATGGCAGTGATCAGCCATACGCCTGCTGCGATCAGGACCACCAGCCACGACATCGGTGAATCCCGCGATTGGTCCACATCCTCGAACACGGACTGTTTAGACACGGACTGTTCAGACACGGACATAGGGCTTCAAGCGCTCGAAGGTTCGTTGCCCGATTCCAGAGATCTCGCGAAGTTGATCGATTGTGGTGAATCGCCTGTGCTGATCACGCCATGACAGGATGCGGGCCGCCATCACCGGGCCAACCCCTGGAAGTGCATCAAGGGCTGCGAGATCGGCGGAGTTCAGATCAATAACCGTGGACCCAGCCCCAGACCCGGCCGCAGAGGTAGCACCCGTGCCGATAGCACCGCTGATCGGCATAGCCGTTGGTACTGAAGGGGAAACAAGGATCTGCTCACCGTCCACAACGCGCCGAGCAAGATTGAGACCTCCACTGGAGGCCGTTGATCTCAAACCACCTGCAGCATCAATGGCGTCGGAAACCCTGGCGCCCAATGGCAGGGTTACCAAGCCTGGTTCACGAACCTGCCCGAGGACATGCACGATGATTGTCTGTGGGGTGATGGACGGTTGAGCCCCTGATGGTGCAGCAACTGATGCTGCAGTTACTGATGGTGCTGACGCATAACTGCTACTGACATCTACCAGTGGTGCACCGGTCGCCATCGTCACAACGGTTGGGGTCGTCATCGTCGACATATGGGTGAACACCCACATCACCGCCGCGGTTAAGCCAATTGCCACCACGACCGGACGTAGTGAACTCGACATCCACACCCGTCCACGAGTAACCCCGGGATCTGCGTGCGCAAGATCGACGAACTCATCGCCGTCAATCCTTCCGTCGTCCTCATCACTGTGCTCCGCGGCCTGAATCCGTCGATCGCGCAGTGCCACGAGCCGGGCACGGGCTTGGTTGGCATCAATTCGACGACGAGGACGTGGCAGCACTCCGCGACCCTAGGGAGGAACTGCCCCTCGGTGTCCGACACCAGGGGCGCAGCGGGAAGGACGCGCCGTGCCGGCCGGCTGGGGATAGGTCAGATCAGGTATTACGTGCGCGGCGATATTCCGACGGCCACCATGCCCGGGCCTACATGCGCACCCACGACCGCACCCACCTCGCTCACCGTGACTACCGAATCCACCAGCGCTGCGGTAAGCAGTGCTGCAAGTTCCTGGGCACGAGAGGCGGCATCAAGGTGCTGAACAGCAATATCGCAGGACCGGCCACCAGCCCGTGCGACGGCTAACTCTGTAAGACGGGCAAGGGCCTTGGCCGAGGTTCGCACCTTCTCCAGCGGTACGACGCGACCATCCACCAACTCCAAGATCGGCTTCACAGACAGGGCCTGCCCAACGACCGCCTGCGCCGCACCGATGCGTCCACCGCGCCGCAGATACTCGAGGGTGTCGACATAGAACAGCGCACTGCTCGCTGAAACTCGGCTCATGATCGCCGCCGCGATCACCTCCGGGGCAGCACCCTGATCGACCTGTGCGCAACCAGCCAGTACCGCGAAGCCCATGGCCATTCCGACGCTTCGAGTATCAAGAACCGTCACTGGAATCGGTGATTCGCGGGCAGCCAAAACAGCCGAGTCATAGGTGCCACTCATGTCTGCCGACAGGTGCGCCGACACGACATGCGTCGCGCCCCGATCGGCGGCGGCTTCGTACACCCGAAGGAATCGCTCGGGTGAAGGTCGAGAGGTTGTGACACTCAATCGTTTGCGCAGTGCGTCAGCGATATCGATCGCGCTGATGTCGATCCCCTCATCGAACGCAACACCGTCGACAACAACACTGACCGGCACAACAACGATCTGGTGACGGGAAACCTCGTCTTCAGATAGGTACGCGGTTGAGTCAGTGACGACAACAACCTTCGGATTCATACCGTGACCCTACCGATCAGCGTTCCTGAGCCGATCACGAACCAGGAACGATGTTCACCAAACTTGGTGGCCGAACGATCACAGTACGAATGCTCGCGCCCGCGAGAGCTGCGGTCACTGCCGGGCTTGCCAAGGCCAATTCCCTGAGCTCTGTTTCGGAGATATCGGGTGACACATCGAGGCGGTCACGTACCTTGCCCGCAACCTGGACAACGCAGACAACTGACTCTTGAACTAACAACGCGGGATCAACCTCGGGCCAACCAGACAGAGCAACAGTTGGCGTGTGGCCCAATCGCTCCCACATTTCTTCGGCCGTGTATGGGGCAACCAGTGACAGCATCTTGGCAACGGCCTCTGCCGCTTCGCGAACCGCTGGATCGCTTGGCCCAACACCACTGTCGATTGCCTTACGCGTGATGTTGACCAGTTCCATTGTCTTTGCAACCGTCACATTAAAGCGGTACGACTCAACGGCTTTGGCCGCATCGTCAACCGTTCGCGCTACAGCCTGACGAAGTGAAAGATCGCCGGTGGTGACATCAACACCAGGTGCACTGGTCACATCACCCGAGAGTCGCCATGCGCGTGCCAAGAACTTTTTCGCCCCGGACGGCGATACATCAGCCCAGTCGATGTCGTCCTCTGGCGGTCCAGCGAACACCATCGTGAGTCGCACCGAGTCGACACCATTCTCCGCAAGCTCGTCGGTAAGGCGGACGAGGTTGCCGCGTGACTTACTCATGGCCGATCCGTTCATGACGACCATGCCTTGATTCAGCAGTCGCGTGAACGGTTCATTGAAATCGACCATGCCCATGTCGTTGAGCACCTTGACGAAGAAGCGTGAATACAACAGGTGCAGGATCGCGTGCGTGACTCCACCGACGTACTGATCAATCGGCATCCACTCGCGTGCTTGTTCGACGTCAAAGGGGCCGTCCGTCTTGTTTGGATCCAAGTAACGCAGGAAGTACCACGATGAATCGACGAACGTATCCATCGTGTCTGTATCGCGTTTGGCAGCCTGACCGCATCGCGGGCAGTCCACATTGACCCAGTCAGCAGCACCGCCCAGTGGCGAGGTGCCCTTGGGCTTGAGGTCCAAACCTTCGGCTGGTGGCAACGTCACTGGCAGCTGATCTGCCGGTACCGGAACTTCACCACAGGATGGACAGTGGATGATCGGGATGGGAGTGCCCCAGTAGCGCTGACGTGAAATCAGCCAATCGCGGAGTCGGTAATTGACCGCACCCTTGCCCAGACCGCGCTCTTCAAGCCAGGCGATCATCGCGTCGATGGCTTCGGCCTTACGCAGCCCATTAAGGAAATCGGAGTTAACCGCCGGACCATCGCCGGCGTACGCCTCACCTTCCCAGTCGGCTGGTGGTTCAACGACCGTCACGACAGGTAGATCAAAGACTTTCGCGAACTCAAAGTCGCGTTGATCATGGGCCGGAACGGCCATGATCGCGCCGGTTCCGTAATCGGCCAGCACGTAGTCGGCCGCGTAGATCGGGATCAGCGCCCCGTTCACCGGATTGATGGCATGCCGATTCAGGAACACGCCAGTCTTCGGACGATCGGTAGCCAAGCGATCAATATCGCTGTCGGCCTTGATCCGCTCTACATAGGCGGTGAATTCACCCTCCGACGGAGTCCCGGCGGCCAATTCGGCCGCCAGCGCAGAATCGGCTGCAACAACGAAGAAGGTGGCACCGAACAGGGTGTCGGGACGGGTCGTGTACACCGTGACCGGCTCAGCACGTCCGTCGATCGCGAAGGTGACCTCGGCACCGGTGGATCGACCAATCCAGTTGCGCTGCATGAGCAGCACCTTCTCTGGCCACTTCCCTTCCAACTGTGCCATGTCATCGAGTAGCCGGTCAGCGTAATCAGTGATCTTCAGATACCACTGGGTCAGCTTGCGCTTGGTAACCACCGAGTCGCAACGTTCACATCGGCCAGCCACAACCTGCTCGTTGGCCAGCACCGTCTGACACGTCGGACACCAGTTGACGGCCGAGTCCTTGCGGTAGGCCAGGCCCCGCTCAAACATCTGGACGAAGAGCCACTGATTCCAGCGGTAGTAGGCCGGATCCGAGGTCTGCAGCACACGATCCCAGTCAAATGAGCACGCATAACGGCGCATCGACGCCTTCTGCTGGGCAATGTTCTCGTCCGTCCAGAGAGCCGGATCGACATTGTTCTTGATCGCAGCATTTTCTGCCGGCAGGCCGAATGAGTCCCAGCCGATCGGGTGCATCACATTGAAACCCTTGAGCGCCCAGTAGCGCGCGATCACATCCCCCATCGCGTACGCCTCGGCGTGACCCATGTGTAGGTCGCCGGACGGGTACGGGAACATGTCGAGAACGTACTTACGCGGACGCGTATCATCGGGACGACCGCTTCGGAAGGGTGCGATCTCATCCCAGACGGGCAGCCACTTTTCCTGCACTGCGTGTACGTCGTACACCTCGCGGCCGCTTGGGTCCTGCGTGCTATCGATCTGCGTCATAACTCATCTCTTGAATCAATGGTTCACGGCCGAAGCCGACAAACCGCTACTCCCTGCGTCTTACCGGGCGAGTTCGGCGTCCAACTCCGTCAGGAAGCGATCCGCATCAACTCGAGAGAAGACTAGCGGTGGTCGAATCTTCAGGTTGTTGTTGTAGAGCCCGGCCGTCCCTATAAGGATATGCCGTCGCCGCAAACCATTTACCAACTGCAACATGAGCGCCTCGTTGGGAGCCCCCGTCTCCGGTTCGATCAGTTCAACCCCGATGAACAGCCCATCACCGCGAACCTCGGCGATCTGCGGGTAACGCGTCGCCAACTCCCCTAGCCCGGCACGCAGATACGCGCCGATGCTGGCAGCATTCGCCTGGATCTGCTCATCGACGATCACATCGAGCACCGCTTGGGCCGCGGCAATTGCCGTGGCATTTCCGCCGAACGTGTTGAAGTAACGCATCTCACGTCCGAACTTGTCCATCACCTCCGGACGCATCATCGTGGCGGCGACGGGATAGCCGTTACCCATCGGCTTACCTACGCAGACCAGGTCTGGACTAACGCGCGCATCACCGACACTATGACGTTCAAATCCCCACAGTTGCGATCCGGTTCGACCGAAACCAGGCTGTACTTCGTCCGCAATGTAGAGCCCACCAGCCGCATGGGCCACGTCGACCGCAGGCTTGAGGAATCCCGCTGGGTCGGAGAACACTCCGTCAGAAGCAAAGATCGAATCAACGATCAATGCCGCGAACGTGATGCCGCTGTCCAAGAGATCCTCGATGGCAGCCTGAACATGGGCAGCGAACCACTGGCCGAGATCAGCATGACCTTCTAGATCAGTGCTGCGAGCATCTGGCGCATCAACGACTCGAACCCAGCTGGGCAAGCTCGCGAGCCCACCCAGCGAGGGTGAGATTGCTGCCGCTTCCGTTGTGACCCCGTGATACGCGTTGCGCGTGACGATCACCCCAGTGCCACCGGTCTGATGCTTGGCAATGCGCAGTGCTAGGTCAACTGATTCTGATCCGGTGCAGGTGAACATAATGTGACCGATCTCAGCGGGCATCGTTGCCAAGATCTGTTCGGAATACTCAACAATCCCGCGGTGCAGGTACCGGGTATGCGTACTGAGCTGGGCCGCTTGAGCGGCGATCGCGGCAGCAACCCTGGGATGGGCATGACCAACACAGGCGACGTTGTTGTAGACGTCGAGGTACTCCTGGCCGTTGACGTCATACAGATGCACGCCACTACCCCGGACAAACTCAATGGGTTCGTCATAGAAGAGTCGGTAGGCCGGACCGAGTGCATTGATACGTCGTCGAACGAGATCGGCATGCTCGGGTGCGAGGGAGTCGATGTCCTTTACATTGAAGTAATTCGACGGTCCCACCTGACGTGGCTCAGCCATCACGTAACCCTTCATGTGGATCGCGGTCATGAGTTAACCGCAAAGCGATTGT
>CANGPO010000025.1 GCA_947455705.1 Actinomycetota bacterium | reverse complement strand
GCATAGGTCGTGGTCGTCGTCCGCGTGGACGTTCCACCTCCAGACGGGGCGACCGTTTCGGTCACCGTGGTGGGACGCAATAACGCGTCATACGTGTACGTCGTTGATACCAAGCCGGGCAAACCTGATGTTGTCGGTTGCGCACCAGGCGCGGTCTTACAGACCTGACCAAACCACGCGGTGCTTGCACACGCTGCAATGTTCTGCGCACCCGCAGAGTAATAGGTGGTGAGACGAGTTCCGGGATTACTCACCGAACCAGTAGCGGACGGTTGATGCTGCTCAACAACATTCCCGTTACTGTCGTAGCGAGTTTGATGAGTGATATCGGTGATGCCGTTTTCTATCGTCGTGGCCATCGGTTCGCGCAGATCCCACCCGGTGCGATCCGTTGCTGACAGGGCGTACACGTAGCGGGTTTCAGTTTGATCGGTTTCATTCAACGCAACCGCGTCCACGGTGAGCGTGGCGGCCTGTGTGTCACGGATTTTCACGTGCATAGGGGCACTCGTCGTCCACACCGTCGGGTTCACTGTTGGATAGTCCACGGCCCCGTAATCAACATGATCATGTGCACGCACTACCGCCGTGTTCACTCCGTCCGGTAATACGACCCGGTGCGCGGGACCGTAGGTGTCAGTGACGTCCACGCCATCGGCCGAATACATGGTGGACGTGGAGAGAGCCGCCGCGATGCGCTGCGAGGTGGCCGTGTCGAGTCCGAGATCGGTTAGTTCGGCGGCGTGGGCCGTCGGGTTCAGGGCACGGTCGCGGTTCGCTGCGGTGATCTCGCTGACCGTGTTCCCATTGGTGTCGTAGTTCGTCGTGTTAACCCGCCAGCCGTCCTGTCCGGTTCCGGAGTATACGGCGGTGTTGGTTGTGCGTCCGTCCGAGTCGAACGCGTACACCGTGGCGTCTTTCAGGTCGGTCGCCGATACGGTGTCCCCCGGTTGGAACAGGGCTGCAGCTTGTAGCGGGACCGTTGTCTGCGCCCACGTTGCGACTTTGTTTGCAGATAGGTCTGGGTGAGAGTCATCAGTTGAATTGGTGGCAGCGATGGACACGCCGTAGAGCACGTTGGTGGTCAGAGTGATACCCGCATTCGCGGCTGAGTGGGTGCGCGATGTGGAGGTGAACTTTCCGGTTGTCGTGTCATAGGCGATCGTGATGGGGGCTAGACCTGGTGGCGTGATTGAAGCGATCTTCCCATCGTTGATGCCACCGGACACATAGGTGTACGTGGTGGCTTGCGCAGGACTGCCACACGTGGTGGCCCAGCCTGACCCGCCCGTCACGCGTGGGTCCCAGACCGAGGCCAAGCGGTGGGAGATCGTCGCGTCGTAGAGATAACACGCCACGTCCACGGCCACCGCTGCGCCCGCGCTGTCCACTGTTTTCAACGTGACCTTCGATAGGCGGCTCGCAGTACCCGTCCCGGTGTACGTGAAGAACAACCCACGACACCCCGCCACAATGCTGGTCGTGCTGCACGCGACCGGCGCTGGGGCGAACAATGCAGCCGGAGTCCCATCAGCGTTGTAGGCGAACGTCGATGAGCCGGTGATACCCGCCTGCTGCGAGGATTTCACCCGATACGCGTGTGGGGTCGTCGCGGCTGGTGTTCCGGTGAGAGACCCATTCGGTTCGAACGTGACCGTGCCACCAGTGAGGTCCGTCAACGTGAACGTGTAACTGCCCGCCAGACCAGTACCGGCGAGGCGGTAACCGGTGAGCTGCGCATCTCCAATCGCCGTCCACGTCAGGTTCGCTGTCCTAGTGAAGTACCAACGACCACCGGCAGAATCTGTGAGCCGGACCTGAGTACCGAGATCATCCAAACCAGTCCAATCCGATTCCTGAGATGACACATTCGTCGCCCACCCCGGACCAAACACTGCAGCACCCACCGCGGTTGTTTTTGCAGGTTCTAACGAGTTGAACGTGCGCGCCACCGACACCCCACCCCCATAGGAGGCAACATCAGCATCACTGTCAGATACCGCCAGGTTACCGGTCTGCAGCGAAACCGAGCCGACCCCCACGTTCGCGGTCGCATACATCAACCCATACGCCTTTGAATCCACGGTGACAGTAGGAATATTCGTCGTCGTGATCGTCGAAGCCCCGGTGAACACAGCTTGGATTTGAACGGAAGAGTCAGTCCCCAGCGTCGCAGCTGCATCCCACACCAACTGCGAAGGAGCTGACACAGACGAGACGTTCGGAACCGTGGACACCGGCCACGCCGAAACGCTCACACCCGCATTCGTGACCTGAGCGGGCGGAACATCAACCCATGGATCCGTGCTGCTGCGTCGATACTGGAAGCGTACCCCGGACTCTCCCGTCGACGATGCTGCGTTCAACGTCATATACCGCAGCGTCTTATCACCATCACCAGGTGACGACATACCCGTCGCACCAAACGTGTACGACGTCGCAGTCGAATAGTTACCCGCCTGATCCAACGCCTTCACCACCAACGAGTGATACCCCGCCATAGGTGTCAACGACACCGACGCGGACCCACCCACCGTGGAGGAAGCAACCGTTGTCGGGCCCTGAGAATCCCACGCGTAGGAATACCGATCAACATCGGTCGAAGAGGACGACATAGTGAACGATGCCGGTGCCAGGCTCCCAGACCATGCGCCGGCCGGATACGTCGTTGACGACACCACAGGACTCCCCGGTGGTGCGGCGTCCACCACAAAATCCGCGCCCGCCGTCAACGAGGACGAATGCAACGTGCCGTCAGACACCTGCGCCAAAATCCGATACGTGTGCCCCGTTGATAACACTCCCGCTGGGACCCGCCACACCGAAACCGCACCCGAGGACACAGTTGTTCCATTGACTAAGCCAGTCGCCGGATACAACTGGGATCCGTTCTCATAAACGGCGAACTGCCCAAACACTGAGCCGCCATCAGGATCGTTTGCGGTGAGCTGCACTTGTGGGGTAGCTGTGTTCACATACCGAGGACTCAAACCCGAACTCGTCGTCGGAACTATCCCGTACGCCTTACTCGGATAATGATTGAACGTCACCGACAAATACGGACGTAGCGATGGATCCGCGACCTCATGCGAATAGACAACCCGCCACGAGTTCGAATCGTTCTCATTCGCCGCGGTAAGCGCCATGCCGCGATTAGGGATCGAGCCCGACGCCCACCCATCAACCAACCCCGTCACATCCACACCCGTCGACCCGTTCAACCACCCAGAAGGGCACGACGGGCCGCCACCCAAAGCAGCATTAATAGCCCCATACACCCCCGACGCGGACGGCTGATTCGCCCACGTCGTCGACTCAGACCAGGAATTGCCTGGAGAAGACACGTTCATCGTCGTGCCCGTGCACGACTGCGCAAAATACTGATACACATGCACCTTCGCTGAGGTGACCTTCGTCCCAGCGAACGACGACGACGGGAACGCCAAAAACGATCGGGCAATCGACGCTCCAGCGTTGTATGTTCCAACCCGCAAACCCGTATCCGATCCGAAAGCCGACGACGTCGACGACGACAACACGTACGTGTCAGCGTTCGCGAACAAACTCATCACCGGATCCACCGTCACCGGGAACACCACCGCCGGATCCGACAAGAACGATGCAGGCACCGTCACCGCCAGCACGTAACCAGTTGACGTTTTGGTCAACACCGTCGGCACCGTCAACACATGCGCGGAATCACCAGAACGCGGATCAACACTGGCGTCCCAGACCTGCGCTGGGGGCGTATCAGCCACCACACTGCCCGCAGCGTCCTTCATCTGCAGGCCACCCTGCCCATCCGCCACAACCGTCAAACCCCTCGCCGACAACGGCAACGACACCGTCACCCCATCAGCTAGAACCGCCACAGGTTTAGCAATATCAACAAACGTCTCAACACCACGAGGCAACGCACGCACCCGCAAGTCCTGCCCCGGTGCCACATTCGCATACGTCGCCATGTTGTCCGACAAGGTCGGCTTCGGCACATCCCCAATCCACCCCACCGACACGGACACAGACGACCCAATCACCGCATCAACCCCAGGCGCCCCCGACGCATTCAACGCCGACCCAACCGAACCAGCACCCGCTAAAAGTGATGCGTCATCACCCGGAACCGACACCGTCGCCACCACAGGCGACATCGGGCCAGATGGATCAACCGCACCACCACTCAACGTGATATCCGCAGCAGCAGCCCGAGGTGACACCACCCCACCGGCCGACACCAACGTCGTATCAACATCAGTCCACGACCCAGCTGAATCCCTCACCCACTCCGGACCCGAAAACGCATCCAACGTGAACGACCCATCCGGATTCGCCCACAACCGCTGCGAATCCGTCCGCTCGGCCACCACCTCAACCCGCGTCCCCTGAGCACGAGCCGCCACCGCCGCAGACGAACGATCAGGACGGGCAGAGACCACCGTCGCAGATTGCGATGCGCCAACCGGCTCCGCGAGCGCGAGACCCGGGGCCTGAACCAACGACGCAATGAGACCAATCACGACCACAGCGATCAGTGGCCGGGCGCGATCTAAAAGCAAATCCCAGCGACGATGACGCATGACCCCTCCAAGAGCCCAACCACGATCCGTGGCAGGACTCTAGGCGAACCCAATGCGTGTCATGATCAACTTCATCTACCAAGAGGGAAAATTGAGGCTGCTGATTATTTCGCTCGCGTGCAACACGACGACGGGACTCGACGGATCACCTTTCAACCGCCGCCAAACCACCGCAGGAGTGGCGGATGGCATTCATACCGTCGAAAAACGTTGATCAGGCCGTCTACTGGCTCAGGCGGGCTTCGATCTGATCGGCCATGGCCTGCTGCTCGGGGTTGCCCGATGCACGCAATCCATCAACGACGCCGCGCTGATCGGGCTCACTACGGTTTTGGCTTTGCTTCACTTTGGCTTCGACGCGATCAAGATGGATGATCACACCAACGATGGCTTTCAGCTGACCGGCGATAAATGCATCTGGCGCATCGGAAACCGCCCACGGATCTGGCCTCGGCGATTCGTGAGCCAAGGTCAACGCAGTGACAATCTCGAGCAACCGATCAGGATCCGGGACGCGCTCGATAGTGCCGGATAAGTGGACTGCCGAGTAGTTCCATGTCGGCACAACGCGGCCATGCTCAGCCTTCGAGGCATACCAGGCAGGTGATACATAAGCCTGCTCGCCACGAACGATCGCCAATGCTCGCGCGCCCTCGCTCACGTGAACAAACTGCTCATTCATGATCGCGGCGTGAGCGATTAAACGTCCGTACGCGGCATTCTCCGTCGGGGTGCGATCCCACAGGACAGGCAGCAGTGACGTTTCGGGCGATCCATCAGCCGCCACCGTCACGACGTCCGCCGAACCCACGGCCACAACGAGTTTGGCTATCTCGTCGAGATCCTCGAGTGCGAAGTGTCGCGGGATGTACATCGTCGATTACTCAGAAACGCCAAGACGTTCGAGCAGAAGCTCACGAACACGACCGGCATCTGCCTGACCACGTGTTGCCTTCATCACGGCACCGACGATCGCACCGGCTGCAGCAACCTTGCCGCTGCGAATCTTCTCGGCAACATCAGGTGATTCCGCAAGTGCGGCGTCAATCGCTTCAAGCAGCGGGCCATCATCGGAAACAACCGCAAGTCCGCGAGCAGCGACGACCTCGTCGGGCGAGCCTTCACCAGCAAGTACACCCTCGATCACTTGCCGGGCGAGCTTGTCATTGAGTGCACCTTCGCCAACGAGGGCTTCAACGCGAGCCACATCGGCCGGAGTGATCGGCAGCTCGGTGAGCTCAACAGCTCGGTCGTTCGCGATACGTGTCAGCTCACCAACCCACCACTTGCGAGCCGCGGCCTGATCCGCACCGAGTGCCACCGTTTCGGCAACGAGATCGAGAGCACCAGACCGAACGACCGCCATCATGTCGAAGTCAGAAATCCCCCATGCGGCTTGAAGACGTGCCTGATAAACCGCCGGGTTCTCAGGTAATTCCGACCGTAACTTCTCAACCCATGCTGGGTCCGGAGCAATCGGTACGAGATCTGGCTCTGGGAAGTAGCGGTAGTCCTCGGCGTCAGACTTCTCACGTCCTGAGGTCGTGATGCCAGTGTCTTCATGCCAGTGACGGGTCTCCTGAATGATCGTGCCACCGGCGCGTAGAACAGCAGCCTGGCGCGTCATCTCGTAACGAACCGCGCGTTCAATCGAACGCAATGAGTTCACGTTCTTGGTCTCGGTACGCGTGCCGAACTTCGCATCCGGTGATGGCCGCAGCGATACGTTCGCATCGCAGCGAAGCGAACCCTGCTCCATCTTGACGTCCGAAACCCCTAGGCCACGAAGGATTTCGCGCAATGCGGTGACGTATGCACGAGCAACCTCAGGGGCGTACTTGCCGGTGCCCTCGATGGTCTTAGTGACGATCTCGATCAACGGAATACCGGCACGGTTGTAGTCGACGAGTGAGTAGTCCGCACCGTGAATACGTCCGGTGGCACCCCCCTGATGGGACGTCTTTCCGGTGTCTTCTTCCATGTGCGCGCGCTCGATGCCGACGCGGAAGGTCTTCATTCCTTCGTCGGTCTCGACGTCGACGTCAAGGTAACCGTCGTAGCAAATGGGCTCGTCGTACTGCGAGGTCTGGAAGTTCTTCGGCATATCCGGGTAGAAGTAGTTCTTGCGCGCGAAGCGACACCAGGTGGCGATCTTGCAGTTGAGTGCCAAGCCAATGCGGATGGCTGATTCAACGGCCGTCGCATTCACGGCCGGCATCGAGCCGGGCAGGCCCAAACACACCGGGCACACCTGCGTGTTCGGCTCAGCACCGAACTCCGTCGGACAGCCGCAGAACATCTTGGTATTCGTACCCAATTCGACGTGCACCTCGAGCCCGAGGACGGGATCGAATTCGGCGACTACCTCGTCGTATGGAACGACGGCATCAGCAGTTGATGTGCTCATAGTGACGGAGCCTCCTGCAAAATCGGGTGTCCCCAGGTCTGAAGTAGTGCGGCTTCGAGCGCCGCACCAACGTTGTAGAGCCGGTCGTCAGCTAGGGCCGGAGCCATGATCTGAAGTCCGACGGGAAGGCCATCCTCCGGTGCCAAGCCAACGGGAAGTGACATACCCGGAATACCAGCGAGGTTCGCTGGGATCGTGGCGACATCGTTCAAGTACATCGCCAGCGGATCGTCGAGCTTCTCTCCCAGCTTGAACGCCGTGGTTGGCGCTGTGGGTGAGATCAGCACATCAGCCTGTGCGAACGCGGCGGCGAAATCACGCTGAATCAGCGTACGAACCTTCTGCGCCTGGCCGTAGTACGCGTCGTAGTAGCCAGCCGAAAGTGCGTACGTCCCCAGCATGATGCGTCGGATGGTCTCGTCACCGAAGCCGGCTGCGCGAGTACGTCCCATCACTTGCTCGATCGACGGATCACCGTCGCCCTCGCCTACGCGGATGCCGAAGCGCACACCATCGAACTTGGCCAAGTTGCTCGAACATTCACTCGGCAGGATGAGGTAGTACGCGGCAAGGGCGTATGGGAAGTGCGGGCAGGACACTTCGACGATCTCGGCGCCCAGGCCCTCGAGAATTGTGACTGCTTCGTCGAAGCGCTGACGAACACCGGCCTGGTATCCCTCGCCACCAAGTTCGCGAACGATGCCGATCTTCAAGCCCTTCACATCGGCACGCAATGCGGCACCGACGACATCAGGAACCGGATCGGTGACGGAGGTTGAATCCATTGGATCGTGGCCAGCGATCACTGAGTGCAGGAGCGCTGCGTCGAGCACGGTGCGCGAGCACGGTCCGGCCTGATCGAGTGACGAGGCAAGTGCGACCAAGCCGTAACGGGAAACAGCCCCGTACGTCGGCTTCACTCCGACGGTGCCGGTGACGGCAGCGGGCTGACGGATCGAGCCACCGGTGTCGGTACCGATCGCGAGCGGTGCTTCGAAGGCGGCAACGGCGGCGGCCGAGCCACCACCCGAGCCACCGGGGATGCGGTCGAGATCCCACGGGTTATGCGTGGGGCCGTAGGCGGAGTGTTCGGTGGATGATCCCATCGCGAACTCGTCCATGTTGGTCTTGCCCAAGATCACGACGCCGGCAGCCTTCAGGCGTGCGGTCACCGTCGCGTCGTACGGCGGACGCCAACCTTCGAGAATCTTCGACCCGCAGGTGGTGGGGATTCCCTTCTGCGTCATGACGTCCTTGAGTGCGAGTGGCACACCGGCAAGCGGTGAGAGCTGCTCGCCAGCCGCGCGAGCCTTGTCAACGGCGTCGGCTGCGGCAATCGCACCCTCGCGATCGACGTAGAGGAATGCGTGCACGCGTTCGTCCACGGCACCGATGCGATCGAGGTGAGCGTTGGCAACTTCGACGGCGGAAACCTCGCCGGAGGCAACCTTGCTCGCGGTCTCGGCCGCGGTTAGGGAGATGAGTTCAGACGTCATGACTTATTCCTCATCCAAGATGCGTGGCACGCGGAAGCGATCCGACTCGACTGAGGGTGCACCGGAGAGGGCTTCTTCGGCCGTCAACGATCCACGCACGACATCCTCACGGAACACGTTCACCAGTGGCAGCGGATGGCTCGTCGCCGGTACATCGTCGGCCGCGACCTCTGATACCTGCGCTACGGCGCCCAAGATGACGGCCAGTTGCTCGGCATAGTGATCGAGGGATTCGGGCGGCAGGTCAATGCGCGCCAACTTCGCCAAGTGGGCGACGTCCTCGCGGCTGATGGAGGGAGTTTCCGACATGCCACCATCCTAGAGAGGTCGTGTTACCGACGCGTTACCGCATCAGCACGAGTCGGCAAGCGGTGCCTACGCAGGACCGCTCGCGGCTACGGCGAGGGCAGCTTCGGCCCCCTGAGTCAGCAAGACCTGGAAACCAGCCGCGTCGAGGATCGGCCGGCCCAGATCGACAGCCTTGTCGTACTTCGACCCGGGGTTCTCCCCTACCACGACGAAATCGGTCTTCTTCGATACCGAGCTGGCCACCTTGCCACCAACGGCGGTTACGGCCTCCGTGGCACCATCTCGGGAGAAGCCCTCAACTGTTCCAGTAATGACGACGGTGACGCCCGCGAGGATCTGCGGGCCGGTCTCAGCGCGCTCCTCGACGAACGCAACCCCAGCCCGGCGCCACTTTTCCACGACCTCGCGATGCCAATCGACGCTGAACCAGTCAACAACGGCTTCGGCAATAATCCCGCCAACACCTTCGACGGCCGATAGTTCCTCAACGGACGCGGCTGCGATCCGATCGAGATCACCGAACTCGCGTGCCAAAGCCTGCGCAGCCGTCGGCCCGACGTGACGAATCGACAGCGCAACGATCACTCGCCACAGCGCTTGGCGTTTCGCTAGTTGAAGCTCGGGCAGCAGCTTTTCCGCATTCGCCGTCAGCACTCGCTCCCCTGCACCACCATCACGGGTGAAGAACGAGGATTGCCGCAGCTGATCAGCCGTCAACAACAGAACATCACCCTCGTCACTGATGATCTGCTCATCAAGCAATGCGCCCGCGGCCTTGAAACCCAAGCCCTCAATGTCTAACGCACCGCGCGAGGCAATGTGAGCCACGCGCTCGCGTAACTGCGCCGGACATGACCGCTGATTGGGGCATCGAATATCGACGTCACCCTCTTTGGCTGGCGCCAGTGGCGTGCTACAGGACGGGCAGTTCGTCGGCATGACGAACGCGCGCTCATCACCCGTACGTTCCTCGACGACAGGGCCGAGCACCTCGGGGATCACATCGCCGGCTTTGCGCAGGAACACCAGATCACCGATCAGCACACCTTTGCGAACAACCTCTTCTTGGTTATGCAAGGTGGCCATCGCAACGGTGGATCCTGCAACCTTCACCGGTTGCATCACTGCGAACGGAGTCACGCGGCCGGTTCGTCCAACATTGACTTCAATGTCGAGTAGCCGAGTGCGAACGACCTCAGGCGGATACTTATATGCAATCGCCCAGCGCGGTGCACGCGAGGTAGCACCAAGTCGATCCTGGACGGCCAGCTCGTCAACCTTGATGACGACGCCGTCGATCTCATGCTCAACATCGTGACGATGTTCGCCGTAGTACTTAATGAATTCGCGCACCTCGGCAAGCGACGCGACGACCTTGGCCCGCTCACTCGTCGGCAATCCCCAGCCGTGCAAAGCCTCGTACGCCTCAGATTGTCGAGTGGGCTCATGGCCCTCCCACACCCCGACGCCATGGACGATCAGATGCAGACGCCCCAGGCGGCGAACGGCACGATCGAGATCCGCCTGCAGCCGATCGACGTTCGTCGCGCCACGATCCTTGGCTGAAGCAAGCTCTGCCTCACGTCGATCAACCCGTTGACGTAACGTGCCCGCACCTGCGTTTCGCGCATTAGCAAAGGGCGAACGACCGTCAGCGAGCATTTCATCGTTGAGCTCATTGAACTTCTCGAGCGGGAAATACATCTCGCCACGCACTTCAACCAACTCGGGAACCGGATGACCCTTCGACGCCTTGAGCGTCTTCGGGATCGAGTCGAGGAATCGGGCGTTGTAGGTGACATCCTCACCAACCCGGCCATCACCTCGAGTTGCCAATGATCGCAGAGTGCCACGTTCGTAGACGATGTCGACGGCAAGGCCATCGACTTTCAATTCACACAGCATCGAGGGCATCGATCCGAGGTCACGTTCAACCCGCGCAGCCCAGGCCGCGAGTTCGTCCTCACTAAACGCGTTATCGAGGCTCAGCATCCGTTGCAAATGCTCAACCGGCTCGAACATGTCAGAACGCTCACCACCAACAGATTGCGTTGGCGAATCAGCCGATACCAATTCCGGATACGCGGCTTCAAGCGCTTCAAGCTCACGGTAGTACTCGTCGTACTCGGCGTCAGACAGAGTCGCTGCGTCATGGACGTAATAACGGCGGCGCGCATCGTCGATCACATCGACTAGCTCACGCCAGCGCTCAACCGGTGCCGGCGACGCGCTCGCGATCTGCGCCTCATCACCTTCGGGAATCAGATCTACTACTTCGTCATCGCTCATCGCGTGCCTCCGAACCACCGCGCAGTTCTTCGTCCCGGAGAGTTCGTGACGCAGACGCAAGGCGCGTCAAGGCAGATCGAACATACGCAGGTGACGCCCCGGCGAAACCGCAGGTCGGTGAAATCAGTGTTGATGACGCCATTCGCCCCTCATCGAATCCCAGCCGGCCACCAAGTTGGCGCAGTGGTGCAACCGTATCGATATCGCCCGACAGTTCCGTGTCAGTTCCGGGCATGATTCCTGCGATCAATCGCCGCCCGGATTGGATCAGCTCACCTAACTCGTCGTCATCGCGCGGCGAGTACGTGAGCATGTCGATCGAGAGCGCATCGGCGGGGGTGCGTCGAAGCAATCCAAGCGGCGGCCGCGTCGCACAGCAGTGAATCGCCGTCGAGGCACCAGCAGCTGTGATCGCATCGAGGACCTGCGTGATCGCAATCTCGACGACGTGCGGCTCGATCGCCGCGATTCTGCCGCGGCCACTCTGCGTCGGGATCGATCCGAGCAGCACAGAGTTAAGCACCGGCTCATCAAGCCAAATCCAATGCTGCGCCTTCGGCAGCCGTCGACGTAGCTCAGCGACGTGATCCGCAGCGGCATGTGCCAGCGCACCGGCAAGATCGCGACATGCACCCGCATCCTTGAGAGCGCGCTCACCGAAGTGCAATTCGATGGAGGCCGCCATCGTCCAGGGGCCGGCGAGGGATGCAGCAGCAACTCCGTCGTAGGACTCGAGTGCCTCTTCCCACGCATCGAGATCCTCGCCAAGCCACGACGAGGCGCGACGCATATCGCGTCCGGGTGCATCGGCGAATCGCCAACCGTCGGGAGTCGTTTCCAAAGCCAGATCCGGCGCGACGCCGGCGAGCAAGCCTCCCGTGCGGCCGATCATGTCCGAGCCCGGTCCACGTGAAGGTAGTTCGGGCAGATGCGGAACACCGTCAGCAGTCGTCAACTCACCCACGATGAGGGCTACGGAATCCCGAACGGACGTGCCCGGCATCGAGCCCACAACCGTCGCCGCGGCCGGTGCCAACCGATCGAGGGAAGGTGTCGGTGGTTCGGACGCAGCAGAACCCCGATCGTCGGTGTTCTCGAAAACTTCGCCAAACCCACTGTCCATCACATTCGGAGGTTAACCGTTTCCGGCTACGCTCGCTGATGTGGGTTCACTGCTCAGCACTGTCGACACCTCGCTGACGCATGCTGTGAGCACGACGCACGTCCACATGGCCACCACGATCGACGTCCTGCCCACCGCACTGCCCGGCTGGACTCAGCTGGCAGCCGTGGGTGTAGGCGCGATCAGCGGGGCCGCCTTTGCTGCTCGCCGCGGCTTCGACGTCGTCGGCGTACTGGTCTTATCGGTGGCCACCGGCCTCGGCGGGCTGCTGCTGCGCGACACGTTGCTGCAGCGCGGCACCTCGATCGTCATCACCGACGGACGTTACTTGATCATTGCGGCCCTCGCCGCTGTGATCGGCTTCTTCTTCGCCGGCCTCGTAGATCGTCTTGAGCCGGTGGTCGTTGTTCTCGACGCATTGGCACTTGGCTTCCTAGCCGCCGCTGGGGCCAACGCCGCACTCGCCATTCAGTTGCCACCCGTCGCGGCCGTGTTCATTGGTGCCGCAACGGCCGCGGGTGGATTGGTGTTGCGAGATCTGCTGGCCGGCATTGCACCGGCCATCATGCGTCCAGGAGTGTTGATCGCTGCCGCAGCATTCATCGGTGCACTCGTCTTCACCCTGCTCGTTGTTTACACCGGCATCCCACGCGGCCAAGCTCAGGTGATCGTCGTCGTGGTCGTTTTCGCGATCCGAGTGCTTGCCGTGCGGCTGCAGTGGCGCACCCGGCCCGCCCGCGATCTCACCGATCGCATTTGGGATCGGTGGCTCGTCAAGCCGAAGAAGCCCGTATTGCCGCCGATTTTGGAGCCAGAGCCAATACCTCCATCCTCAGTTTCAACGTTCTCGCTACCACCAGACTGGGACGACACCGCCACCTTCACTCGGCCGCCACATTGGCGCTCGAACGACGATGACGAGCGCGACCCATCATGAGTACACCCGTCATCGATGTGATCGCTTTTCCGGCTGCCATCACCATTACGACCGTCACCTTTGGCGGACTTTCCGGGGCACTTCACGCTACGAAGCGCGGACTTGATCCCATTGGTGTCTTTACGATTTCACTTCTATGCGCCGTAGGCGGCGGCATCATTCGCGATGTTCTGCTCCAAGCCGGCGTGCCTACGTTCTTGGTGAATCCGCAATACCTAGGGCTTGCAGCGGTAGCCGCAGTTATCGGCTTCTTTCTTTCCGGCTTGGTGAGACTCGTCGTTCCGCTCATCACCGTTGTCGACACCCTGCTGATCGGTTCGTGGGTGCTGCTTGGATCAGAGAAGGCGCTGGCCTACC
Organism: Actinomycetota bacterium; assembly: GCA_947455705.1. Lineage (GTDB taxonomy): Bacteria > Actinomycetota > Actinomycetes > S36-B12 > CAIYMF01 > Longivirga. The sequence continues at coordinate 19,844 of CANGPO010000025.1, read as the reverse complement.
ACCTTGGCTTTAGCGCCGCGATCCTGATGGGCGTGATCACCGCCAATGGCGGTGGACTCGTTCGAGACCTGCTCTGCGGTGAAGTTCCGTCGATGGTGAAACCCGGCGAGTGGTACGGCTTAATCGCCATCATTGCTGCGTTCATCTTTGTCGGGATGGTCGGCGTGGGGCTTCCCATCGGTGTTGCAGAGATCACGACGATGGTCGTGGCAGCAGCACTTCGCATCGCAGCTATTCGTGGACGCTGGCACACGCCAACGGCATACGACCTATGGGGCAATCTCGAAGCACGTATGACGGCGGGAGTCGAGGAGTCGCTGAGGAAGCGCGATGAAACTCTACGCAAGAATACGCAGCGGTTTAGCGACGCGTCGCGCGACTGATCGTTGACGAACCAATCACCCTGGTGGCGTCGTAGATAACCATCGCTTGACCCGCCGCTACACCGCGCAGAGACTCATCGAGCAATGCCGTAACTTCGTTGCCGTTTACCTCGATCCGTGCCGGGACAGCCTCACCATGAGCCCGCACCTGAACGAGAGCCTGTGTCGGTTCGATGAGCGCCCGGCCACACCAACGCGCACGTTCCCCAGAAATCTGATCGACGTGCAGCAGAGTGGGCGGGCCCACCATCACAGTGGACGTAGAGGTGTCGACGCCCACGACGTAACGGCGAGCCCCATCCGCGGCTGGCCGTCCAAGGCCAACACCTCGACGCTGACCGACCGTGAACGCGTATGCTCCCTCATGCTGACCAACGAGCTCACCCGTCGTGGCATCGATGATGTCTCCCGGCGCATCACCGAGTCGGTTATGCAACCAACCGGCCGTATTGCCATCAGGAACGAAGCAGATGTCGTGACTATCGGGCTTGTCCGCGACGAGTAATCCGCGTGCGGCTGCCTCAGCCCTGATGTCGACCTTGTGGGTGTCACCAAGCGGGAACATCGCGCGCGAAAGTTGCTCTTCCTTGAGAACTGCAAGCACATACGACTGATCCTTTTCAGGATCAACTGCACGATGTAGCTCACGTCCGTCGGGGCCGTCAACGATGCGCGCGTAGTGACCGGTGCACACTGCGTCGAATCCCATGGCCACCGAACGATCCAAAACAGCCGTGAACTTGATCTTTTCGTTGCAACGAAGACACGGATTTGGTGTGCGGCCCAAGGCGTATTCGCTGACGAAATCGTCAATCACTTCAGTCTCAAACAACTCTGATAAATCCCAGATATAGAAAGGGATTCCGAGGACATCAGCTACCCGGCGAGCATCGTGGGAGTCTTCGATCGTGCAGCAGCCTCGCGAGCCGACCCGGTTAGCCGCAGGTGATCGCGATAGTGCGAGATGAACTCCCACAACCTCATGTCCCGCGTCAACCGCACGAGCGGCCGCAACTGCAGAATCCACTCCACCAGAAAGGGCGGCTACAACCTTCATGAGATTCGCCTACGCACGCGGGGTTCCGGCGCGACGAGCGCGCGCAACAATGTCAGGAAGCACTTCGATCAGCCGATCAACGTCGGCCTGTGTTGAATTCATGCCCAGCGAAAACCTCAGCGAGCTGCGGGCCGTCTGCGGATCGAGCCCCATGGCTAGGAGCACGTGGCTCGGCTGCGGAACACCGGCCGTGCACGCAGAGCCGCGCGAACATTCAATTCCCGCAGCATCGAGTAGGAGCAAGAGCGCATCGCCTTCGCAGCCTTCGAACGACAGGTTGGCGATACCCGGCAGGGAATCGTCTGGATCCCCATTGCGCTTTACGTCGGTGATCGTGGCCATCACTCGCTTGACCAAGTCGTCACGCAGTTTGCGCACCCGAGTCGTGCGCTCGGCCATATCGCCATTCGCCGCCACGATTGCAGCGGCAAGCCCAGCGATTGCGGGGGTATCGAGCGTGCCCGAGCGAATATCGCGTTCCTGACCCCCACCATGCAGTAGCGGAATGGGATTGACACCCGGCCGTAGAACCAGGGCACCCACACCGATCGGGCCGCCAACTTTATGGCCAGAGAGCGCTAGGGAATCCACCAATGAGGCGTCGACCGGCAACTGGCCAACGGCTTGTACAGCATCACAGTGGAACGGGATTTTGAACCCAGCGCAGAGTTCAGAAATCTCAGCCACTCGTTGAATGGTGCCGACCTCGTTATTCGCCCACATAACCGCGACAAGTGAGATCACCTCAGAGCCGCGCTCAAGTTCGGTCTTCAACCAATCAAGGTCGACGCGTCCCACATTGTCTGCGGACAGGTAACGGACCTCGGCCTTGCGGGTTTCACCCAACGACTCGACGGGATCGAGCACGGCATGGTGCTCGATCGGCGAGGTAAGAATGCGACGAAGGGAAGGATTGACCAATCGACGCATTGAATAGATGCCCTTGATCGCAAGGTTGTCCGCTTCGGTGCCACCGCTGGTAAAGACAACATCGCGCGGCTTCACATTGAGCACGGACGCGATCGATTCACGCGATTCTTCAACGACTCGGCGGGCCCGACGGCCAGAGGCATGAAGTGAGCTTGCGTTACCCACTACCGCAAGCTCAGACGTCATAGCAGCCAGAGCCTCAGGCCGCATCGGCGCGGTTGCTGCGTAGTCGAAATAGACCGTCTGCTTGGACACGTCCGAAAGTCTAGTGCAGATATGCAAAGGCCTCCCGCCAGCATTCGACGAGAGGCCGTTGTCAGACGCGAAAAGGGCTAGCCTTTGCGCTTGCCTACTTCCTCAGTGAGTTGCGGAACAATCTGGAAGAGATCGCCTACAACGCCGAAGTCAGCCAATTCGAAGATCGGCGCTTCGGCATCCTTATTTACCGCAACGATCGTCTTACTCGTCTGCATCCCGGCCCTGTGCTGGATGGCACCGGAGATGCCATTGGCCATATACAACTGCGGCGAGACGGTCTTACCGGTCTGACCAACCTGGAAAGCGTGTGGGTACCAACCAGCGTCCGTCGCAGCGCGCGACGCACCAACCGCTGCATTAAGCGAATCAGCAAGGGCTTCCACGACGGAGAAGCCTTCTGGCCCACCAACACCGCGACCACCGGAGACGACGATCGCCGCCTCGGTCAACTCCGGACGGCCAGACTTGGCACGCGGAGCAACCTCAACAATCTGCGCCGTAGTCGACGTGGCACCGTAGCTAACCGCGACCTTCTCGACTGCAGGGGTCGTCGGCGCCGCCTCGGGAGCTGCCGCGTTTGGCTTCACCGTGATGATCGGTGTGCCATGGGTGACCTTCGAGCTGATCACGTAGGACGCGGCGAACACAGACTGCGTAGCCACACCAGATGCATCAACATCAACTGCATCGGTGATCAAACCTGAGTCGAGGCGGACCGCAGCACGGGCAGCGATTTCCTTGCCCTCGCTCGTGCTCGTGACGAGGATGGCCGCAGGCGAGGCCTGCTGCGCAATGGTGACAAGTGCGTCAACCTTCGGAGCCACAAGGTACTGACCGATTTCAGCGTCATCAACGACATAGATTTTCGTCGCACCATAGTTGCCCAGGGTTTCAGTTGCGGCGTCAACGCCTGCACCGAAGAAAACCGCGGCGGGCTCGCCAAGTCGACGCGCAATCGTCAGCAGTTCGGTCGTCGTCTTACGAACCGCACCGTCGACGTGATCAACAATTACCAATACTTCAGCCATGTCAGTCTCCTAGATGAACTTGCCGGCGGCGAGGAAGTCGGCGAGCTTGACGCCGCCATCACCCTCATCGGTAACGATCGTCCCGGCCTGACGCGGCGGACGCTTTGCAATGTTGTCGACGGCAGACCATGCCGCACCCAATCCAACCTGCGACGGGTCGATACCAAGATCGGCCAGTGTGAGGGTTTCGACCGGCTTCTTCTTCGCGGCCATGATGCCCTTGAACGATGGGTAGCGCGCTTCACCGGTCTGATCGGTGACGCTCACAAGTGCCGGTAGCGAGCCGGTGATGGTCGTTGAGGCTTCGTCACTGTCACGACGGATCGTCACGGTGTTGCCCTCGATCGCAAGTGACGACGCTAGGGTCAGGCCGGTAAGGCCGAGGCGCTCAGCGATCATCGCTGGAACCACGCTCATCGTGCCATCGGTTGAGGCCATTCCGCAGATCACCACGTCTGGCTCAAGGCGACGAACAGCCGCGGCTAGAACCAGTGAGGTCGCGATCGCATCCGATCCATGCAGCGCATCGTCAACGACGTGAACGCCCGCATCGCCACCCATCGAAAGTGCCTTGCGCAACGCCTCGCTCGCGGCCTCCGGGCCCATCGTCAGGAACGTGATCTCACCGTCACCGGCTTTCTCGACCACCTGAAGTGCCTGCTCGACGGCGTACTCGTCCAGTTCGGAGAGTCGACCGTCAACAGCGGCTCGATCGGTGGTGGTATCACCACTGAACGATCGGTCGCCGGCAGCATCCGGGACATGCTTTACAAGTACGACGATCTTCATGCGTGCTCTCTTTCGGGCCAGGCTCCGTGAGTCGATGCCCACCGGACTCGGATCTGAGTTCTTCAAACTATCAAACGATAGTCAACACATGGGTTGACAGGGTGGAGAAAGCCAAACATCGTGACAGCGCAAGTGTAGATACAGATCGATCAGACCACGAACCGAGAGTTTCCGTCCCCTGTGCGTTTGACCGAAGTTGGCCGCCGGCTTTTGATCGGAACGGCGGGCACACCCACCGAGACGCTGAACGCCGGCAGTGCCCCCTTCACGACTGAGTTGGCCCCAACGACACTCCCCCGGCCGATGATCGAGCCACGCAGGACGGTCGACTTCGTACCGATCCACACGTCAGGACCAATGCGAACCGGCGCCTTCACCAAGCCCTGATCCTTTATCGGAACATTGAGATTGCGGTGGTCGTGATCGAAGTCGCAGATGTACGTCGAATCCGCAATCAACGATGTAGCTCCGATCTCGACATCGAGATAGGCGTTAATGGTGACGTCGCGACCAAACACGCATTTATCGCCGATCCGAACGTTGCCCTCATGCGCTCGAATCCGGCACTGCGCACCGATATGCACCCACTTGCCGATGATGAGACGCGCGTAACCGCGCCGCACATCTAACTGCACATCCGGACCGATGAACACCATGCCCTCGGTGATGATGTCCGGACGTCGGATGCGTAGGACGAATAACCGCCAGTAAGAGATCCAGTAGCCGCGTGAGTACGCGTGATGAGATCGCATCCAGCGCAGCGACTCGAGCGTCATGAATCGAGCCTGCCGCTCATCCCGGGGCCCGAAACCCCGAAGTCGACGGCACAGTGAGCCAATCACATCGAGGATTCTCATCGAATCTCCGCTGACATGTCGTAGGCCAGCGCTGACTTAGTTCCGGTGATGCTGACGTTGTAAAACAACTCGTCGGGCACGATGCGATCGAAAACGTTCTCGTCCACCCACGAAAGCCGCTGCCATCCCCGGTATGCGAACATCGCCCAACCAAAACCCAACGCACCCGGCTTAACCGCAGCCTCAAATGTGCGAACGGGCCATCCAAACCATGCTGCAGTGAGCTCCTCGGTCACTGTTCGAACGTCGATCGCTCCCGCCCTCAACGCGGTCGCGGCAAGGCGATCAGGATCGAAGGTATGCAGATCAACGACGGATTCCAACGCGGCAGCTCGCGAGGATTCGTCCAATTCCGCGGGCGTTCGCGCCCACCTGTCCTTAAATGGAGCCCATTGAGTCACGCGGGAGGCAGCCCACCAGGTGGCCTGTGAAAGTTTGCGAGCAATCACGTCACCGTGAATGGTCGGCTCTCCGGCAAAGACGAAGCGTCCACCGGGCCTCAAGACACGCATCACCTCGCGCATCGCCAACTCGACATCAGGGATGTGGTGCAAGACGGCATGACCGACCACAAGATCGAACGATGCATCATCAAAGGGCAGCGATTCAGCATCGGCGACTCGTCCATCGATCTCGAACCCCAGGTTCTTTGCATTTCGTAGGGCCGCTTCCACCATGCCGGGTGATAGATCGGTCACACAACCCCGATCGATGACCCCTGCTTGCTTGAGGTTGAGCAGAAAGAAGCCGGTGCCTGCACCTAGTTCCAGAGCATCGCCATATGGCCACCCTGCCGTCCCAGCAACATGCTCAAAACGATCACGCGCGTACGAAATACACCGATCATCAAAGGAAATCGACCATTTTTCGTCGTACGTCGACGCTTCCCAGTCGTGATAAAGAATGTTGGCCAATTTGGGATCGCCCCACGCCAACTGGACGTCTATCTCGGAGGCGGGTTCGCGCGACATACCGCAAGTTTCGCACGAGCGTCCGTCCACGTCCGGACAACTTATACTGGAGAGCACGTAGAGGGGTTTGGGATGCAGACACGAATTATTGTCACGTCAGCGCTTGCACTTGCCATTGGCGCAGGGGTAATCGCAGGTGTGACGATCCCCAATGGCGCGTCCGCCCCCGCAGCACTGGCCAGCACCCCATCAAGTGCATCGTCACCGTCCAACGGGGCCTCGGCAAACTCCTCGACCACAGCGAACCCAAGCGCGAACGCATCGACTGACGCTGGTTCAACTGACGGAGTTACCACGGCCGCTGTGCACCCCGGCGATATCTATCCGATCACCAAACTCGCCGCCGGGCAGAGGGCGCCTCAGTTCGTCGTCATTTCGTTCGACGGAGCCTGCAAGGACGCCCTGTGGAAGCACTATCTCGATCTCGCGAAGTCGACCGACTCGCGCTTCACGTTCTTCCTTTCAGGGCTGTGTCTCCTGCCCGACCGCCAACGATTTATGTATCACCCACCTCACAAGGCAGCCGGTACCTCTGCCATCGGATTCGGTGACGCGAAACTGATCCCTGGTCGCATCGCGAATCTCACCACTGCCTACAACATGGGCAATGAGATGGGCACCCACTTCCTTGGTCACTTCTGCGACGCCAAGGGTGTGGCTACGTGGTCGAGCGCTGATTGGCAGTCGGAAATCAATCAGGCCCGAAAGTTCCTCGACAACTGGAAGTCGATCAATGGCAATACGGATCCGAACCTGAAGTTGCCGTTCAGTTCCCGGGTATGGGTCGGCGATCGCACGCCGTGTTTGGCCGGTAAGCGCAGCCAGATGTATCCCGTTTTCGCCAAAGAGGGCTTCAAGTACGACGCGTCTGGAACGGGAAACCTCAGCTGGCCGAAACGAATCCCCAATCACAAGACCATGTGGAACTTTCCACTGCAAAGCATCAAGGTTGTGGGCTACGGCCGCAATCAGCAGTCCATGGACTACAACTTCCTTTACGCCCAGAACAAGGGCAAGATCACCGCACCACAGGCCACCTGCGATCGCATCCAGAAGTCGACGTATCAGTCGTTCATGCTGGCACTCAAAACGGTTCACTCATCGAATCGAGCGCCGCTGTTCATTGGTAACCACTTCAACACCTGGGTATGTGGTGCCTACAAGAACGCTCTTACGTCCTTCGTCAAAGATGCACACACGACGTACCCCGATATTCGATTCGTCACCTTCGAGTACTTGACGCGCTGGCTTGAGGCGCAGACACCGTCCACCCTCAAGCATCTGCAGTCGCTCGCTCCCGCCAAAGAGGCGTAGATCCAGCGATTACTGGCCGACGAAGTTGGCTTTACCCGGTCCGTTTTCGACGAACGACTGCATCCCGATTGCCCGGTCTTGAGTGGCGAAGAGGGCAGCGAACTGAACGCGCTCGATCTCGAGCCCGGTCTCGAGGTCAACCTCAAGGCCACGATCAATTGCTTCCTTGGCCGCGCGCAGGGCGTATGCCGGTCCGCGAGCAAATTGCTCGGCCATATCCATGGCCGCGGAGTACACATCGTCATCGGGAACTACGCGATCAACGAGGCCAATCTGCAACGCCTCGTTAGCAGATACGAAACGTCCCGTGTAGATGAGTTCCTTGGCGCGTGCAGGCCCGACCAGACGCGGTAGCCGCTGCGTGCCACCAGCGCCAGGGATGATGCCCAGTTGGATCTCGGGCTGACCAAGCTTTGCCTTCTCCCCCGCAACCCGAAGATCGCAGCAGAGCGCCAATTCACAACCACCACCAAGTGCATATCCGGTGATGGCCGCGATCGTCGGCTTCGGGATGCGGGCCACGGCAGTGAACGATGCCTGAAGCGCATTCGAGCGAGCCACCATGTCTTGGTAGGACGCCTGCGCCATTTCCTTGATGTCAGCCCCGGCGGCAAACACCTTGGGTCCGCCGTACAGCACGACGGCACGCACGTCGTCACGTTGTGACGCCTCGACGGCCGCTTGACGGATCTCTTCCTGCACCTGAAACGACAGCGCATTCATGGGTGGTCGATTCAACAGAATCGTTCCAACGCCACCATGTACTTCTAACTGCACTAGCTCGCCCATGACTGCTCCTGTTCGCGTCGACGACCCAGAGTCGTGGCTTTTAGCCTAGCCACCTCTAGAGTCGTGGTCAGGTAGGCACCCACGTCCAACGTCAGGGCGAGGTACACAAGATCCGAAACGGCGAAAGGATGATCACGTGAGTAGCGAGGCAATCCCCGAACTAGGGGCGCGACTCACTGATCGAGGTCTCGAAGTCGGGGTATACGCGCCAAGCGCCACACTCGTCGAACTCTGTCTATTTCGCGAGGGCGTTGAAGAACGTCATTCGCTGCTCCCCGGTCGCATCCATCATCGGATCTTTACCGATGTCGCCGTTGGAACGCCGTACGGATTCCGCGCGCACGGGCCATGGCTACCTGATCATGGGCTACGTCTGAACCCGAACAAGTTGCTTATGGATCCCTACGCGAGAGCAATCAGTGGGGAGGTGATCTGGGATCAGTCGTTGATGCCAGGTCGGGCCAATCACAGTGACGAGCAGGATGCGATTGATTCGGCACCGTTCATGCCTCGTTCCATCGTCATCGACTCAGCGTTCGAGTGGACTGACGATCATCGCCCCATGGTCAAGCCTGAAGACCGCGTGCTTTACGAGCTGCATGTCAAAGGGTTCTCTGCGCTGAATCCCGATGTTCCACCTGAACTGCGGGGAACGTACGCCGGTTTAGCCGCACCTGCATCGCGGGAATACCTTAAATCCCTTGGTATTACGAGTGTGAGCCTGTTGCCTATCCAGCAGTTTGCGACAGAGCCGGCGCTTGCCATTCGCGGAGTGAAGAACTACTGGGGCTACAGCACCATGGGCTTCTTTGCACCGCACGCAGCCTACGCAGCAGACCAGACACCAGGTGCGCAGGTTCGTGAGTTCAAAGCGATGGTCGACGCATTTCACGCTGACGGGATCGAAGTGATTCTCGACGTGGTCTACAACCACACATGCGAAGGGCCCGCGAACGGACCATCGCTCATGTTCCGCGGATTTGGTGAACGAGACTTCTACAAAATGACCGACAGCGGGACGTACACCGATACGACCGGATGCGGTAACACCTTTGACCTCGGCAAACTCCCCAATACGCAATTGGTGATCGACTCACTGCGCTACTGGGTGACGGACATGCACGTCGACGGATTCCGCTTCGATCTGGCAACGAGCCTGATTCGCACGGGCCAATACGTCGATCATTCCGCACCATTCCTCGAAGCCATTCGAAGCGACGACGTACTTCGTCATGTGGCGCTCATCGCTGAACCATGGGACTTGGGACCGGACGGATACCAAGTTGGCAGATTCCCTGCGCCGTGGTTGGAATGGAATGACCGATATCGCGATGCTTTGCGTTCGTATTGGTTGAACCCATCATCGGTAGCGATTCCACCAGCTGAACTGGGTTGGCGGATGACTGGATCACAAGACATCTACTCAAACCGAAGTCCAATTTCCAGCGTTAACTTCCTCACCGCTCATGACGGATTCACCCTTGCTGACCTGACCGCATACAACTGGAAACACAACGACGCCAACGGTGAAGACAACCGCGACGGTACGAACAACAACTTGTCGTGGAATCACGGTGTTGAAGGGCCGACTGCTGATGCGGACATCAATACACGTCGTTCAGAAACCGCCAACGCTCTGCTTGCTTCGCTATTGCTGAGTATTGGCACCCCGATGCTGACGATGGGTGATGAACACGGTCGTACCCAAGATGGCAACAACAATGCCTACTGCCAAGACAACCAATTGTCGTGGCTGACTTGGATTGACGGCGATGACTCGGGCCGGCTTGAGCTCACCCAGAAGCTGCTTCGCCTGCGTCGCGAAACCCCTGCGTTGCGTCGCAACGCGTTCTTTGACGGCAAGCCGGACGACAGCGATACATCCACCGATGTCTCGTGGCTTCGCACGGATGGCACCTCGATGACGTCCGACGATTGGAACAGCGGCGAACATCGCACTCTCGTCATGGCGATCTCAGGCCGCATCACCGAAACGTCCACTACAACGACTGACGCCGCATTGATCATCGCCTTGAACCGTTCGGATGCCAACGAAACTTTGCATATTCCAGTCACAACTGCGTCATATGAACTCGTCATATCGACAGCTGAAAAGGTTGCAGCAGGAGTCAGAATCAACCGCTCAATCCAACTACCACCACGATCAGTCTCAGTTCTTCGCAAGGTCGAGTGAACCACCTGCCGAGGTACGTCTACTGAGGCAGAGCCTGAACACCCAATTCAGCGGCTGACTGCAATCCACGATGCGCCGGGAGCACGCGAACGGTGTAACCGAATGCGCCAGTTTCGCTGAGGTCGTACTCAGTCTCGTAACGCCAGCGGTTGCCCTCGTACTTTTCGACCGGTGTAAGAACGACAACGCGACGATTAAGGATCCGATCGTTGTGATCTACTCGACCGCTGATCAACTCAACAACGACATCATCGCGACTCAAGTCGCCAAGCGCGACGAACGCCCGAATCGTCAAGTGCTGCCCGCGTTCTGGGGCGTCTCCCACACCGGAAGCCTCAACGTGCTCGACACGCACGCCAGACCAGCCAGCCAAAACGCGTGTCCGATACGTGGCCAATTCGCGAGCGAGCGCGAAGTCGTCGACGTCCACTTCACGCGCCGACACAGCGGCCGGAGCGTAGAGCTTGTTGACGTAATCTCCCACCATCCGCGAAGCAAGCACCTTCGGACCAAGAGTGGCCAGCGTGTGCGTCAGCATGGTGATCCACCGAATGGGAAGGTCTTGTGCATCACGCTCATAGAAACGCGACGCCACACTCTTCTCGATGAGGTCGTAGAGCGCCGCCGCTTCGAGATCATCACGACGATCGGGATCGCTGACACCGTCGGCGGTGGGGATCGCCCAGCCGTTCTCACCGTCGAACCACTCATCCCACCAGCCATCAAGGATCGACAGGTTCAGCCCGCCGTTCAGCGCAGCCTTCATACCTGACGTACCACAAGCCTCGAGCGGACGAAGTGGATTGTTCAACCACACGTCGCAACCCGGGTAAAGCAAGCGCGCCATGCCAATGTCGTAGTCCGGCAGGAACACGATGCGATGACGCACATCGTTCTCATCAGCGAAGTTCACAAGCTGCTGGATGAGCTTCTTGCCACCGTCATCGGCCGGGTGACTCTTACCTGCGATCACCATTTGGATCGGACGGTCCGGATGAAGCAACAGATCCTTCAGGCGCTGAGGATCGCTCAACATCAATGTGAGTCGCTTGTAGGACGGAACGCGACGAGCGAACCCAATCGTCAAGACATCTGGGCTCAGAACGTTATCGACCCAGCCAAGCTCAGCGGCCGACGCACCACGTTGCATCCACGATTCGCGCAAACGTGAGCGCACGTCATCAACCAAACGCTGACGAAGGACTCGCTTTACTGCCCACAGCTTCGCGAGATCAATCGACTCGGCACTCTGCCATCCATGTGCGTCCAGAGCCTGATCAACGCCAACATGCTCGGCGAGCAGGTCACGGATTTCACGCGCCACCCAGGTGGGGGCGTGGACACCATTGGTAATCGAAGCGATCGGCACGTCATCGGCATCGAACGCCGGCCATAGACCTGCGAACATGCCACGGCTTACTTCACCGTGAAGCTGACTCACACCATTGGCGCGCTGACCAAGACGTAGACCCATCACTGCCATGTTGAATACGGTCGGATCACCGCCCGTGTAGTCCTCAGCACCTAATTCCAAGATGCGCTCGGCCGGCATGCCAGCAACAGCGTTATCACTACCGAAGTACCGCTCGATCAAATCCGCTGGGAATCGATCGATTCCCGCAGGAACTGGCGTGTGCGTGGTGAACACCGTTCCGGCGCGCACAACTTGCAGTGCCTCATCGAACGTGAGGGACGTACTCTCCACGAGCTCGCGCATGCGCTCGAGTCCAAGGAAGCCCGCGTGGCCCTCATTGGTATGGAACACCTCGGGAGCCGGTGCGCCGGTGATACGACTGAATGCGCGAAGAGCTCGCACACCTCCAACACCGAGCAGTAGTTCCTGCTGAAGCCGGTGCTCTCCTCCACCGCCGTAGAGGCGATCGGTTACGTCGCGCTCGGCAGGTTCGTTCAATTCGATATTGGAATCAAGCATCAGCAGCGGAACTCGGCCAACGTTCGCGATCCAGATGTACGCACGAAGTGTGCGTCCCCCTGGCAGCCCCACGGAGATGACGGCTGGTGAACCATCAGCTTCGCGCAGCAGTGACACCGGCAAGCCATCAGGATCGAGAACCGGATACGTCTCCTGCTGCCAGCCGTCACGCGAGAGCGATTGACGGAAGTAGCCGGCCCGGTAGAAGAGACCGACACCAATGATGGGGGCGCCGAGATCGCTAGCTGACTTGAGGTGATCACCGGCCAGGATTCCCAGACCACCTGAGTACTGCGGTAGTACCTCGGTGATACCGAACTCAGGCGAGAAGTAGGCAATGCACGTCGGTGCGTCCGGTCCCAAACTCTGGAACCAGCGATCACCGGTGAGGTACTCATTGAGTCCGTCGGCAATCCAACGCAGATGCTGGGTGAAATCTTCGTCAGCTGCCAATTCATCCCAACGGGCTGAGGACACCTCGCCCAGCATGCGTACCGGGTCGTGATCAACCTCGCGCCACAGGGCCGGATCGATCCGCTCAAACAGATCTTGGGTCTCTGGATGCCACGACCAACGAAGGTTGTTGGCGATCGTCGACAAATCCGCAAGCGGTTGCGGAAGGACAGTGCGGACAGTGAATCTACGAATGGCTCTCACGCCCTACACCCTAGGCTGCCAAGCACGGTGATCTCGACCCACAAGGCCTTTTCGCGCTATGTAATTGATTTACATTAAATGCAACCGTTACGGAGCATTGTAATTACACCCCAACAACAAACTGTCTGTACGCTTATGTCGATGCCTAAGAAATCGTCGACATCCAGCACTGGTCCGAGCGCCATGTCCACTTCGTCGCCGATCGACGACGGGTGGTTCGGAACCACGGGTCGTTACGCGATTGAGGACGTCGAGCCGGTCATCGCACTAGGCCGGAGGCCCATCAAAGCCGTCGTTGGTGAGATGATCCCGATGACAGCGAACGTGTTTCGCGAGGGCCACGACGAGGTCTCTGCAACGGCCGTCCTGACCGAATCATCGGGCAGTGTGACCAGCGTCCATATGCAGCGCACATATGGTGATCAGGTCATTGCGTGGATCGCCCCGCAGAGCTTGGGTGACGCCGTCTTCCACATCGAAGCGTGGGGTAATCCGATCGCGACGTGGATTCATCGTGCAGAGATCAAAATTCCAGCCAACATCGATGTCGAGTTGGAATTGCGCGAGGGGGAAATCCTCTATTCCGCCGCTCTCAAGACACTGCCGCGAGGCAAGGTTCGCGACCCGCTCAAGGCCGCTATTGCTGCACTGAAAGATTCAACTCGCCCAGCCGAGGCACGCCTGGCGGTTGCTACTGCGCCGGAGATTCTTGACCTACTTCATCGTTACCCGCTTCGCGAGCACGTGACGTCGACTCAATCGTTCCCCATCTTGGTCGAGCGTGAACGAGCGCTCGTTGGTAGTTGGTACGAGTTCTTCCCGCGCTCGGAGGGTGCGTCCCTCGATCCGCCGACGTCAGGTACATTCGCGACGGCTGCAGCACGCCTAGATGCCGTCGCCGAGATGGGCTTTGACGTGGTCTACCTGCCACCGATCCACCCCATCGGACGTGCCCATCGCAAGGGACCCAACAACACGCTCAGCGCCGGCTCACATGATCCTGGCTCACCATGGGCCATCGGTTCGGCCGACGGCGGCCACGATGCGATCCACCCCGACCTTGGTACCGAGGAAGATTTCGTCGCTTTCGTCCAGCATGCGAACTCACTCGGCCTCGAAATCGCGCTCGACCTTGCATTGCAATGTTCACCTGATCATCCGTGGGTTACCCAGCACCCCGAATGGTTCGTGCACCGGGCGGACGGCACGATCGCCTACGCAGAAAATCCGCCGAAGAAGTACCAAGACATCTATCCGCTGTATTTCGATGCGGATCCAGACGGGATTTTCGCCGAGATTGAACGCGTTGTGCGACATTGGATGGGCCTCGGCGTACGGATCTTCCGTGTTGATAATCCACATACGAAGCCCGTCGCCTTCTGGGAGCGGCTGTTTGCAGCCATCCGACGTACCGACCCTGACGTGATCTTCCTTGCCGAAGCATTCACCAAACCCACGATGATGAAACTCCTTGGGGAGATTGGCTTTCAGCAGTCATACACATACTTCACGTGGCGTAATGAGCGCGCTGAAATCGAGGAGTACTTCACCGAGCTGTCCGGGCCGGCTTCGGCATCGATGCGTCCGAACGCCTTCGTCAATACGCCTGACATCCTGCCGACATTCCTTCAGTACGGTGGGCCGCCGGCTTTCGCCATTCGCGCAACGCTGGCCGCAACATTGTCTCCCACGTGGGGCGTGTACTCGGGGTTCGAACTCTTCGAGCATGTCGCTGTACGTCCGGGCACAGAGGAATACCTCGACTCGGAGAAGTACCAATACAAACCACGTGACTGGGAGGCCGCGGCTGCGGCCGACAAGACCTTGGCGCCTTATCTCACCCAGCTAAACTCGTGGCGACGTGAGCACCCGGCACTGCAACGACTTCGCAATCTCACCTTCCACTCAAGTACGAACGATCGCATCGTGACCTTCAGCAAGCGAGACGGTGACGACATCGTGCTCGTGGTCTGCACCGTCGATCCCTATGCAGTACGAGAGGGCGTACTTGAGCTGAACATGCCTGCACTTGGCCTCGACTGGGCATCCACCTTCGTGGCCAAGGACCTCGTAACCGGGCAGACCTGGGCATGGGACAGGAACCCGTACGTCCGACTCGATCCACACGAAGCCGTCGCTCACATCATTCATGTGACAGGACGCAGCTGAGATGCCGAGCGGCGCACTACCTGTCGCGGCCAGCGACCTCGCCCGCATCGTCGAGGGTCGTCATCACGATCCACACTCGATCCTCGGCCCGCATTCGCATGCAGGTGCGGTCACGATCCGCGCCTTACGACCGTGGGCGACGCGTGTGGCCGCGATTTTCGCCGATGGTTCGTCGATTGATCTCGAGCATGAATTCGGCGGCGTGTTCGTTGGGGTCGCGCCATTTACTGACGTGCCTGATTACCGCATCGACGTTGAATACGGTGGCCCGGCTAGTCGCAACGACGACCCGTACCGATTCTTGCCAACCCTCGGGGAACTCGACCTACACCTGATCGGCGAGGGACGACACGAAACGCTGTGGACCGTTCTCGGCGCACATGAACGATCCTTCCCCTCCGTCATGGGCGAAGTTCGGGGCACCTCGTTCTCCGTCTGGGCGCCGTCGGCTCAGGGTGTGCGATTCGTTGGCGACCAGAACCACTGGGACGGCACCGCACATCCCATGCGCTCGTTGGGATCTAGCGGGATCTGGGAGATCTTCATCCCCGACGTTGCAGCGGGTTCGCGCTACAAGTTCGCGATTCTTGGCCAGGACGGAGTTTGGCGATCGAAGGCTGATCCGATGGCTCGTCATACCGAGCATCCCCCGGCAACGGCATCGGTTGTGTACTCCTCCGACTACGACTGGAACGACGGCGCATGGCTTGCCGATCGAGCTGAGCGCAGCATCTACACCTCGCCGGTTTCAACGTACGAGGTCCACCTCGGATCATGGCGTCCCGGCCTGTCGTACACGCAGCTTGCTGATGAACTCACCGACTACGTCTCGCATTTGGGTTTCACCCATGTCGAGCTACTTCCCGTCATGGGGCACCCGTACGAACCGAGTTGGGGTTATCAAGTCACCTCGTATTACGCCCCAACCTCGCGCTTCGGCTCCCCCGATGAATTCCGCTACCTCGTTGATCGCCTTCACCAAGCCGGAATCGGCGTGATCCTAGATTGGGTACCCGCACACTTCCCGAAGGATGAGTGGGCATTGGCCCGATTCGACGGAAGCGCTCTCTACGAACATCCCGATCCACAACGTGGCGAGCAGCCTGATTGGGGCACGTACGTCTTCAATTTCGGACGTAGTGAAGTGCGGAATTTCCTTGTGGCCAACGCGAATTACTGGTTCGAGGAGTTCCACGTTGACGGCCTACGCGTAGATGCCGTCGCGTCGATGCTCTACCTCGATTACTCGCGCAAGGCCGGTGAGTGGACGCCGAATCAATTTGGTGGCCGCGAGAATCTTGACGCAGTCGCGCTGATTCAGGAAGTTAACGCCACCGCCTACAAGCGCTACCCCGGCGTCGTGATGATCGCCGAGGAATCAACCGCATGGCCGGGTGTCACGAAGCCAACTGATGGGAACGGTCTGGGCTTTGGGTTTAAGTGGAACATGGGCTGGATGAACGACACGTTGTCGTATGCAGGTCGTGATCCGATCCATCGTCAGTGGCATCACTCGGATATGACGTTCGCGCTCATGTATGCGTGGAGTGAGCAGTATGTGTTGCCCATCAGTCATGACGAGGTCGTGCACGGCAAGGGTTCGCTGATCGGGAAGATGCCCGGTGATCACTGGCAGAAGCTCGCCGGAGTCCGCGCCTACCTCGCGTTCATGTGGGCACATCCCGGAAAGCAACTGCTGTTCATGGGATCTGAGATCGGGCAGTACGCAGAGTGGAGTGAAGCGCGCGGCCTTGACTGGTGGCTGCTCGACAATGCCGATCACTGCGGATTACAGGATTGCTTGCGCGATTTGAACCATGTCTACACGTCTAATCCGGCACTGTGGTCACGCGATATCGATCCCGGTGGATTCACCTGGCTCGATGCCGATGACGCGCCCCACAACACCTACTCATGGCTGCGCTGGGGTAATGAGGGCGAGGCCGTCGTCGCCGTCGTGAACTTCTCCGGCGGCCCCCACGAGCAGTACCGGATTGGCCTGCCCTACGAAGGCGCCTGGGACGAGATCCTCAACACCGACGCAGCAGCCTACGGTGGTTCGGGGGTTGGCAACCTCGGACGCATTCATGCCGAAGCAATCCCGCACAACGGCCAGCCCTTCTCAGCCGCCATTCGCGTGCCACCCCTCGGCGCCGTCTACTTCCGTCCGGCCTAGCCTCGAAACGTCCCCCGATAAACAGTCTCGTTCGAACAGTCGACGTGATCAGATAAAACTCCTCAGACCTTGGACAAATTTGCCTCTACCGGACATGTACGGGTTGAACCCATACTTTGCGTTAGGGAGGCCAAATGACCCTCGACGAGTTGCTCGACAATTCACGTCCGCAGATCGCACAGAGAACTCCCGAGTTACTCGATGATCTGTGTCTCTTAGCTCGCGAGACTTCTGCCATGTCGAGCCAGCCGCGGGGTCGCCGACGAGCCACTATCGCCAGCCTCGTTGCGATCGCAGTCTTTGGATTGGGTACAGCCGCCGTTGCAAGCGGGCATCTGCCCTTCGGTTGGACAACGACGACCGGCGGCCATTGTTTGATTACGTCTGCCTCGGTCATCATGGCCGACCCAACGACCACTGGGAGCGAAGCAGCCTTCCAACATTCCACAACGGCGCAGCGTGAAGCAGCGGTGAAGGAAGCAAACCGTTACCTCACCGGCTATGAGTTTGCCGGCATCGACGTTCCATCGGCCGTTGCGACGTGGAAGCGTTCGGAAGCGGCGGCGATAGCCGCTCAACCTGTTGCGTCTGAGCGGCAGCCGAGACTCGAAGGTGACGAGTTAGAAGTTGAGGCGATGAGGTACCGCGTTCAATCCGACCTTAAAACGCACATTGAAAAGTTAGGCCTGCCGTTCGACGCACTTATGCCAATTTTTGAATCCACCGGCACCGTTGGACCTGACGGTGTCTTTCGGTGCGGCGGATGAGCGATAGCGACGGCCAAAGCATTTTGGGGTTGTTGCAGCACACCTCTACAGAGCTTTTGGCCTTTTTTGAGCGACGAGTTCTACCTCGCGAGGATGCCGCGGATTTGTTAAACGAAACGATGCTTCAAGCATGGCGGCGGGAGGACTCCGTGCCCGAGGATCACGAACGCCGTCGCATGTGGTTGTTCACAATCGCCCATAACGTTCTGTTGAACCACCAGCGTTCGAGCCGTCGGCGCTCGGAACTAATCACGAAAATTCGCCAGCAACTGGCCGTATATCAACCAGTACTGGACGGTTCCGAATCGTCAGAAGTTCGAGACGTCGTATTACGGCTGCCCAAGGAGCAAAGGGAATTGGTCCTGCTGATCCACTGGGATGGATTCACCATCAACGAATCTGCGGAGATTCTTGGCGTCAACGCCTCTACCGCACGCAGCCGCTACGCACAGGCACGTGCGGTTCTGAGAACTCATCTCGGTGACGCGACGCCCGACACATAACACTCGGGGCGCTCAATCTCTTGCACGCGCAGAGAAGGTTTGTTAGTTACCAGAGGTGACTACGTCAGCGATCGTCGGTCCCGCTACGTCACCAGGGTTAGCGGGAATCCATGGTCCGCACCCCGACTCATTCGTCAGGTCGGCTCTGAGTTTGGCGATGTCACCTGAAGCAACTTCTGATCTATAGAAGCCATCGATGATTGTTGCATCCTTCACGACCGAAGACCCCTGCAAACTTGGCAAAACGAGTGGTGGCAGCTCGGGGGCGTTGTCCGTCTCTTGCCACGTCTGGTAGATGGCAAGCAATTGACGACATTGGACGAAGTTGATGACCATTCCCTGCCAGAGCGCATCGCGCTGAACCGTCGCATCTGCTGGCAAAATTCGTACATTGTCTTGGGCTCGCGGATTGGCAAGCACTTCGGTGACGACGTCGCGTGGGAGTCCGTTGAAGATCGGCGACTCTGCCGTTGGCCAACTCTGATCTACCGCACCAGAGTTTGAGGCAGCCATCGTTCCGAGAGCCCCCATAGCCACCACAGCAAACAGCACAACCGAAACGGCTTTGGAGCCCTTGCCCGAGGAGTTTCTCACCGCGACCTCCAAGAACAGTCAGGCAGGATGGCTTGTCCGCCACGGCGCTACAAGATCATTAAGAGTTTAGCAATGGCCGTCCTAGGCTCACGGGGACGCCGCAAAAGGACTCAACCGGTCCAGGTGTCGTAGGAGCGGGCGATCGTACGGGCTGCGATGTAGTTGTCCGAGTGACGAACCTCGTTGTCGGGCTCGGCCCACGACGACAGGATCACGACGACAACGTTGCGTGCGACATCCACGTAGAGATGCTGGCCGTGAATGCCAACGCCCAGAACAACATCCGGATCAACGCGCGGCTTGTACCAGAACGAGCGGTACGCACCGCCAGGGAAGAACTCAGCGAAGTCGCCAATCGCCCAGTGCTCCGGATCGCCACCATGCATGATGTCGTCGAGGTACTCGGCACTTACCGCACCGCGCCCACCATCTGCAACGAGTTGGCCGATGCGGGCCAAGTCGCGAGGAAGTATGC
>CANGPO010000024.1 GCA_947455705.1 Actinomycetota bacterium | reverse complement strand
AGACCGCTGACAGCGTCCTTTGCTTCATCCATGTTCGTCATAAGTACTCCTAGTGCAATGTCGAAGGGGCTTCATGTCCTAACCTAAGTCATCATGAGCGTCCTGCCCACTCGCGTCCTTCCGAGCAGGTCAATTCGGACTGTCGCATGACTCTGACCAGCAATCTTGTGGTCGCGGTCGTTGGCCCGACGGCATCAGGGAAATCTGATCTTGCCATCGGCTTGGCGCAATCCCTAGGCGGCGAGGTGATAAATGCCGATTCGATGCAGCTCTATCAGGGGATGGATATAGGCACCGCGAAACTTGCACCACATGAACGTCAGGGCGTACCGCATCACATGCTCGATGTGTGGCCGGTGACCCAGACGGCCAATGTGGCGGAGTATCAGCGCCTCGCGCGGCTGGTCGTGGACGATATTCACTCCCGCGGGCTGACGCCAATTCTGGCCGGCGGCTCAGGACTGTACGTTCGAGCGGTCGTCGACGATCTGGCATTCCCCGGAACCGACCCGACCATCCGCGCGCGTCTCGAGGCTGAACTCGAGGCCGTCGGACCGCAGGTTTTGCATGCTCGGCTCAGTGAGCAAGACCCTGCATCGGCCGATGCGATCTCGCCTATGAATGGCCGTCGGATCGTGCGAGCCCTTGAAGTCATTGAGGTCACAGGCCAGGAATTCGTAGCTACGCTCCCCGTGCCCGCAGATGTGTATCCGACAGTGCAGGTTGGGCTCGATGTGCCGCGCGATGAGCTCGATCGACGCATTGACCAGCGGGTTGATCGGATGTGGAATCAGGGGCTCGTTGAAGAGGTTGCTCGCCTGGATGCTCTCGGATTGCGTGACGGGGTAACAGCAAGGCGCGCCCTTGGCTACGCGCAGGCGCTGAAGTTCCTCGAAGGTGAATGGACACAAGACGAAGCCATCGAACACACCAAACGCACTACTCGACGATTTGCACGTCGCCAGGACACGTGGTTTCGACGTGATGTGCGTATCGAATGGATTCCCTACGACGATCCGGATGTTCTTGATCGGGCTCTCGCGGTCGTCCACGCCGCTGGCTGAGCGTCGAGTCACGCACTCAATCGTTCGACGCTGGGCGCAAAAGGTAATACTCCGTGCCAAAGACATACGTGAAAACCGGCTTAGGAATACGTAAGAATGCCGCCAGGGTTCGATCTCCGGAGTCTGCGGTGGCCTGTGATGAATGTGCACGCATAGATGCGCGCTTCTGGTCGATGACGTCGCGAACGTTCACACGGTGGGTTATTTCTGAACGTGCACGGAAGGCACGTTCGAACGACGTGGGGTCGAACTCTGGTGGAAACGTATAGAACGTCGATACAAGCTTGAGGGCTTTGACGATGAGATCGCGTGGTGCCGTGGCCTCGAAAACCTGTGGTGTGTTTGCGAGTTCGGCGGCGCGAATGGAAACCTGATGGACGCGAATGTGGTCGGGATGCCCGTAGCCGCCGTTGGGGTCGTACGTGATGAGTGCATCGGCCAGCTCGTCGCGAAGAATCTGCGCAAGTTCCTGTGCAACCTCCTCAACTGGCGCTTGGCAAAGCGGAAGGGGACCGTCGGCCTGCTGCTGCTCATCGCCATGGAGCCCGGAATCGGCGTACCCCAGTCGGATCGTTCTCGCGACACCGAGAATCCGCGCACTCTCGTCCAACTCAGCTGCCCGGATTTGGGCCAGATCATCGGTCAGGTGGCTTGCGGCCAGTCCGGCCGCCCCATCGGTTGCCACGACGAGGACGACACGCTGTCCTTCACGAGCTGCCCGCGCCATCGTCCCCGCCGTGAGTAACGCCTCGTCGTCCGGATGGGCGTGCACGAAGACCAGAGTGCGCGCGGACGTCATGGGCATGGTGCATTGTCGCATCCGGCCAGCTGCGTAGGTGCTCTGCGTGTTGAAGTCTCGCGTCCTGATTGAAATTTTGCTCGGGGGATACAGTCAGGTCGTGCGGATCGTCCACATCAGTGACTGTTACGCGCCGCGACTCGGTGGGATTGAGACGCAGGTGCGGGCGTTGGCCATGCGCCAAGTCGCGCAGGGTCATGATGTGCATGTCATCACTGCGACACCAAGTCCATCCGTGCGCAACGGTACGGAGCTGCTCGACGGAGTGCACGTTCATCGGGTAACGGCCCGAATGCCGGCTGATCTGCCAGTGCATCCTCGTGTTGTGAAAGAGGTTCGGGCCGCTTTAGGTGCCGGTGGGGTCGCCGCTGGTGCAGATGCAGTGCATGTGCATGGCGGCGTCGTGTCACCGTTCGCATATCCAGCCGCGAAAGTGGCACGCGGACTTGGGCTGCCCACAGTCATCACTATTCATGGTGTTTGGGGTGGAGTGTTCAGCCCGCTGGCTAAGTTCGCAGACTCCGTTACCGCGTGGAGGTCGTGGGGTGTGGCATTGACCGCGGTGAGTGATGCCGCTGCCGACCCCATCCGACGCATCGTTGGCCCGGGTGTTCCAGTCACATTGGTGCCAAACGGTATTGATGTGGAGCAGTGGCGAGTTCAGCCGGTTGCGGGTGATCCGCGCGAACTGCGTCTGGTTGCTGTGATGCGATTGGCGCCGCGCAAGCGCGCTGTTCCCCTCGTAGACATGGCGCAGCGGGCCGCTCGTCAACTTCCGTCAGGTCACCGGATTCGCCTCGTCGTGGTGGGGAACGGGCCCCTCGAGTCACGGGTGCGACGAGCAATCGACACATCGCTGACGAATTGCAGTGTGGATCTAGTAGGTCGGCTCACCCCAGATGCGGTTCGCTCCACCCTGGCCTCAAGTGACGGGTTTGTCGCCCCCGCCTTACTGGAATCTTTTGGTATCGCCGCTCTTGAAGCTCGCACGGCCGGCCTTCCAGTGCTGGCCTACGCGTCTACGGGTATCGCATCATTCGTTCGCGACGGCGTTGAAGGATTACTGGCCACGAGTGATGACCAGATGGTGGCAAATATTGCTCGCCTTGCGATCGACGCCGAGGTGCGTGTGCAGATCGCCGACCACAATCGGACCACCGAGCCAATCGAATCGTGGCCTAACGTGCTGGATATGGTCCAGCAGGCTTACGCGCGCGCGGCGCAACTCGCATAGGCTGATGTCGTGACTGATACGCATAGCGTTCGCGACGCCGCGTTGGCGAGCCTGGCTGGATTGCGCGTGATCAAAGGCCACGGAACGGGTAACGATTTCGTCATAGTTCCGGATCCAGAGGGCTCGTTGGACCTAACACCGGATCAAGTGCGAGCGCTCTGTGACCGTCATCGAGGTGTTGGTGGTGATGGCGTCCTGCGGGTTGCGCCGACGGTGTTGTCTAGTGAGGTTGCGGATCAGGGTGGGTCAGCAACGTGGTTTATGGACTACCGAAATGCCGATGGTTCGTTGGCTGAAATGTGCGGCAATGGAGCCCGCGTGTTCGCTCGATACCTTCGTGAGGCTGGCTTAGAGACGGCCGATGCGTTTGCAATTGCGACGCGACGGGGAGTCACCCACATCCAGATGTATGACGACGGTGACGTTGAGATCAATATGGGCCCGGCAACGACGCCAGCGCTGGCCGAGTTGCCCATTGTGAGGGTTAGGGATCGGGGCTGGACCGGCACTCCGGTGTTCACGTCCAACCCGCACTGCGTGGTGTTTGTCGAGGATGGCCTCAACGATGGTGAAAACCCGTCTCACGTTCTCGCGACTCTCGATCTATCGACCAAACCCGTCATCGAGCCGGCCGTTGTCTTTCCTGATTCAGCCAATGTTGAATTTGTGATCCGCATGAGCCAGCGACACCTCATGCTCCGAGTACATGAACGAGGTGTCGGCGAGACAATGGCTTGTGGCACGGGGTCGTGCGCCACGATGTGGGCGGCAGCGCAACGTGACGACGCTGCGGATGTGGTGGCGTATCAGGTTGAATCACCGGGGGGCACCGTAACAGTGCGTCGCGATTCCCATCACGATCTCTTCCTGCGCGGGCCGGCCATGCTCGTAGCCACGGTTGTCATCGGTGCGACATCCGCCGAATGATGTCAAAAACCGCCGTGATGGCTGGGTTACGACCTTGTATCTGCGCCACTGACAAAACCAGTGGTGCGGATCGCCGACGCGTGACAGTCTGGACGTCACATGACATCTAACGAGCGCGACCCCAATCCCAACGATGACGTTGATGACGTTGTCGTTGGTCAGTATTACGACTCCGCTGACGCTGCGCACGACCCCACAACGGGATCAATGGATCTGTCTGACCGCGCGGCCCTTCGTCGCGTGTCTGGACTTTCAACCGAACTCGATGACGTCACCGAGGTCGAGTACCGGCAGATCCGTCTCGAACGGGTCGTCCTCGTCGGTGTCTGGACCGAAGGTACGGTGCGCGATGCTGAGCGGAGCCTCGAAGAGCTCGCACGGCTGGCTGAAACTGCGGGTTCAGTTGTCGTTGATGCGGTGATTCAGCGCCGCGATCGCCCGGACCCTGCTACCTATATCGGATCAGGTAAGGCCAAGGAGCTTCGAAGCATCGTGGTGGCAAACGCTGCCGATACCGTGATTTGTGATGGCGAGCTGTCACCTGGTCAGCTTCGCCAGTTGGAAGATGTGGTGAAGGTCAAGGTTGTTGATCGCACCTGGCTGATCCTCGATATCTTCGCCCAGCATGCCCGCAGCCGAGAGGGTAAGGCTCAGGTCTCACTTGCGCAGATGCAGTACCTCCTTCCGCGATTGCGTGGTTGGGGTGAGTCGCTCTCGCGTCAGGCCGGTGGCATGGGCGGCGGCGGCACCGGCGGTGTCGGTACCCGTGGACCCGGTGAAACCAAGATTGAGACAGATCGTCGACGGATTAACGCATCGATGGCCAAGCTTCGTCGTGAAATTAAGGAAATGAAGACCGCTCGCGACACGCAGCGACGAGATCGCAAGCGCCACGGGGTGCCCAGTGTTGTGATTGCCGGCTATACGAATGCGGGCAAGTCCAGCCTGCTTAACCAGATCACCGGCGCGGGGGTTTTGGTTGAGGATGCACTCTTCGCCACTCTGGATCCGACAGTGCGCAAGGCTGTGACACCCAGTGGGCGAGAGATGACGGTCACCGATACCGTCGGTTTCGTTCGACACCTCCCACATCAGTTGGTTGAAGCGTTCCGGTCGACTCTTGAAGAAGTCGCGGATGCTGATTTGATCGTTCACGTAGTTGACGGCAGCGACGATGAGCCCGAATCGCAGTTGACTGCGGTGCGCGCAGTACTGGCTGACATCGGGGCGCAGGACGTGCCGGAACTCGTTGTCGTGAACAAGTCCGATGCTGCTGAATCTGACGTCCTATCGCGGCTGCTGCGACGTGAGCCACATTCGATCGCGGTGAGTGCTCGCACGGGGGACGGTATCGACAAACTCCTGTCGCTCATTGAAGACGAACTCCCACACGCACCGACGCAGGTCGACGTGGTCGTTCCCTACGACCGTGGTGACTTGGTAGCCCGCGCGTACCGTGAGGGTGAGCTAGACGTGGTAGAGCATGGCGAGTTGGGTACTCGGGTTGTGGGCAGGGTGAGCGAGGGCCTAGCCCGCGATTTGACGGAGTCCGCCGTTTCGACGCGTTCGCCTGCCCACGAGTAGGTATGGGTGTCACGGCTAGGTGGTCCGGTCGTTTTGAGAGTGGTAACGCCTGGCGATCGACCCTAAAAACTGCATCCGAGCATGCGCTTACGGCACACTAGGCAGTGTTCTGCGGTAGGCGGGGGCCGCGCGGATATGCATTTTGCGAGGGTGGAGGATCATCGCGTGACTGCGTCGGTGGCGACGGGGATTTCGCCACAGCTCCGCAAGGCTTTGGCCGGTTTTGGTCTGGCCAGTCTTGTGCTGTCGATCGTCTGCGGATGGATCGTCTTACGCGATCAGACGAACCTACGTGGCGAATTCATCTTGGGCGTTGTGGTTTTCCTGACCGCCGTTTCCGGTGTCCTTGCTCTCCTCGATCGGGCGCACCGCGAGACAATTGTCACGCGCGAACGAGGCTTTCGCTGGCTGGCTGCCGCTTTTGCGCTGCTTTACGGAGTCCCAGCAGCAGGTCTGTTGCTGGCCGCGTTGCAGGGAATCGCAATACGCGACGAGGTGTTGCAGTTCGGCATGTTCGCCTCGGCTCCGTGTTATGTGGTGGCTCTAGTTCACCTGCGCACAAACGTCGTCATCACCGAGCATGAGCGTCGCATCGCCATGATCGATTCGCTCGTAGCCTTGCTCGCGTTCTTAGCGATCTTCGCGCAGATTCGGGACGATGAATTCGCCGCCACTGAACGGCCATGGTTTATCGCAGCTGTGATTCTTGCCCAAGCAATTGCCGCTGCTGGAGTTATCTGGTTGGTGTCAAGAAACCGGTTCGTGCCCATCTTGCCTGCCAAGCAATTGTGGTTGTGGGCCATGTGGGTTATGGGGTTCATCGTCTTTGATCTCATCGGAGCTGAACACGGTGGTGACTACTTCGACTCTGCTTTTGTCCTCAGCGTCATAGGTACATGCGTGGCCGGATGGTGCGCGATCGCTGCGGCAGTCCGAGCCTCCGATGAGGGTGAGACCGCCGATCAATCTCGCCAACGCGAACGATGGGCTCGCGCGATTCCTTTGCTTCCGCCCCTGTTGGCCGTCGCCCTATTCCTTTACGAGTTGGCGGTGGGAAACACCATTGGGACGTTCGCCATCATTGTGGGATTCGCCGCGATGCTGCTCCTGATGGTGCTTCTGGTTGCACTGCGCGAGATCACCGGACGCGAGATGGAAGAACTCGCACAGGCGGCCGCCCATCGTGACCTCACCGAGAGCACGGATCAGCAGTGGTTCAGGTCGCTTGTCAGCGAGTCAAGCGATGTGGTGACTCTGGTGGACGTGCGAGGCAACGTTGGCTATCAGACTCCGTCGGTTACGCGGGTTCTGGGTCATCCACCGACAGCCTGGATGGGCCACCCATTCATGGAAATGGTTGCGGCCGAGAATCGGGACGCGCTGTCGGCAGCCTTTGTGAATGCCGGACGTGATCAATCTCGTCCGTTAACCCTGGAGATCGGGTTGTTGTCGCGGGCCGGTGGATACATCCTGACCGAATCCACGATTTCGTGCGTTGTTGATTCCAAGGGACCGGTGTCCGGCTTCGTGGTGACCTCTCGAGACATCACCGATACTCGGCGAATGCGCGAACTGCTCGATGTGCAAGCCGACTCGGATGGACTGACCGGTTTGTCGAATCTGGCGGCGTTGCGCCGTCAGATCAACCGAGCCCTCACGCAATCCGAGCCCGATACCGTCGCGGTCATTGCGATCGATCTGAACGGCTTTCGCAAGGTTAACGATTCACTTGGCCATGCCCTTGGTGACGAGGTGCTCTCGCTCGTGGCTGACGGTCTTGTGCGATGTGTTCGACCTTGGGATGTTGTTGCGCGCGTTGGTGGTGACGAATTCGCCATTCTGGTTGTGGGCAATCAGATCGATCGCTCCGCGGCACTGATCTTTGAACGGATCCAACGGCTCATCGCCGGACTCATTTTGAGTGACGGCAGTGTGGTGCCGCTTTCAGCGAGTGCGGGCTACAGCGTCAACGACCGAGGACACGAAGGTGCAGAGGAACTCCTGCGCAATGCAGACCTGGCCCTATCTCGTTCGCGGACGAGTTCGCATGTTGAACTTCTTCGCTTCGAGCACCATATGCATGATGCCCTGTTGCGCAGGGTTCAGGTCGAAAATGAACTGCGGCATGCTTTTGCCAACAATGAGTTCGTCATGTATTTCCAACCGATTGTGCGGTTGCCTTCCCGTCGGATTACCGGGGCAGAAGCTCTCTTGCGTTGGCGGCATCCGGAACGTGGAATGCTCTCAGCCTATGAGTTCATCGAGCAGATCGACGATCTTGGGCTTGGTGGCGAACTTCGTGCCCTGGCAGTGGACCGCGCGGTCGCCGCATTGGCTGCGATCACCAAAGAGCACCCTTACGACGATACGTTCAACCTGAGTTTCAATGTGTCCGCCGATCAACTGACTCCTGAGTTACTCACCGATATCGGTGCTGCTCTCGATCAACATGGCGCTCCACCATCACACCTGACCGTGGAAGTGACCGAGTCGTCAATTGCCAGTGTCCAGGAAGCTACAACGGTCTTGGAGCGCATCCATGCCTTGGGCTTGCAGATCGCGATTGACGATTTTGGTGTGGGCTATTCGTCACTTGGCTACCTGGCACATTTCCCGGTCGACTACATCAAGATCGATCGATCGTTCGTCCAAGGTATAGACGTCAAGCCCAACCTAGAGCGACTCACTGAGGCGATCGTGGTGTTGGGTGAAGCGTTGAATCGACCACCGGTTGTTGAGGGTGTTGAAACCGAAGCTGAACTCGATGCGATCGTCAAAGCCGGAGCCCGTTATGCCCAGGGCTGGCTGTTCGATAAGGCACTTCCGCTAGGTGAATTGCTCGCCGCCCTAGACCGGCAGGGGGAGCATGGACTTGACGACTCATCGGCGTTTGCTCAGCAGGTGCGCTTGGACTTCGCCGCCGATTCATGACATGTCGCCGCGCGACTGGGGATCCACGTTTCCAGATGATGTACGACTCCGGATGGGGATCACTGATCCGCCGCTGGGCGACTAGTGGTTTGATCGTGCAGTGAAGGAATCAGCCGACGAGGTAGCAACCGATGTTGGGAGCGCACTCACGGCGGCCATCGAAGCAATCGGTGGTGAAGACCGGCCGGGCCAAGTGCAGATGGCCGAAGCGGTGGCTCGGACCTTGTCAGGTGCGGGACATCTTCTCGTACAAGCTGGCACGGGCACCGGAAAATCATTGGGCTATCTCGTTCCTAGCGTTCTGCACGCGACCTCGCCTGAGCGCCGCGTGATCGTCGCAACCGCCACACTCAACCTTCAGCACCAATTGATTTCCCGCGACCTGCCGAGGCTGGCGGATGCGCTTGAGCCCGTGATTGGTCGGCGACCGGCCTTCGCGGTACTTAAGGGCCGACACAACTACGTGTGCCTCGATCGGCTCCATCGCGGTGCCGATGATCGTGAAGACTCAGACGATGATGCACTCTTCGCTGCCCCAACAACGGCTTTGGGTAAGCAGGCTAAGGCCTTGCGCGAATGGGTAGATGAATCGGAAACCGGTGATCGCGATGATCTGCCCTTCTCGGTGGATGGTCGAGTCTGGCGCGGGGTCTCGGTTTCTGGTCGTGAGTGTGTGGGAGCGGCCAAGTGCGTGTACGGCCAGGAGTGCTTCGCCGAGGCCGCCCGTGAACGTGCAACTAAATCCGACATCGTCGTTACCAATCACGCCATGCTCGCGATCCACACGCTAGATAACGTTCCCGTCCTTCCGGAACATGATGCGGTTGTCATTGACGAAGGACACGAACTCGTCGATCGCGCGACTGCTGCGGTTACCAGTGAACTGGCAGCGGCAGATGTTGATCGTGCTTTGTCACGGACCCGACGTCTGATTGACGCGGACATTGCAGACCGACTCGAATCGGCAGCAGAGGGCTTAGGTATCGAACTGGAAGTGATGACACAGGGTCTTCTTGGCCCGGTGCGGGTCGAGAAGATAACCGGTGGACTGCTGTTATCGCTCGCAGCCGTGCGCGATGCCACCCACGCGGCCCTGACAGCCCTTGCAAGTGATTCGTCGAGTAAAGATGATCCGGAGGCATTGGCGGCTCGTCAGCGAGCGCGTGGGCTCTTGAGTGAGGTGCATGACGTCGCAGGTGCGTTGCTATCCCTTGACGATGAGGCCGTCGCATGGCTCGATCCCGGGGAGCGGCGTTCACCAACCCTTCGGATTGCACCACTATCGGTGGCCGGATTGCTTCGCACCCAACTCTTCGACGTATCGCGTGTGGTCGTCACGTCGGCGACACTGCAACTCGGTGGCTCGTTTGAACCGATGGCTCGAAGCTTTGGGCTTGCGTCCGATGGGAGTACCTCAGCGCTGGGAGCATGGACGTCCCTTGACGTGGGGTCTCCCTTTGCCTATGAGCGGCAAGGGATTTTGTATGTTGCTGCATCAATTCCACCGCCGGGCCGGGACGGTACAGACACCGCTGCCATGGAAGAACTCGCTGATCTCATTGCCGCCGCTGGTGGGCGCACCCTGGCACTTTTCTCATCGTGGCGGGGGGTTGAGCGGGCTGCTGAGTTCTTAGCCGAAGGCCTACCTGATCGACTCCTGGATCGTGGCATCGTTCCACCGGACGTTGAGGTGCTCGTGCAGAAACGTGGAGACTCAGTGGCGGATTTGGTCTCGCGATTCTCCGCCGCACCGCGTTCGGTATTACTGGGAACCTTGTCGCTGTGGCAGGGCGTGGATGTACCAGGTGAGGCCTGCCATCTCGTGGTGATTGATCGCATTCCGTTTCCGCGACCCGACGATCCATTGATTGCGGCGAGATCACGAGCGGCCGAGCAATCAGGTGGGAACGGCTTCACGTCGATTTCGGTGCCGCGGGCGGCGTTGCTTCTGGCTCAAGGGGTTGGGCGGCTGATCCGCTCATCGACCGATCGTGGGGTGGTGGCGATTCTTGATCCCCGGCTGGCCACGGCTCGTTATGGAGATTATCTGCGTCGATCACTTCCACCTTTTTGGTTTACCACCGATGGTGAACGTGTTCGCGAGAGCTTGATTCGACTCGATGAACTTGCCGAGGGGAAGTCCTAAGCGTCGAGGTTGTCGTCGTTGCTGTCGAAGACATGAAAGAGCACGGATGCCAATGGTTTTCGGCGTCTGAGCCGCCGTGACATCCGTGCTCACTTCATGAAGCAATGAGACCTTAGAGCTTGCGCAGAACTGCAACTACCTTGCCGACGATTCGTGCATGGTCGCCGTCGATGGGTGAGTAGTTGACGTTCGCCGGCAGCAGTCGGACGTGACCGTCCTTGCGCTGGTAGGTCTTGACCGTGGCCTCGTCGTCCAACATTGCCGCGACGATATCCCCGTTCACTGCATCGGGCTGGCTGCGCACCACAACCCAGTCGCCATCGCAAATCGCCGCGTCGATCATGGATTCGCCAACGACCTTGAGTAGGAAGAGTTCTCCATCGCCAACGATGGAACGGGGGAGCGGGAAGACCTCCTCGATGGATTGCTCGGCAAGGATGGGGCCACCAGCTG
Source organism: Actinomycetota bacterium (assembly GCA_947455705.1). GTDB lineage: Bacteria > Actinomycetota > Actinomycetes > S36-B12 > CAIYMF01 > Longivirga. The sequence goes on along the minus strand of CANGPO010000024.1, from coordinate 23,436 downwards.
CGATGCGCCCAATAACGGGCACGTAGGCCGCGGTGGGCCGTTCATCGCCAGAGCCGGTCTCATCGAGTGCACCATCGCCACTGTCGGAAAGTTCACCGGGGAGAACAACCTCCATCGCGCGCGGCAGACGAGGATCGCGCCGGATGTAGCCCTTCTTTTCCAAAGCTGCGAGCTGATGAGCAACGCTGCTGGGAGAGGTGAGCCCCACGGCTTCGCCGATCTCGCGCATTGACGGTGGATAGCCACGACTCTCCACCGCGGTGCGGATCATGTCCAAAATGATGCGTTGACGCACGGTGAGGCCATCAGCATCAGGAAGCCCCTCAGGTATCGGGATTTCGACGACCTTCGGCCGGCCAGCTTTGCGACGTGGTGCGTCGTGCGCGTCCTCATCGACCCCGCGAGGGCTGGTCTTGTCATCGACAGACTTCTCATCGTTGGACATGCTGCTCCTTCGTGTCTCCCGTGGCATCTCACGCCACGGTGCCTATTCCACCCCTGACGCGCGGTACGAACCGCGGCTGTCAGACCCCCTCGGCAGACTCAGATCTGTGCTCAACTACCGGGAAACCGCAGGTGTGCACGGCTCCGGATCGAACATGAGTTCCATTCGGGAGGATCGGGCACCACGGTAGCGGTTTCGGACAAGTGTTTCAAACATGTGTTCGTTAATGCTAGACACGGCGCGTCGGACCTGATAGAAATCGGATACACGTTCGATCGAACACACGTTCGGTTCAGACATAAGAGGAGCTAGTCCCATGGCCACAATGACGATCTCACCGCGAGTTGCAGGCGCGCAGCGCCAGCGCCAGTGTCATGTCGTTTCAACGCCGTCGTCCTCGCAGCGTCGTAACGATGTTGCCGTGTCATCGTCCATCCGATTGACCACGCGTGGGCGTCGCCTGTTACGCACACTCTTGTTCGTGCTGGCCCTAGCGATCGCTGCCAGCACTGCCGTCTTTGGTCATATCAGCGCCAGCCAGGCCAGCTCAGTGCGAAGCGCTGCGGCAACGTCGATCGTGATTGTTCAGCCCGGGCAAACGATGTGGGGGCTCGCCGCACAGGTGGCCCCCAATGACGATCCGCGCGACACGATCGAGCGGATCGCCCAGCTCAACTCGCTCACCGGAGCGCAGGCCTCGACAGTGCATCCCGGGCAGCGACTCGTTGTGCCAGCTGCCGGCTAAATCCGTCTAGGACGTGAGGCAGATCTGCCTTCGGTCGCGCATAAGTGGCCATTGTGCGTCCGATCAAAACGGTCTGTGGTGACGCTGATCCGACTCCTGACCTGCATGAACGGGTCCGACACGCCGAATTAATGCGTAGGCCTTGCGAAGTTGGGCTCAGGCGTCTACGGTTCCCCTACATCTAGTAGTTACACGGGTGTAAGTAATCCACAGATTGTGGTTGCCGATCCCAAGGTTCTCCCCAAGTCATCAACAGTTCTATCCACAATGAACGCGATGATGGACGGCAAAACCGTACAAATCGGTCGACGACACAGTGAAAGGGGGCGATCCGATGAACTGTCCCTATTGCCGACACAGTGATTCACGTGTGGTCGACTCCCGTGCCGCTGAAGATGGCACCGCGATTCGCCGTCGGCGTCAGTGTCCGGAGTGCGGAAAGCGCTTCACGACGGCCGAGACCGTGACACTTACCGTGCTGAAGCGCTCGGGAGCTAGTGAGGCGTTCAGTCGTTCCAAGGTCATCTCCGGTGTTCGTAAGGCATGTCAGGGGCGGCCAGTAAGTGATGACGACCTTGCTCTGCTGGCCCAAGATGTTGAGGAGACCGTGCGGGCGAAGGGGTCGGCCGAACTCGCCAGCCACGAGGTCGGAATGGCCATCTTGGGTCCGTTGCGTTCACTTGATGAAATTGCCTACCTACGCTTTGCCTCGGTGTACCGAGCCTTTACCAACCTTGAGGATTTTGAGGCCGAGATTGCACTCCTGCGCGCCGAACGAGATCTCAGCGCGAATGACGCTGATGGTCCGATGGCCTCTGATGATGATCACGAGTTTCGAGATCTAGCCACGGCCTCTCATGGGAGTACACCTCCGAGTTAGGCCGAACCACACGCCTCTAGACACGAGCACGACTAGACACACGAGCACGACCCCATACGAGTACGACAAGAACGAACCATCCACCAGATCACTGAACGACAGAGCTGAATGACCAGATGAAGGAGCGGGGCAGTTTTATGACCGAGACAGCGGGAAGTGCACGCAGCACGGCAGCCAAGAAGGCACGTCCAGAGGTTGCCGGACTGACGATGGAGCGCATCTACACCACGCCAGGTGTGCACCCTTATGACGAGGTGAACTGGGAGCACCGCGATGTCGTCCAGACGAACTGGAAGACTGGTGAGACCGTCTTCGAGCAGCGTGGTGTTGAGTACCCCGACTTCTGGTCTGTGAATGCATCGACGATCGTCACGACGAAGTACTTCCGCGGCGCCTTGGGTACCGAGGCACGTGAGCGCAGCCTGCGCCAGCTGATTGATCGTGTTGTTCTTACCTACGCCAAGGCCGGTAAGGATTACGGATACTTCCTCACTGAAGAAGATGCAGAGATTTTCGAGCATGAGCTCACGTGGATGCTGCTGAACCAGATCTTCTCCTTCAACTCGCCTGTGTGGTTCAACGTCGGCACCACAAGCCCACAGCAAGTGTCGGCCTGCTTCATCCTCGCTGTCGACGACACGATGGATGCCATCTTGAACTGGTACCGCGAAGAAGGCTTGATCTTCAAGGGTGGATCGGGTGCTGGGCTCAACCTCAGTCGTATCCGTTCGTCGAAGGAACTGCTGTCATCGGGTGGCACGGCAAGTGGTCCGGTCTCGTTCATGCGCGGTGCCGACGCATCCGCTGGCACGATCAAGTCCGGTGGAGCCACTCGCCGCGCAGCGAAAATGGTTGTTCTGGATGTCGATCACCCCGACATCGAGGAATTCGTCGAGACCAAGGCCGCCGAAGAGCGCAAGATCCGCGTGCTTCGCGATGCTGGGTTCGACATGGATCTTGGTGGCAAGGACATCATCAGCGTCCAGTACCAGAACGCCAACAACTCCGTCCGTGTGAGCGATGAGTTCATGCGCGCAGTAGAAGAGGGTCGCGACTTCGGTCTGCGCGCCCGCGCAACAGGTGAGGTCATCGAGACCGTCGATGCCAAGACACTCTTCGAGAAGATCTGCAAGGCGGCCTGGGAGTGCGCCGATCCCGGTATTCAGTACGACGACACGATCAATGACTGGCACACCAACCCGGAGACGGGCCGAATCACGGCGTCAAATCCGTGCTCTGAGTACATGTCGTTGGACAACTCGTCCTGCAATCTGGCCAGCCTCAACCTGCTGAAGTTCCTCAAGGATGACGAGACCTTTGACGCGGTGAAGTTTGCCAAGGCCGTCGAGTTCATCATCACGGCCATGGACATCTCCATCTGCTTCGCGGACTTCCCAACCGAGCCAATTGGCGATACCACACGCAAGTACCGCCAGCTTGGAATCGGTTATGCGAACCTTGGTGCTCTTCTGATGGCGACGGGTCTTCCTTACGACTCAGATGGTGGACGTGCCCTTGCTGGTGCAATCACCAGCCTGATGACCGGCACTGCCTACAAGCGCTCGGCGCAGCTTGCCGCGGTTGTTGGTCCTTACGAGGGCTACGCACGCAACGCAGAGGCGCACCAGCGCGTCATGCGTAAGCATGCTGCTGCCACTGACTCGGTCCGCACGGTGACGAGCCTTGATGGTGACGTCCTTCGCCTAGCCCGCCAGGCGTGGGAAGACGGTAACAAGATCGGTGTGAAGTCGGGATGGCGTAACGCCCAGGCTTCGGTCTTGGCCCCAACCGGAACCATCGGCTTCATGATGGACTGCGACACCACCGGTATCGAGCCTGACTTCTCGCTCGTCAAGTTCAAGAAGCTTGTTGGCGGTGGCTCCATGCAGATCGTCAACCAAACGATTCCGCGTGCACTGCGCAAGCTTGGCTACGCAGAAGAGACGGTCGAAGCGATCGTGGAGTTCATCTCAGATAAGGGCCACGTCATTGATGCCCCTGGTCTGAAGACCGAGCACTACCCCATCTTTGACACTGCGATGGGTGCGCGCTCCATCACGCCGATGGGTCACGTGCGCATGATGGCCGCTTGCCAGCCGTTCCTGTCAGGTGCAATCTCCAAGACCGTCAACATGCCCGAAGATGCCACGATCGAAGAGGTTGAAGAGATCTACTTCCAGTCGTGGAAGATGGGCATCAAGGCTCTGGCGATCTACCGCGATAACTGCAAGGTTGGCCAGCCGCTGTCTGACGGTAAGGCAGCCAAGGCTGATGCGCCGGTCGAGACAGCAGCGGCCACCGTTGTTGAATACCGTCCGGTACGTAAGCGTCTGCCCAAGGTTCGTCCGTCGCAGACGATTTCGTTCTCCGTCGGTGGTGCTGAGGGATACATGACCGCGGGTTCATACCCCGATGACGGTCTGGGTGAGGTCTTCCTCAAGCTCGGTAAGCAGGGTTCCACGCTTGCCGGTGTGATGGATGCCTTCTCCATCGCGATCTCGATCGCACTGCAGTACGGCGTTCCTCTCGAGGCGTTTGCGTCGAAGTTCGTCAACATGCGATTTGAGCCTGCGGGCCTGACCGACGATGCCGATGTTCGCATGGCGCAGTCGATCATGGACTACATCTTCCGTCGTCTGGCTTTGGACTACCTGCCCTACGAAAAGCGTTCAGCGCTCGGTATCTTCACCGCTGAGGAACGCGCAGAGCAGGTCGCCGGTTCGTACAACACAGCACCGACCTCGGTCATCGCCGAAGCTGTCGAAGAGCAGTTGGAAAGCCTCGCGCAGTCGGCCGTGGTTGAGAGCCCGGTCTCCGCTGAGGATGCGCCAATGGGGTCGACACTGGCACCGGCCCAGGCACACTCATCAGCTGAGTTGCTCGAAGCCATCACTGGCAAGACGGCAGATGCTCCACTGTGCATGACCTGCGGGATCAAGATGCGCCCGGCTGGCTCGTGTTACGTATGTGAGGGTTGCGGCTCAACAAGCGGTTGCTCTTAAACCTCGAGTGACATAGTGATGGCCCCCTCGATTTCGAGGGGGCCATCACTATGTATTGCTGATGTTATGTTCGCGTCGTTGCTGGGCAAGATCGTCAGCTCGGGGCCCCACTGAGCGACCAGGGAAGCAGGGCTAGTGAGAGCGCCAGCACAGACCCGATCAGAACTAGCGGGAGCAGGTTGCGGCGCAGTCGACGGCACGACCAATATCCAAGCGTGAGTAGTGCGAGCACAATCAATGTGCGAAACAGCGCACCGGCGTTCACTGGTTCACCATTCGCTGCCAGGGTTTGGCCGCCTAACTTTGCAAACACGAACATCACGATGCGATAGACCGGCGCCGACTCTAGAAGGAGGAACGCCAAGAACATCGAATCGGCATGTAGATTTCGGTCACCACGACGCAGACCTACCAGTGCACGAACCACAGCGAAGATGATCATCACTGGAAGTACGGTGAACATCACCTGGTTGAACGGGGTTTGAATCACACGCAAGCTCATCGAAAACGCAAACACTGTGAACACCGGCCACAAGGTGAACAGAATGATCGGGCCGAGTGTCCTGTGGGCGGCGATCGCGCGATCGGCTTTCACTCTGCGATGGGTCAGGATGAATTGAGTGAACAGTGCGACGGCGAACAAGAACGCGGCTGCCGCATGCCACGTAATCAACGTGTAGGAAGAAACAGAGAACCCTAGGAAGGACTCTTGGGTGTCAGGTAAGTGCGTCGCCGTCGAGCGTCCACCCCACGTGCCATACGTCAGGTGAGCCGATATCGAGGGAATGAATGCCAGATTGGCGGCAAAGGCAAAACAAACAATGCGAAACTGAATTTTGCTGAGCGAGAACGTATGCGCTGCCAATGTCTTTCCAGGCGTGAGCTCAATCATGAGTAGCTGACCTTCGAGTTGTCGACGACGTTGAACAGATGCGTAAGCAGGCAGATTTCTCCGGTGGCTCAGGCGTTGACTGGCTCGTCGTGAGGTGGTGTGTGAGTTCTCTGCTCATCGACACATCATGGCAGCCGGTAACACCGCGGTTCATTCGGCGTGTCGTGTGACCTCTCGACGTGACTGATCCGGATAATTGTGAGCGAGAGTGAGCATGGCAGTGAGGTAGATCTTAATGATCAACACTGGTAAGCATTTTCGAGATTTGAGCACTTGAGAATCATTGGCTTAAGAGCATCAATGATCGAAGTGTTCGGTTAGGCAGTCGGGCCGAAGTTGAGTCGTGGGGAAGCGACTTACTTCGGCCCGACTCTTTTGTGTATCCGACGACAGATCTCCGATAGCTGCGCAGCATCCCCTTTACGTATCGGCATCATGTACGGTCCGAATTAGGGGACTACCGATCGTTCGGATGACTAGCTCATCACCTGTTTGTGAGTGCAGTCGCGCAGTTCTTCTTGACGAAAACATAGTCATGAAGCTGTTGAGCACGTTCCTCGTCATGATCCTCAGTTGGCTGGTTGCAGGGCCAGCCCAAGCGGTATCGGCTACTACCCCTGTGCAACCAGCGTCGACGATCAGCGTCGGTGCCCTATTTCCCTCTCAACCCTCCGGTCGAGTCGTAGCACAGATGGCGAGTCCGCTGAGCGTTGGCAACCTCTTGGTGACGAAGAAGGCGGTTACCGTTACAGGTATTCGCGTATGGCGTGCATCAACCTCCGATGGCTCGAATCGAACTGCGCAGCTTTCAACATCGACCGGGCGTGTGCTGGCTCGTGTGTCGATGCCGATGTCGGCGGTGGCCTCCAGCGGATGGGTTAACGCAACGTTTGCGACGTCAGTGAATCTCATATCCGGGCAGAGCGTGGTTGCATCGGTGTCCGCACCGAATCGACTTGTGGTGCGTACGTCGGTGTTCCCGACAAGCGTGTATGTACGAGGTGTTAATGGCCTTTACGCTTCGGGCACTGGAGCTACTCCCACGACAGCCAAGTCTGGTTACCTGTACGTGGTTGACCTGCTCGTAGCCACGGCTCCGGTCGTCATCGGAGTGCCAGCGGCTCCCATCGTGACGCCTACGCCTACGCCGGTTGTGACGCCGACGCCTACGCCGGTTGTGACGCCTTCACCTTCTTCGTCTGTGGTTGGTTTCCCATCCGCGTCCACGACGGGATGGCGTCTGACTGGAACAACTCTGCGGCCGTATACGGGCCCGACGTACATCACGGTGGATGGGACTGTGATTGATGGTGCGGATATTGCGTCTGATGTTGTGGTTGCGGCGAGTAATGTGACGATCCGGAATTCTCGGATTAGTGCGCCGACGACGTATTACGCGGTTCGTCAGTATCCGGAGTTTTCGAATTTGACGCTGGATCATGTGGAGATCACGGGTCAGCCTGGGGCTGCTGCGGATCGTGCGGTGTATGCGGGTTCGAATCTGGTTGTGAACGCGTCGTACATTCACGGTACGCAGCGGGGTATCTCGGCGACGAATGGGATGCGGGTCACGAACTCGTTCGTGGGTCAGTTTGATAATCAGTCGGGTAATCATGCGTCGGCGATTGGTTCGTCGGGTGCTATCTCGAATGTGACGATCTCGAATAACTCGTTGTCATGTGACACGAATCTGTGTTCGTCTGCGATCAGCATGTATCCGGAGGTTGGCCCGAATGACAATTGGGTGATCGATCACAACCTGCTCAATGGTGGTGCGTATTGCATGTACGCGGGTTACACGCCGTCTGCTGGTGAGCTACCGAATACGCATCTGACGGTGACGAACAATGTGTTTGGTTCGGCGTTGTTCCCAGAGTGTGGTCAGTACGGGCCCGTGGCATCGTGGTCTGATGTTGCTAGTAATACATGGGCTAACAACACCAACGGCAACGGTCAACCCGTCCAACCGTAGGAATTCAACGTAATACGGTCACACTCGCTGGGCCCTTTGGCCCGTTTGGCCCAATAAAAGTGAAGTGGACCTTTCCCACTGTTACCGTCAGAATGTAGGGCGGTGACAGTGGGAATGTTGTTGTGCCGATCGTTGCGTTGACGGGGACACGTCACGGCGTGGAATGGGACGGAGCTCAGATGAAGGCGTTGCATCAGCACGGCGCACTGGCAGGTACATCGGTTCTGCCTGCGGGTGAAGTTGTGTCGCAGGCAATGCTTGCCGGGGTTGAGACCGTCGTCGTTTGCGTTCCGGACAACATCGGGCGCCTGATTGGTAAGCGTGTAGACATCGCTGAATGGCCGCGGGTGGCCCAAACCGGGTTGCCTATCCCGAATTTTCATCTCGGCACCAATATTGAGAACAGTCCGGTACGCGGACTTGATGTCACGGGTGCTCACACTGGCTATCCAAATGGCAACCTGATACCGGACGCTGCCACTCTCCGTCGTCCCGATTGGGAATCTGCAACCGCCTACGTAATTGCTGACACGTACACGTCCGACGGTGACCTCGTGGGCATGGCTCCGCGCACCATCTTGCGTCGTCAAGAGCAACGGCTCACTGAGTTGGGTCTTACGACCCTGATTGCGTCCGAGCTTGAGTTCTATCTGTACACCGACTCGTATCGGGATGGTTTTGCCGGCGGTTACCGTGACTTGACCCCTGCGTGGCATTTCCACGGCGACTGCGATGTGTTCGTCACGACGGCGGAGGAGCCGTTCCTGCGACGGATTCGCCAGTCAATGCGCGGGATGGGGCTAACTGTTGCGATCACGCAGGGGGAGAACGGTCCGGGTCAACAGGAACTGAACTTCCACCCGACGTCTCTTGTGGAAATGGCTGATCGTCATGTGATCTACAAGCATGGTGTGAAGTCGATCGCCCGTCTGGAAGGTAAGTCAGTTACCTTCATGGCTAAGCCGAATGTGGATCATCCGGGGTCGGGTGCGCACACGCATATTTCACTATATGACGACCAGGGTGACTCGCTTTTCGGGATTGACGAGCTGAGTGAAGCCGGTGCCGCGTTCCTGGCCGGTGTTTTGCAATTCTCACCGGAACTTGCATGGATGCATGCTCCGTTCGCTAATTCATATCGTCGATTCCAGCCAGGCAGCATGGCCCCGACTCACATGTCCTGGGGTTGGGATAATCGCGGGTGTGCCGTGCGCGCCCTAGACAGGGGTGACGGGATTCACTTCGAATTCAAGCTCCCCGGTGCTGACATGAATCCCTATTTCTCCTTCTCGGCGTTGCTCATTGCTGGTTTAGAAGGAATGCGATTGGGGCTCACTGCGCCGCCGGCAACTCACGGAAATGCGTACCTCACCCACGACGCCCCTGCTGTTCCTGCGGATCTCGGTGATGCCGTACGCGCATTTGAAGGTAGCGAACTTGCCGCACGTGAACTCACCTCACAGGTCCATAAGCATCTCGTGACGTTGGCTCATGCGGAACTTGACGCCTCTCGGCGAGCCGTCACGAGTTGGGATCTTGAGCGAGGATTTGAGCGAGCCTAGTTCACCTCGTTACGGAGAACTTCTGGGTTTGCGTTTCCCCTTTCGCACCTGCACCCTGAGCGTTACGCTGCGGCCACAGGACATCGTCGAATAGGGAGCACGTCATGGCTGCAGTTGTTGCGCAACGTATCGGTCACGGTCCACAGCGAGTGCTCGTTCTGCACGGCTGGTTTGGACCGTCTGTCTTTGACGGCTTCTTTGATTCCTTCGACCCTGAGCAGTTCGATATCGCGATCGTCCATAACTCCGGATATGGCGATGCCCGCGGCCAGGAGCCAGCCATGGACATCACCGACCTCGCTCGGCAGCAGATGGCCGTCGCGGACGAGTTGGGCTGGGAAGCCTTCGACATCATTGGCCACAGCTACGGTGGTGCCGCCGGTCTGCGGATTGCGTCGCTGGCACCCCATCGCGTTGGTTCACTCGTAGGTATTTGCCCGGTTATGCCGTCGGGATTTGACGCGACCGCGGTCGAGAATTGTGGTGCGACAGCTGAGACCGGCCCGCTCTACATGGCCGCTTACTCCAAGGGACCCGATGCTGCTGATGGTCCGGGAATGATCATTGCCGGGCTTGACCCAGTTCTCGGGGCCGATCCGGTGGCCTATCGCGCACTTGTCGACGCCACGTTCGCTGCGATGAACGAAGAGGCATACAAGCAATACTTCTTGGTGTGGACCGGTGCCTCCTTCGTAGAAGACGTGGTTGGGCTCGACACTCGCTCACTGTTCCTGATTGGCGAGTCGGATCCGTTCGCCGCAGTGAACTACGTAACCCCAACCCAGCAAAGCATGGCGCCAGGGGCCGTCGAGGTTGAAGTCCTCGCAGGGGGTCACTTCCTGACCGTCAGCGGAGATCGTGCTCAGGTTGCGGGCCGCATCACGGACTTCCTCACGCCGTAATCCGGCTGGCACTCATGGACGCCGCTGCCTGTCACCCATGACGTGGTTCGTGTCATCAATAGCTCAATCTTCACAGCGACTCGTTCGTGGGATGTGGCGCCAAGGTGCCTAGACGCGTTCGGTAGGCCGCTCGCCTAGGAGTCCCTGCGGACGAAACACCAGCACTAGAATGAGAATGGAGAAGACCACAGACTGCGACCATTGTTGACCGATGGCGTACGTGAAGCCGTCGTTGAATGCCTGCAGAATTCCAATGATGAATCCGCCGAGTACGGCTCCGGGCAAATTTCCAACGCCGCCGAGAACAGCGGCGGTGAAGGCGATCAGCCCAAACTGATAACCATCCAGGTAGTTGGTATTTCCAAAGGTGGCGAAGTACAGCAAGCCTGCGGCGCCGGCCAAGGCGCCACCGATCGCGAACGTGACCCCGATGGTGCGCTTCACGTTGATGCCCATCAGAAGAGCGGTGTCGGCATCCTGTGAGGTGGCGCGCATCGCCTGCCCGTGGCGAGTGCGGGTTACGAATGCAGTCAACGCGATCAGGATGGGGATGGTTATTGCGGTGACGACGATCGTGGAGTAGTCGACAGTGATCGAACCGATGGTGATACCACCGTTGGGGATGACGGTGGGCCAAATGCGTTGACCCGATCCGTTTAACTGCAAGCCCAACCACTGGAACATGAAACTTAGGCCGACGGCTGCAATCAACGATGTGAGGCGCGGGCCGCCGCGCAGGCGTCGAAAGACAAGGCGATCTGCGGCGACATTCATCCCAGCGCACACAATCATGACAACCACGAGCACAACGACTGCAAGGGCCCATCCGCGAGGGCTCGATCCGTCGACACCCAGGCGGACCTCAAGCAGGATCGAGGTGAATATCGATGCCAACATGAACAGGTCGCCATGGGCGAAATTGATGAGCCCGATGATGCCGTAAATGAGTGTGTAACCGAGTGCGATCAGCGCGTAGAGAGAGCCGACACGCATGCCAGCCAATACCAGATCTACGAAGCGACCGGGGGTGGCGATCAGGTTCACTAGGATCCAGATCAGGAGTCCCGAGCCGGCAATGATGCCGAGAGTCGTGTCAAGGCGCTGACGACTCCAGACGGATGGACGTGCTTCGGCTGCTTCGACCGAAGTGAACGTCACCACACGTGTGTATCGCTAAACATCGCGACGCGCAACACCAGCGAATCGCGCTTCGGCGTCCTTTGACTCGTCCAGGCCCCATGTCCAAATCGTCTTCGGGGTAATGCGAATGAACAAGCCGTGCATGCCTTGCTCAACGATGGCGGTGCCGCGAATCTTCACTCCTCGGGGAGCCCACGGATCTGTGGTGGGTAGATCGTCAATCACGATCACAGCTTGTGGATTCGCAAGCAGATTGCGATATCGGACGGTCTTGGTTATGTCGTAGCCGCCACTAGTGATTGTGTCCCCGTCAACCGAGAAGACGACCGCGGATACATCCGGTGTTGCACTGGCAGACGAGGTCGCCAACCGAGCGAGCCGTTGTGTACCCAGATAGGCAATTTCGACGTCAGTGAAAACCGACATGTGCATCCTTCAGGTTCAGGGGTGTTCGTAGAAGAGCGTAGCCGGTCGCGTCGCCCAGCGGCATCGATGGTGAGCGTGATTGAGTCCGCGCCCTCTCGAAACTCGACGGTGTAACCACGAGGATGACGTGCATGATCTCTGCGTGAATGCACCTCAGCCATTCGGATCCGCTCATCGTGGGTGAATGGCCGGACGAGATAAACGTTCGGTTGCTTCTGGCGGTGGATAGCCAAACTGCCTGCGGTTAGGCGTTTTTCCACGGTTCCTTGATCGATGATGGATATGAGGCAGCGTGTCGTCACGTGCGATGGCCAGTTGACCCGCCAAAGACACTGCGTCAGTGCGCGGGGCCAGCCGGTCCTGCTGGTCCTGCGGGTGCGGCTGGTGCGGTGGGGGCTGCGGGGCCAACAGTTGCTTCGACTCGTCATATCGTGTCGTCGCTAGCTAATGCCCTGCCAGTCAGTGGGACTAACGCAATTTCGGTCACCTGTCCTACTGGTGAAGTGGCTGTTGGGGGCGGATTCAGTGTTTCGTCCGCAGTTGCCGTCACAACGTCGGCTCCTGATGCTGTCAATGCGCGGCTATGGGACGTCACGCTGCAGACCACCACGACTACCGAAACTGCCGACATATATGCGGTGTGCATCACCTAGTTCGTCGTGTACATCCACCTCGTGGTGGTCCGTGGTCACATCGACTGCGGGCCACCACGGCTTATGTACATGAGCATGGTGGGCAACGAGGCTCCGGTCAGCCGCGCGGCACTACTCTTGGATTGGGCACGTAGCCCCTGTCAAGAGTGAGGCTCGAACTTTATGAAGCTGGTTTTGCTTGGTGGTGGCGGATTTCGCACGCCTGCCATGTTTCGTGCAGTTGCCTCGGGTGGAACGGCCGTTAGCTACGACGAGGTAGTGCTGTACGACGTCGACGTAACCAGGCTTGAGCGGATCGGTGCGGTCATCGCCGACATCAAGCGCGTCTTGGGGACGACGACGAAGGTCACCACGACGACTCGACTCGACGAGGCGTTGGAGGGTGCAGACGTCATTTACTGTGCCATTCGCGTTGGGGGTATCCCGGGTCGAGTGATCGATGAGACGGTGGCCATTTCATGTGGCGTCATCGGCCAAGAGACCGCCGGGGCAGGCGGGATCGGCTACGCGTTGCGGACAGTTCCGGTGATGACAAAGATCGCTTTAGACGTTCAGCGGTACGCTCCGAACGCACTGTTCATTAACTTCACGAACCCCGTGGGGTTGGTAACTGAGGCATTGCGGCGCATTCTCGGCGACCGCGTCATCGGCATCTGTGACACTCCGTCTGAGCTTTGTCGACGATCCGCCCAAGCCGCAGGGTATGAGCAAGAGCACGTCTGGTTCGACTACTTCGGTATCAATCACCTCGGTTGGCTCAAGGGCATGCGGGTTGGGAATCGCGACGTCTTGCCAGAGCTGATCGCCGATACGCCCCGACTTTCGTCGTTTGAAGAGGGCAGATTGTTTGGGGCTGAATGGATTCAAGCCACCGGCATGATCCCCAATGAGTATCTGTTCTACTACTACAACCAACGCGAGGCGTTCGAAGCGATGAGCGCTGGCACGCCGCGTAGTCGATATCTCGAACGGACTCAGCGTGACTTTTATGAGGGTTCGGACGTTGAGCCGGGGGCAGCTTTGAGCGAGTGGGAAGTCACCTTGGCTCAACGGGAGGCTAACTACATGGCCGAGGCTTGGGACGGACGCGAAACCGAGCAACAAGAGGTGGTCGCCGCGCGTCATACCGGTGGTTACGGCGGGCTCGCGTTGGCTGTTGTTGATGCCATGTATTCCGACGGTCACAGCGTCATGATTCTCGACGTGCCTAATAGATCCGCTCTTCCGTTCCTCGATGAGGAGGCGATCGTAGAGGTGCCGTGTGTGGTGAACCGCGGTGGTGTGACACCCACAGCAATTGGTGACGTACCCCTCAACATGCAAGGGCTGATTGCGCAGGTGCGTGGTGCAGAGCGGATCGCCATTGATGCGGCGCTCACTGGCTCGCGGACGCAGGCCGTGCGGGCTCTTGCTCTACATCCGCTCGTGCCGTCGGTGTCGGTAGCTCAACAGATTTTTGACGGCTATATGCACGACCAACCCGATTTGCGGGAGATCTTCTCGTGAACGTGGATGTTGTCTGCGTTGGGTCGCCGTTCCTCGATCTGATCTTCCACGAGCTCAGTCATCTACCCGCACCAGGTGAAGAGGTTTTAGCAAAACGACTCACGCTGACGCCGGGCGGAATAGCCAACGTTGCCTTCGCGTGTCATCAACTCGGCCTCAGCTCAGCTATCAGTGCGCCTCGCGGAACTGATGAACTTGGTCAGGTGCTTGAAAGGCTTGTTGAACAAAGCGGCGTTCAGTGGATCGGACGGGAAACCAATGCCACGCCAATATCGGTAGCTATACCGTCCCAACGGGATCGCGGCTTCATCACGATCAATCCAGATGCTGCCCCTGATACGAAGTCTCTGGCGTCGATCGAAGCACGGGCGCTAGTTGCCAATCTGCCCAACGTCGCCCTACTTGCCCCGCACCCCAAGGTGTACGCGATCGTCGGTGATCCTGAGGCGGTCCAGTTCGCTGGGAGAATGAGTGAACCGCTGACGCACCTCGCGGCGTTCTTTCTCAACGAACGTGAGGCCTGTGCTCTGATGCGCAGTGACGATCCGGTTGACGCGACACGACGTTTGGCAGAGCTCGGTACGACGGTGGTCATGACACGTGGTGACAAGGGTGCAATCGCTTTCGATGCTGACGGTCATCACGTCGACGTGGCGGCTCCTGCTATTGAGGTACCTGATCCGACCGGTGCCGGTGACGCCTTCACAGCGGCGTATATCTGGGCTGACTTGCAAGGGTTTGAGCTTTCGCGACGGGTTGAAGCTGCAGTGCTCTATGCGTCGTTATCTATTCAGGCGATGAGCGAGAGGCAAAAGGGCATACCGCTTGCCGAGTTTGTCGCCAAGCTGCGCTCCTGACTCTGCGCTCCTGACTCTGCGCTCCTGACTCTGCGTGCCGGACTCGTGAAGTTCCGAGCCTGTCAGTAACCCATTTGGGGGAGTCCATCACTCCATGTGGGTGATCAAAAAGCGTAGTCACATTGGCGTAATTACCTTCATGTTGTTTATCGCAGGCGCACATAGCCAGTTCACCTACTACACATGGGGG
The DNA here is from genome assembly GCA_947455705.1 of Actinomycetota bacterium. GTDB lineage: Bacteria > Actinomycetota > Actinomycetes > S36-B12 > CAIYMF01 > Longivirga. The sequence goes on along the minus strand of CANGPO010000024.1, from coordinate 8,264 downwards.
AGTCGCGACGGCGTGTATTGCATCAATCGGATCCGACATGCGACATGAAGGGCAAAGCGACGCTCTGCGTCATCGAGATCCCAGGACGTCAGCTCACGAATACGTCGAATGCGGTAGGCAACCGCGTTGGGATGAAGATGCAGGATTCGCCCTGCCTCCACGAGTGAACCACGGGCATCAAGATAAGCAACGAGCGTTTCGACGCTGGACTGTGATCGGCCCGTCCCAAGTGCGTCCAACGGGGCCAACAGTTCAGAAATCACCCGTCTACCTGCCCATGATGAGCTCATTTCGGCAAGTAGTCGGTTCACCCCCGTGGCGTCAAAGGTGGACATCACCCAAGCGGTTCCTTCGGTTGCGGCCGCACCCGCCGCTACTCGGGCCTCCTTGGTGGATTGCTGGAGACCGGTGAGCCCAGATTGTGCGGTACCCACTCCGAAGTAGAGGTTGTTCGATTCAAAGTCTCGGCGCAGTGTTGCGACCAGTGATTCGAGTTCCGCAGGCACGACGCGATCCACTGCGTCGCTGCTATGCGGATATGTCCGTACCAAGATGACGTCTTCCTCGATGATTGCGATGCTCCAACCATCTGACGTTGCTAACTCGTACGACGCTGTCATGCGTAGGCGCTCACGTTGGAGACGTTTTGTGAGCAACTCGTCTTCGGATGTGGATGCGGACTGGCCAACTGATACGCACACGCCTAAATGTGTGGCATCAAGTGACAACCCGGTGGCTCGTAGCCGGTCGATTGTCAGGGGAGGGATCGGCGAGCCTTCGCGAATGAGCACTTCGGACAGTGCCTCGGTCCGTGCCTGCTCCGGTGCATCGCGTTGCGCGTCAAGGGATTCCTGCCACCGCCCCAAGGCTGCGGCAATGCTCGGCAACGCGAGTCGAGTGGCGTGATCGTCAGTTTCAACTCGCAGGTGGTAGCGCACCATGCCATTGACGTAAACGGCCTCACCGGAATCAGCCACAGCGATCGGTGTTCCGAGTCGCTTCGAGATGCGCAGCAGAATCTCATCGAGTGGTTCGTCCGGGCGTAGTTCACCGGTCTCCGCAAGTGTTGCAAGGGCCCTATTCATCATCGTGCCGGAGTCGCCTCGGGTTAGTTGATCGAGCGTGACGACGAGATCGGCGACTGCTGTTCTGGGAGCGCATCCGAGAAGTGCCAACGAGGATCTCTCGGCCAGGCGGGTTGTTGTGTGGGACAACGTTGTTGTCTCCGAGAACACAAGACCGGCGACGCCAATCGCGGCGGCCTGACGAACAGCGACATCGAATTCATACGAGGCGCTTTGTTGAGTGCACGATGGGGTCAAAACGATCAAGCTCTGCGGCGGTGCTTGGGCAATCGCATCTAAAGTCTCGGCGATGAGCACTGATGTGACCTCGACGTCGGATACCGCGCCGGCCGTCAGATAGAGCCCTGCCGTGGTGATGTGCCTGAGGAGGTCTCGGACTGTCGCCATATGATCGGCCCATCGTGTTTTGTGAGCAAAGCATAAATATAGGCCAAACTTAGTGCTGTAAGCACGTAGCGGTGAACTCCGTTGCGTTCTTGACTTACGACATGCCTCAAACCCCTGAGCGTCTTCGAGAGATAACGGTCGCCGACCTACCTGCCCTTGCTCGAGGTTGCGCTGTTTTGGGTACCGGTGGCGGCGGCGAAGTCGAATCTGGTGCGCTGATCGCGCTCAGCGCGCTTGAAAAGCATGGACCAGTCCCGTTGGTGACGTTGGATGAGCTTCCAGATGATGGTTTGGTGCTTCCCCTTGGTGGTATCGGCGCGCCGACCGTTGGTCACGAAATGATTCACGGCATCCACGAGGCGTATCTGATGAGGGAGGCCATAGAGGAAGCCCTCGGAGCAACTGCCGTGGCAGTCATGAGTTCTGAGATTGGTGGCGGTAACGGTGTCGTACCCGTCGCCCTAGCAGCCCAGTTGGGATTACCGCTTGTCGATGGCGATGAGATGGGACGCGCATTCCCCGAAGTTCAAATGGTTTCGACCAATGTTGCCGGCCTACCGATCGAGATCATTGGGCTGGTGGACGTCATCGGCAATGTGACGATCCTGCGGCCCACAGACTGGGAGTGGGCGGAAACGATCTCGCGCATGGTGTCTGTGGCAGCCGGCTCTTATGCGTTAATGGCGGACAATGTCATTAGTGCAGGTCGTATGCGTGGCGCGATTATCGAAGGCACAGTAAGCCAAGCGATACGCATTGGTCGGGTTACTGAAGGTGCCGCCGATCCTGTCGCGGCCCTCGTTGGTGAGCTTGGAGCGGCGAAACTCATCACCGGGAAAGTGGTCGAGGTTGAACGCCGAACAGGTGGCGGCTTCGTGCGTGGCAGCGTCGTCATTGACGGTATTGGTGATGACGTCAATCGCATTGTTCGGCTCGAGATCCAGAACGAGAATCTGGTGGCTTTTGAAGACGGGGTTGTTCTGGCGTCTGTGCCGGACTTGATCACCGTCGTTGATATGCATACCGCTGGTGCGATCGCCACAGAGCTCGTTCGCTACGGCCAACGCGTGAGCGTGTTGGCGTGGGCGTGTGATCCGCTCTGGCGAACATCGCGGGGACTTGAGGTCGTCGGACCGCAGGCATTCGGATACGACCTTGATTACGTCCCAGTGGAGGAGGCAGCTCGTGCCTTCATCTAATCAATCCAAAGACCTTCGGATCGGCATCGATGTCGGGGGGACGAACACCGATGCCGTCGTTTTGGATGCACAAGATCAGGTCGTTACGTGGACCAAGCAACCAACAACTGACGACGTAACCGGCGGTATGCGCGCGGCGTTAGCGGCCGTCCTTGAGGGAATCAACGACCCGAGCCGGGTCGGCCGGGTGATGCTCGGTACGACAGCAGCGACGAATGCCATTGTCGAACGCCGTCGCCTAGGCAAGGTGGCAGTGATCAGGATCGGGGCGCCAGCGACCACAGCGGTACCACCATTGACGGCATGGCCTGATGACTTGCGTGCCGCCATTTCTGCGGGTGAACTCCTCGCTCGAGGTGGCTACCTCATTGACGGTCGACGGATTGCTCCAACGGACTTCGACGAGATTCGGCGTTTCCTCGAGTCGGTGGCGGGAACCGCTGATGCCGTTGCCGTAACAGGTGTTTTCAGCCCTGTCGTACACGACGAAGAACGCAAAGTCGGGGAACTTGTGCGTGAAGTGTTAGGTGAATCTGTAGCTCTTTCGCTGAGTCACGAGATTGGCCAGATCGGACTTCTTGAGCGAGAAAACTCAACTGTGCTCAATGCCGCTCTCCACGGTGTCGCTCGTGACGTGACGGGCGCGCTTTCCCAGGTCTTGAGCGAGCGGGGGATGCAACCAGCGACGTTCTTCGCACAGAACGACGGTACGTTGATGGCGATGGAGTACGCCTCCAGATATCCCGTCCTCACGATTGGCTCAGGGCCTGCGAACTCAATTCGTGGTGCGGCAGTGCTGTCGGGCGTCGAAGATGCGATCGTTGCCGATGTTGGGGGAACGACAACGGACTTCGGGGTTCTCATTAAGGGCTTACCGCGGGAATCCACCGCGCCTGTTCGGATCGGTGGAGTTGCCACCAACTTCCGGATGCCGGACGTGATCAGTATTGGACTCGGCGGCGGAACTCTCGTTTCCGATGACGGCGAACGCGTGGGTCCGCAATCGGTTGGTCACCGGCTCGGCAGCGAGGCGTTGATCTTTGGCGGATCTGTCGCAACCCTGAGTGATGCTGGTGTGGCCGGTGGTCGGGCATCGTTTGGTTCGTCGTCCATTGGCGCTAGTTACGCCGAACGACTTGCCCGCGGGCTTGCCGTCGCAGATGCCATGTTCGGTGATGCCGTCGACGTCATGTCACTCGGCAAGGCCGAGCGGCCACTTGTGGTCGTGGGTGGCGGAGCATTCCTCGTCCCAGATGTGGTTCCGGGAGCAAGTCAGGTGATCCGACCCGATCACGCAGATGTGGCGAATGCCGTTGGCGCGGCGATCGCCCTAGCCAGCGGTCGTTGGGATGCGATTGTGCCCGACGGATTGGGTCGACGAGATGCCATCGACCGGGCCTGCGATATGGCCAAGCAGCGTGCCGTTCAAGCCGGCGCGGATCCGAACTCAGTTGAGATTGTGGAACTGGTGGAAATACCGCTGAGTTACCTGTCAGAACCAGCTATTCGCGTTAACGTCAAAGCAGCAGGCCCGCTGTCGTGGATTTAACTAGGTTGAAAGCGATCGAAAGACTGATGTACGTACCTGGAAGTCAGATTAAGGAGATCACGGATGCGCAGTACGAGATATAAGACTGTCGGGGCACTCATTGCAGTTGCGAGTGCGGCGTCACTTCTGGCTGCATGTTCAGGCGGTGCGGTTAAGCCCTCTGACAGCTCGGCCAACCCGTCGACGTCGACGGCAGTGAGTGACACATTTGTGTACGCACAGAACCTCGAAGTCGTGACTGACTGGGACCCTGCAACGTCCTATTCGAACGAGGGCATCGTGATGCCGAACGTGTACGAGACCCTGACTCGGTACAACCCGGCTACGCAGAAGGTCGAGCCTTTGTTGGCCACTGCGTGGCAGCAATCCAATGGCGGTAAGACCTGGACGTTCACACTGCGCGATGGGGTGAAGTTCCATGACGGTGCGGTCCTTGATGCCGCCATGGCAAAAGCATCTATCGAGCGCACGATGAAGCTTCAAGGTGGAGCCTCGTACATCTGGGGAGCCGTTAAGACCATTGAAACTCCCTCCGCCAACACGGTCGTATTCAATCTGAGTTACCCAGCTCCTATCGATCTCATTTCGTCATCGTCGTACGGTGCATACATCTATGACGAAAAGGCTGGCGGCACGACTGCCTTCAAGGACTTTGTCGCAACCGGCAAGGATGGTGGCTCCGGTCCGTACACCGTGGCCCTGTGGGATAAGGGTCACGAAACTGAGGTCAAGCTGGCCGCATTCGACGGTTACTGGGGAGGATGGACCGGAACTCACTACAAGAATGTTGAGTACCGCGTGGTCCCGGAAGTAACCACATCGTGGCAACTTCTCCAGAGTGGTGACGTGTCGATGGTGGGGCGTTTGAACCCCCAGATTTTCGCCGAGGCACAGAACACCAAGGGAATCGCCACATCGGTGACATCCTCGTTCCAGAACTTGCTCGCGCTGTACAACACCGCCGATGGTCCGATGAAGGACGTCCGAGTTCGCAAGGCAGTGCGTGACGCGATCGACTACAACGGTCTTGTTTCTGCACTTAAGGGTGGCGTGGTTCAGGCCAATGGCGTCGTTCCGAAGGGCCTGTTGGGTTTCAATCAAAACATCGTTCAACAACAGAACCTCGAAGAAGCCAAGTCACTACTCGCCGATGCAGGCTACGGCCCCGGTGGTAACAAGCTTTCGCTGACGATGACGTATGCCGAAGGCGATGCCGATCAGCAGCTATTCGCAACCTTGCTCACCTCAGCGCTGCAGCAGTTGGGCGTTGAGTTGAAGGCGACGCCGTTGCAATGGAATGCACAGTGGGATCGGGCTAAGTCCGCGGACACAGCCAAGCGTCAGGACATCTTCGTGATGTATTGGTACCCGGACTATGCGGATGCGTACACCTGGTTTATCAATATGTTCCATAGCGCTGACCCGCCCTTCTTCAACCTGGCGTACTGGAATAACGCGGCTGCGGACAAGCTGATCGATTCTCTTCCGGCGTTGACGGCTGTCACTCCACCGCTTGCCCAGGCTGCATACACCACGCTGCAAAAGATGATCATTGATCAGGATGCAGTGGCATCGGTTCTGTACGTGCAGAACTACCAGCGTGCCTACTCGTCAACCGTTCAGAACTACGTTGACAATCCGGCGTACCCGAACGTTCCGTTTGTCTACAACATGGCACCGGGGGCCTGATATGGGGCGCTACCTCGTCCGTCGGCTTGCGCAAGCTGCGCTTGTCGTCGTCGGGGTAGTGGTTCTGACGTTCATAGTTGTTCGGTTACTGCCCGGGGATCCTGCAGCGGCATACGCAGGTCCCCGGGCAAGCCCGGAAGATCTTGCTAGGGCTCGGGAACTCTTGGGCTTAGACAAGCCGGTCATTGCTCAACTCGGTATGTACATGTCTGGCCTTGTTCAAGGTGACTGGGGAACGAGCCTGCATACTCGACTACCAGTCACGCATGACCTGTCGATCGCATTTCCTGCCTCGCTGGAACTTGTAGGGACCGCGCTGATCTTCGCGGTTCTGATTGGTATTCCGCTTGGCCTTCTCGCCGCTCGCTTCTTTGGATCACCAGTCGACGGGGCTGTGCGTTTGGGTTCGATGTTCGCCGCGGCGTTTCCCGTCTTCCTGCTGGCCTTGATCGTTCAAAACACGTTTGCCACAAAGCTTGGCTGGTTTCCCGTTGCTGGTGAATACGATTCGAAACTGGATTCGACCTCGCCGCTGCATCTTTACACGAACATCACCATCGTGGATGCATTTATTACCGGCAACTGGCCGATCTTCCTGAGCACCCTTCACCATCTGATTCTTCCAGCGCTTGTGGTCGCGGCATATCCGATCGGCGTCGTTACGCAGATGACGCGCGCTGCCGTTTCTGAAGAGGCATCGCTTGACCACGCGCGACTAGAGCGGGCTCTGGGCTTCGCTCCTGGTCAGGTGCTGCGACGATTTTCGTTTCGTCCATCGTTGAATCCGATACTTACTCTGCTCGCCTTGGTGTTCGCGTACTCTCTGGTGAACGCATTTCTCGTCGAATCCATTTTCAACTGGCCCGGCCTTGGCAACTACGCTGTCGCGTCCATTCGATCACTGGATACCGCTGCGGTTGCTGGGGTTACTCTGATCGTTGCCTTGGCGTATGTCATCGCGAACCTGCTGGTTGACATCGCGCAAACCTTCATCGATCCGCGGGTCAGGTTGTCGTGACGATCATCCCGCCAGAGGAACTCATACCGAACGACGAAAGGTTTGCCTTCTTGTCGTTGGCGCGAGGGCGACTCCGCGGTCAGAAGATGTTCGTTGCAGGTGCGGTAGTGCTACTGGTCATCGTGGTCATGGCCATCCTTGCGCCGTGGATTACGCCATACCCGCAAGATGCACAGGGCGGGGTCGATCCCGTCAACTCTCTCCTAGCACCAAGTTCCCAACACTGGTTCGGCACTGATCAAGTAGGCCGTGACGTCTATACCCGCGTGGTGTTCGGCGCTCGGACGTCCCTTCTCATCGTGTTCAGCGTGCTGAGTTTGTCGGTGATCATCGGTGTAACTCTTGGAGTCATTGCTGGCTATGCGGGTGGATGGATCCGCGATCTCGTTATGAGAGTGACAGACGTCTTCCTGGCTTTCCCTGCGTTGTTGCTGTCACTGGCGCTGTGTATCGTCCTTGAGCCGGACCTCAAGACGGCCATTTTGGCCATTACGGTCACATGGTGGCCCTGGTACACCCGCCTCGCCGCTGGAGTTGCGGCATCCATCTCCGGGCGGGCCTACATGGACGCTGTGCGCGCCTTGGGAATCTCACCCGCTCGTGCGGTGTTCCGACATGTCCTGCCCAACTCCTTGACGCCGGTGATCGTTCAGTTGTCACTTGATGCCGGTGGCATCATTCTCACCGCTGCCGCGTTGTCGTTTCTGGGGCTTGGCGCTCAAGAACCGACAGCTGAGTGGGGCTTGATGGTTTCGCAAGGTCAGGATTTGTTCACGACTGCGTACTGGGTTTCCTTGTATCCAGGCTTGGCGATTCTCATTGCCGCATTCGCGTTCAACATGCTGGGTGAAGGTATGCGTACCGCGTTGGACCCGCGACGGGGGTTCACATCATGACTGTTACAAGCCCAGTCAACGCCGATCTGTTGATCTCGGTTCGAGACATGAGAGTTGCCTATGGTGACCGAGTTGTCTCACGACTGCCTGTGCTCGATGTATTCGAGGGTGAGTGCGTGGCACTCGTCGGTGAAAGCGGCTCGGGAAAGACGTCCGCTTTGCTGGCAATCCTTGGTTTAGGCGATTTCTCAGGCGCGCAGGTGACGGGAACGGTTCTGATTAATGGTGTCAACGTCGTGGATGCGACGCAGGCACAACTTCGCCGAGTACACGGCACGTCGATCACGCTCGTCTCGCAAAGTCCGCAGGCCGCGCTCAATCCAACGATGAGGCTTGGTCGTTTAGCAAAGTTAGCTCTCAAGCAGCATGGTGTCCGCGGACAAGAGGCGCAGGCTCGAATCACAGATGCCCTTGCTCGGGTGGTTCTGCCGAGTGAGATTT
>CANGPO010000023.1 GCA_947455705.1 Actinomycetota bacterium | reverse complement strand
GTCATCACCCACCAAAAGCGCACCATGGAGATTGCTGATGCGCTCTACGGAGTCTCGATGCGTGGCGATGGTGTCACCACAGTCATCGGCCAGCGGCTTCGTGAGGATGGCGACGATAGTGAACCCATCGATGTGTCCGAGGCAGCACTTCCGGCTTAGTCGCGTACGCGTTGAGCAAAGTCGACTGGAGTTAATCTGCAATGACACTTATTGAGTACGTTCTCATTGGCGTGGCAGTCCTCGTCGTCGTTGGCGCCACCTGGGGTTTCCTTGGTCGCCGTAACACTCCATCGGCCATAGATTCCGCGCCCACCACCGCACAGATTCCGTCGACTTCTGACGATGTCGATCTCGATGTGATTGACGTTGACGCTCCGGCGGCCATCGAGACCTCGGTTCCCGAGCTCGCGTCCCCAGAGACGTCGGTGGGCAGGCTTGTCCGGCTTCGGTCACGGCTTGCGCGTTCGAACTCTGCAGTGGGCCAGGGGTTGTTGGCACTTCTGTCGCGCGATCACATCGATCAGTCAACATGGGATGAGGTTGAAGAAACCCTTCTTGCCTCTGACCTTGGTGTTGCGCCCACGCAGGAACTTATCGAGTCACTGAAAAAGCGCGTGCGCGTTGATGGGGTTTCTGATCCGAGTTCGGCTCGCACCATGCTTCGCGAGGAATTGATCGCATTACTCGATCCCACGATGAACCGTGACTTGGTCACTCATGCCGAGGGTCGTCCGTCGGTCATCCTCGTCGTGGGTGTTAACGGCACCGGTAAGACGACCACTACGGGCAAACTGGCCCGCTCCCTTGTCGGCGACGGCCGGACTGTAGTGCTCGGTGCCGCTGATACGTTCCGCGCGGCAGCCTCGCAGCAGTTGCAGACCTGGGGCGATCGAGTGGGTGCAACGGTCGTCACAGGCCCGGAGGCAGCAGACCCGGCAGCAGTGGCCTTTGATGCAGTGAAGGAAGCTGTAGCCCAAGGTGCGGATGTGGTCGTCATTGATACCGCGGGCCGATTGCACACCAAATCCGGTCTGATGGACGAGCTCGGCAAGGTTAAGCGGGTCGTCGAAAAGCAGTCACCGGTCGATGAGGTGTTACTGGTGTTGGATGCGACGACGGGGCAGAACGGCGTACGTCAGGCCCAGGTGTTCGCTGAAGTCGTGGACGTCACAGGCATTGTGCTCACCAAGCTCGATGGCACAGCTAAGGGTGGCATCATCGCTGCGGTACAGCGCGATCTCGGGGTGCCGGTCAAACTCGTGGGCCTCGGCGAGGGCCCAGATGACCTGGCTCCGTTCGACGTAGAAACCTTCGTCGACGCTCTGTTGGAGTAGTTTGCGCCGTGGGCTCCACGGTGTGGAGCCCACAATCAGCACTGCCTGACACATTGTTGTAACACAACGGCTCATATCGTCACGTGAATGAAACCTGCGATGCGTGGCACCGCAACATGAGTTCGATGTGATGTCCTTCGACGCATAGGCGCGCCGGATGCCTGACGCGGCATCTGACGCGTCTTTTCCATTTCACCGTGGAGGGGAACTCAATGGAACTCAACGCAGGCGATACCGCGTGGGTGTTGGCCAGTACGGCTCTTGTCTTGCTCATGACCCCAGGCCTTGCCTTCTTCTACGGAGGCATGACCAAGGCCAAGAGCACTCTGAACATGATGATGATGTCGTTCGCCGCGATCGCAATCGTGAGCGTTCTGTGGGTGATCTACGGTTTCTCTCTGGCTTTTGGTAACTCGGGCAGCGGATATTACGGTGCCTTCAGCGTGTCAGGCCTGAGTTCAGCGGTAGGCGAGTTGACGAACAACGGTGGGATGTATGGGATCCCACTGCTGGCATTTGCGGGCTTCCAGTTGATGTTCGCCGTGATTACCCCCGCGCTGATCAGTGGCGCCATCGCCGATCGCGCCAAGTTCGTCACCTGGTGCATCTTCATCGCGCTGTGGGTCACGATCGTCTACTTCCCTGTCGCACACTGGGTTTTCGATTTCGGTGACAAGGACGCGGCCGGCAACGTTACCGGTGCTGGCTGGCTTGCCGCTCACGGTGTTTTGGACTTCGCAGGCGGAACCGCCGTGCATATCAACGCTGGTGCCGCGGGCCTTGCCCTTGCCATCGTTCTGGGACGTCGCGCCGGATTCAAGAAGTCCCCGTCACGTCCCCATAACGTGCCGTTGGTCTTGATTGGTGCGGGCCTTTTGTGGTTCGGCTGGTTTGGTTTCAACGCTGGATCCGCACTTGGCGCCACCGACACCGCTGCCCTGGCACTCCTGAATACTCAGGTTGCAGCAGCCGCCGCGCTGGGCGGTTGGTTGATTGTTGAGCGCATCCGGGATGGGCATGCGACGAGTATTGGCGCTGCCTCCGGTGCTGTTGCCGGACTCGTGGCCATTACCCCCGCATGTGCGTTCATCGCGCCGTGGGCAGCAGTAGTTCTCGGCCTGCTCGCCGGCATCGTTTGTTCGCTCGCGGTCGGGCTGAAGTTCAAGTTCAACTTCGATGATTCCCTTGACGTTGTTGGCGTTCACTTAGTCGGCGGAATCGTCGGCACACTATTCATTGGATTGTTCGCCACCACCGTTGTTAACTCAGCAGGTGCCAACGGTCTGTTCTATGGCGGGGGTGCCGAACTTTTGGGCAAGCAGGCACTCGGTGCCTTCGCCGTTGGTGCGTATTCGTTCATCGTGACGTTGATCCTCGGGTTCGGACTAGAGAAGACGCTCGGTTTCCGCATCACTCGCGATGCCGAACTCGAAGGGATTGACATCACCGAACACGCTGAGACTGCCTACGAGTTCGAAGGCCTAAGCGGTGCAGGATTTGGTGGCGGCGCATTGACAGCTAAGACGAAGGTTTCAGCAGCAGTAAAGGACGAGGAGGTCTCGGTATGAAGCTCATCACCGCAATCATCAAGCCATTCAAACTCGATGACGTTAAGTCAGCACTTGAGGCGTATGGCATCCACGGGATGACTGTCTCTGAGGCAAGTGGATATGGACGTCAACGTGGTCACACGGAGGTGTATCGCGGTGCTGAATACACCGTCGATCTCGTCCCGAAGGTTCGCCTGGAAGTCCTCGTTGATGACGATGATGCTGACTCGGTTCTCGAGGTGATCGTCAAGAGCGCTCAGACTGGTCGCATCGGTGACGGTAAGGCGTGGATGGTGCCAGTGGACGCAGTGGTGCGAGTGCGCACGGGCGAGCGCGGAATCGACGCTCTCTAGGTAACCATGTCAACACCTGATTCAATGTCGGCAGATGATCTGACGAAGTCGTTTCTGACTCAGCGCACGGCGTTGCTAGAACGCGAGGACATGACCTCGGGTGAGCGGCGCCGTGCGCTGACAGATCTGACTGATCGCTGGATTCACGGGCTCTTCGTACTGTCTGGAGCCCCAGCCATAGGGGCGTCCCTCGTAGCCGTTGGTGGTTACGGGCGAGGAGAGCTTGCGCCGGGAAGTGATCTCGATCTGGTGCTGATCCATCCGCCGGCCGCTTCAGTTGCTCGCGTGAATCAAGCCGCTGATGCCCTCTGGTATCCCATTTGGGACTCGGGGATCAAGCTTGATCACTCAGTACGTGCGCCAGCGGAGATGCGCCGGTTGGCTTCCTCAGATCTCAAGGTCGTCCTCGGATTCCTTGACTCGAGAACTGTTTCCGGAGATGAGGCGCTCACTAAATCAGTGCGTGAGTCGATCCTTGGTGACTGGCGCGCATTGGCTCCGCGGCGGCTTGCCGAACTTCACGAGAACGTCACCGAGCGCGCAGCTCGGGCCGGCGAACTCGCGTACTTGCTAGAACCGAATCTGAAAGATAGCCACGGCGGACTCCGCGACATCGTTGCGCTTCGTGCGGTGGCCGCATCGTGGATCACCCATGCGCCGATTGCTGGCCTCGTGCCTCATCGCGATCTGTTGCTCGATGCGCGTGACGCGTTGCATCGTGCAACGGGACGGGCCACTGATGTTGTGGTGGCCCAGGATCGTGCTGATGTGGCTCGCCGACTTGGTATGCATGGCGACGATCCGTCGGACGAACTTCTGCGGGCGCTATCTACTGCAGGACGGGCGATCGCGTACGCATCCGACATCACCTGGCACCGAGTGGATCGATTGCAGCGTCGGAGTACCAATCGACTGATGAACCGAGCTCGGCTGATCGGTACACAGAAATCCGATCGTGCTCCCCTCGCAGATGGTGTGGTCGTTCAAGATGGCGAGGTCGTTCTCGCCGCAGATGCGCAACCCGAACACGACCCCGTTCTGATCCTTCGGCTCGCGGCCGCAGCGGCTCAGGCCGGACTGCGAATCGCTCCACATGCCGTCGAGCGGTTGGCATTAACGAGTGCGCCCATGCCCGTTCCATGGCCCGTCGAAGCTCGAGATGCGCTCGTTTCGCTACTGGGCGCGGGTGTATCTGCGGTTCCAGTGTGGGAGGCCCTCGATCAACTCGACCTGTGGAGCCGACTCATTCCAGAGTGGTCGGTGGTCCGTAGCGCGCCACAACATAATCCGGTTCATATCTACACAGTTGACCGACACCTGGTGGAAGCAGCCATCCAAGCCATGCCGTATGCACGGCGAGTAGATCGTCCCGATCTGCTGCTGGTGGGTGCGCTGCTTCATGACATTGGTAAGGGCCGGCCAGGTGATCACACCGAGGTTGGTGTTCGTTTGGTCGCGCACATCGCTCCTGCGTTGGGCTTCGATCCGGCCGACACGACGGTGCTATGCCGGATGGTCGAACTTCACCTCCTACTCCCGGAAATGGCCACGCGACGAGATCTTGATGATCCGGCCACAGTGCTGGGAGTTGTTGAGGCAGTGGGTGATGAACGGCTGCTCGATCTCCTGCACGCACTCACACAGGCCGATGCTGCAGCCACTGGCCCGGCTGCGTGGAGTGTGTGGAAGAAGGCACTTATTGACGATCTGGTGTCTCGAGCCCGGGCGCAGCTGCAGGTACGTCAGGAAGTGGCAACGGGGGTAGCAGAATCCGTTGGGGTGGCCGGTGACGTCGTGGCGAGTCTTAGTACATCGTCGCTAAGGGCTGATGTCGATCGCATTGCTGGAGACATCGAATCGGACAAGGTTGTTGTGCATGCTGATCACGATGATCACTTCTCGGTGATAACCGTCATCGCGCCCGATCGCACCGGCTTGTTGTCGACGGTAGCCGGGGTGCTGTCTTTGCACCGGTTGGCCGTTCGTGGCGCGCAGGTTGAGACGGTTCGCTCACTAGGCGGCGAGTTACGGGCCGTGCAGGTGTGGACGGTCCTGCCCGTTTTCGGGGAACCGCCTCCGGTGAGTCGAGTTCGTGAGGACATCTCCAGAGCAGTCACTGGATCGCTAAACGTGACTGAGCGGTTGTTGGCACGTGAGCGTACATATCCGGTTCCATCTGGAACGGCACAACCTCGTGTCGACATCATCTCGGGTGCGAGTTCGCGAGCGACAGTCCTTGAAGTAAGGGCCCATGACGCGCCCGGTCTTCTCCATCGCGTCACTGGTGCGATCGCGCAGGTGGGGGTCAGCATTACGGCCGCTCGCGTCGCCACGTTGGGTTCTGAGGTTGTTGACGTCTTCTACATGGTGGATGCCTCAGGTGAACCGCTGACCGGCCTTGGCTGCAACGCTGTTATTGCGTCAGTGTCTGAGGTGTTGGCTGAGATGACGCGTACGACCTGACTGATGATGCTTCCCGTGGCGTCGTTGGCCTGATGGGGTCGGCGGGGCAGGCCCGAGCAAGTTAGGCTGTACGAGCGCCTACTGGCGCAGGTCCGCCCCTCGGCGGGATCGAAACCGTACTGGTAGGGATGATCTTTGTTCACCTCGCTGTCTGATCGGCTCGCGGCCACGTTTAAGAACTTGCGTGGCAAGGGTCGGCTGTCTGAAGCCGATGTCGATGCCACCGTTCGTGAGATTCGCACGGCCCTGCTCGATGCAGACGTCGCCCTGCCCGTCGTTCGCGCCTTCACCGACCGAGTGCGCGAGCGTGCCTTGTCCGCAGAGGTCAATCAAGCTCTCAATCCGGCCCAGCAGATCGTCAAGATTGTTCACGAAGAACTGATTGGGATCCTCGGCGGTGCTACCCGTCGACTTCAGTACGCGAAGACTCCACCAACGGTGATTTTGCTCGCGGGTCTGCAAGGTGCGGGAAAGACGACACTTGCAGGCAAGCTCGCTCTCCATTTGCGCGATGCAGGGCATGCTCCACTCCTCGTAGCAGCAGATCTGCAGCGCCCAAACGCCGTTGATCAGTTGAGTGTGGTGGCCGAGCGGGCCGGTGTTGCCATTCACGCGCCTGAGCCTGGCAACGGTGTTGGCGATCCGATCGCCGTAGCGCGCAGCGGTATCGAGCTTGCTAAGTCCAAGTTGTACGACATCGTCATCGTCGACACAGCCGGTCGCTTGGCCATCGATGAAGAGTTGATGGGCCAGCTGCGTCAGGTTCGAGACGCCATCCAGCCAGATGAGACCTTGCTCGTGGTCGACGCGATGATCGGTCAGGATTCCGTACGAACGGCCGTAGCATTCGACGAGGCAATCGGTATTGACGCGGTTGTGCTGTCAAAGCTTGATGGTGACGCCCGCGGCGGTGCAGCGCTGTCGATCGTCACTGTCACGGGTAAGCCGATCGTTTTCGCATCCGTCGGGGAAAAGCTCACCGATCTGGAAGCCTTCCACCCAGATCGCATGGCCTCGCGCATCCTTGACATGGGCGATGTCCTGACCCTGATCGAGCAGGCCGAGCGCGCATTTGATGCCGAGCAGCAGGCTCGGATGGCGTCGAAGGTTGCCTCAGGTGATGACTTCACACTCGAGGATTTCCTTGAGCAGATGATGGGCCTAAAGAAGATGGGCTCGCTGAGCAAGATCCTCGGAATGCTTCCGGGGATGGGTGACATGAAAGCCCAACTTGAGGAATTCGACGAACGTGAGCTTGATCGAGTAGCTGCGATCATCCGCTCGATGACCCCGGCCGAGCGAGCTGATCACAAGATTCTCAATGGCTCCCGTCGGGCGCGCATTGCTCGCGGTGCGGGCGTCGAGGTGTCGGCGGTCAACCAACTCGTGGATCGGTTCGTCGAGGCCCAGAAGGTCATGAAGCAGATGCGCGCGGGTGGCGGGATGCCGGGCATGCCCGGAATGCCAGGGCTTGGCGGGGCCGGAAAGCGGGCCAAAGCGAAGCAGAAGGCGCAGGTGCACAAGGGTAAGGGTGCCAAGCGCAGCGGCAACCCTGCCAAGCGGTCGGGTGCGCCGTCGGACTCTGGGCTGATCGCCTCACCAGATGCAAGTTTTGGTGGGTTTGATCCCGCTGAGTTGGCCGCTCAACTCGGTGAGTTGCCACCTGAGTTCAAGGGGCTTCTCGACGGGAAATAGCCGTAATCTGCACAAAATCGGACCGCGATTTAGTGCTAGGGGCGGTCATCTGGCACGATAGGCGGGTTATCTCGTCATCGTGGGCGGCCCTCTAACCGGTCCGCAGTGAATGAGGTCATCGGAAGCATGGTCGTCGCACCCCACGCGAACGATATGCATCCACCCACTTATCTCGAGGAGAAGTCCACCCCGTGGCTGTCAAGATCAAGCTCAAGCGCATGGGCAAGATGCGCAACCCGCAGTACCGCATTGTCATCGCCGACGCACGCACCAAGCGTGACGGCCGTGCCATTGAAGAGATCGGCATCTACCAGCCCAAGGAGGAGCCGAGCCTGATTCGCGTCGACTCCGAGCGGGCCCAGTACTGGCTCAGCGTTGGCGCACAGCCGACCGAGGCTGTTACCGCCATTCTCAAGGTCACGGGCGATTGGCAGAAGTTCAAGGGCCTGCCTGGTCAGGAGGGCACGCTGCGCGTTGCCCCCGCCAAGGTTGACAAGAAGACGGTCTTTGAGGCCGCCGCACTTGAGGCCGCGAACGAGCCCGTCAAAGAAGCAACAACCCCCAAGAAGAAGGCTGCTGCTGAGCCCAAGGCCGAAGAGGTGGTGGCCGAGGTTGTCGCTGACGCACCAGAAGCCGCTGAAGCTGTCGTCGAAGAGGGCGCTGCCGAGGTTGTCGCTGACGCACCAGAAGCCGCTGAAGCCGTCGTCGAAGAGGCCGCTGCTGAGGCATCGGATGCTGCTGAGGCTGTCGCCGAGGTAGCAGAAGAGTCGACCGAGGCCTGACGTGCTAGAAGACGCACTCGAACACCTCGTCAAGGGGATCGTTGATCACCCTGAGGATGTTGAGGTACGCCAGCGGACAGGTCGTCGTGGTCCGAGTCTTGAAGTCCGAGTAAACCCCGAAGATATGGGTCGCGTGATCGGTAAGAGCGGACGCACCGCTACTTCCCTGCGCACCGTCGTCGGAGCTCTGGCTGATGGCAAGGGTGTACGTATCGACTTCCTCGACGTCGGCGAACGCTAACTGTTAAGCGCCGGGCGCACCATGCAGGTCGTCATCGGTCGGATCGGTCGTCCCCACGGAATCCGTGGGGAAGTGACCGTTGAGGTCCGCACCGATTCACCAGACGACCGGTATGCGCCCGGCGCTGTTTTAATTACTGACCCCGCGGCACGCGGTCCACTCACCGTCGCCGCAGTTCGATGGCACCAAGGTCGAATGCTTCTGGCCCTCGAGGGGGTTGTTGACCGCAACGCGGCTGAAGCCTTACGTGATGTGATCCTGTCAGCGACTGTCGATGATGACGATGCCCCGCAGGATCCTGACGAGTTCTACGACCACCAACTGATTGGTCTACGCGCCCAGTTAGCCGATGGCTCACCCCTTGGCGAGGTTGTTGATGTGGTGCATCTTCCGTCGCAGGATCTGCTGTCGATTATTCGTCCGGATAGCCGCGAGGTTCTTGTACCTTTCGTCACCGAGTTCGTTCCCACGATTGATGTTCCGGGCGGGTGCGTGGTCGTGACCCCACCGCCTGGTTTGCTTGAGCTTGACGATCCTGAGCCGGCACCAGAATCCAACGAGTAGTCATGCGTATCGACGTCGTCACCATTTTCCCCGATTACCTCGCCCCGCTTGAGGTATCGCTTGTGGGCAAGGCGATTGCTGCAGGCACGTTGGATGTGCGGATTCACGATCTCCGCGACTTCACCCATGACCGACATCGCACTGTGGATGACACCCCCTATGGCGGTGGGCCGGGCATGGTGATGAAGCCGGAGCCGTGGGGCGAGGCCCTTGACTCGATCCTCGATGGTGCACAGTCCAAGCCCCGGCTAGTCGTGCCCACTCCGAGCGGCAGACCATTTGATCAGGCTGTTGCCCAGGAATTCGCCGACGACGAGTGGCTCATCTTCGCCTGTGGTCGCTACGAAGGAATCGACTCTCGAGTGGCCAGCCATTTCGCTGCGCAGACCCGCATCGATGAGGTCAGCATCGGTGACTACGTCTTGGCCGGGGGCGAGGTTGCAGCGCTGGTCATGATCGAAGCAGCTGCGCGATTGCTGCCAGGGGTGCTGGGTAACCCGCAAAGCGTCGTCGACGACTCATTCGCACCTGGCGCGATGGAGTCACTTCTTGAAGGGCCGATCTACACAAAGCCGCCCACCTGGCGGGGCCTAGAGGTCCCCGACATCCTGCTATCTGGGGATCACGGTCGCATCGCGGCGTGGCGTCGTGAACAAGCCGAGGCCCGCACGGCGCAGTTCCGTCCAGATTTACGCGCGCCGTAGTGGTGTTCGAGTCACCCGGGCCGGTTGACGGCTGACATGACTCGATTTCATGCTCACTACCGGCCTATGGCACACTTGGGGAGTTCGAGCGTGTGACCCTGCCACAGGGGGGTTAACGTCCTCGGCTCGGTGAGTCGGCGAACACAGTTCTATTCCGATCTTTCCAACACCATGTACGTGGGTGACCTGTGGCCCTCACGAGGAGTAATGATGAATACGCTCGATCTCGTCGATGCAGCGTCGCTCAAGAGCGACATCCCTGACTTCCGCCCAGGCGACACCCTCAAGGTGCACGTCAAGGTCGTTGAAGGTAACCGTTCGCGTATCCAGATCTTCCAGGGCGTCGTCATTCGTCGTCAGGGCGGCGGAGTTCGCGAGACCTTCACCGTTCGCAAGGTCAGCTTCGGTGTCGGCGTTGAGCGTACGTTCCCCGTTCACACTCCCATCGTTGAGAAGATCGAGCTTGTGACCCGCGGTGATGTTCGTCGCGCCAAGCTGTACTACCTGCGCGACCTGCGCGGTAAGAAGGCCAAGATCCGCGAGAAGCGCGACAACGTCACCAAGTAGTTGGTTGCGCCGGTTCATTGCGGCGCGGCTGACGATCTTCGGTTGGGTGCCCTCTATTTAGGGGTGTCGAATCGTGGTTTTGGGGGTTCGGCGGCGGTGCTAAAACCGTCGTCGGGCGGTTAGTCTCGTAGGACCATGGCGAATTTACTGGGGGCGGACGAGATGGCGGTGCCGTCACAAGTGACCACAAACGGCAGCCACGCGCGCCCAGAGCCCGAAAAGTCCCGTTCCACGAAGTCTTTCTGGCGCGAGTTCCCGTTCTTGCTCATCCTGGCGTTCGTTCTCGCCTTTCTGGTGAAGACGTTCCTATTCCAAGCGTTCTTCATCCCCTCGGGATCGATGGAAAACACGTTGGCTGTTGGGGATCGCGTGCTGGTGAACAAGGCGGTGTATCACACCCGCCCGATCGAGCGCGGTGACATCGTGGTGTTCGACGGATTGGACTCCTTCGCTCCCGAGTTCACTGTGGTTGAGCCCGGTAATCCGATTCAGCGGGCGATGTCATGGATGGGTCAACTCATTGGTCTGGCCGCGCCCGACGAGCGTGATTTCGTTAAGCGCGTCATCGGAGTTGGTGGCGATCATGTGGTGTGCTGTGACGCACAAGGTCGAGTGACGGTTAACGGGGTTCCGCTCAACGAGACTGCAGAACTCTTTCCCGGCAACGCGCCGAGCGATGTGCCCTTCGACATCACCGTTCCAGATGGGAAACTATTCGTCATGGGAGACCATCGTGGTGCGAGCAGCGACTCGCGCGCGCACCTTGGTGATCCCGGTGGTGGTTTCGTCCCCGTTGACCGAGTGATTGGGCGTGCATTTGTGATCGTCTGGCCCTTAAAGCATGCGCAGATCTTGCCGATCCCGGAGACGTACACTCAGCCAGCGCTAGCGCGGTCTGGCACGTGACCGAGACCAACCCGCAAGATCGCGTCGCTGATCGACGTAAAGAGCACTCTGAGCCATCACTGGGTCGTGAGCTTTTCATTATCGTCGTAGTGGCTCTGCTGCTTTCCTTCTTTGTGCGAACGTTCTTGGCCCAGGCTTTCTTCGTGCCATCGGGTTCCATGGAAAACACTCTTCAGATCCAAGATCGCATCCTGGTCTCGAAGCTCAGTAACCACTTCGGAGAAGTTCAGCGCGGAGAGATCGTCGTCTTCAGCGATCCGTCGAATTGGCTGCCTGAGCCAGAGCCTGCGTCGGGTATTGCTGGCATCATGCGCAATGGCCTTATGTGGATCGGCCTCCTGCCGTCTGACACTGGTAAAGACCTCGTGAAGCGCGTGATCGGTATCGGTGGAGACAACGTCGTGTGCTGCGATACGGATGGCCGCATCACTCTCAATGGGGTGTCGCTCGTCGAGCCGTATCTCAAGCCGCCGGGCTCGACCGACCAAGTGCAGTTCAACATCACCGTTCCTCAGGGACGGGTTTTTGTCATGGGTGACAATCGGGGAGACTCATCTGATTCGCGCTTCCATCTCGACGAGGAGAGTGGCACTGTGCCCTTGGCCAACATTGTTGGTCGAGTTGCCTACGTGATTTGGCCAATCTCAAGTTGGAGCGGTGAGCCGATTCCAGACTTGTTCACGAACCCGGCTCTCAATAATCAACCGACACCCTCGGCTTCACCAGCATCCTCTGATGAGGCCGAGCCAAGCCCGTCTGAGTCGTAATCATCGTGGTCACCCCATGGCCGAGCTTCGATGTGGAGCGGACAAGCGTTCGCGTTGTCCTGATGGATGTCGACGGACGCATATTGCTGTTCCACACCGTCGACCCGCACATGCCTGAACTCGGTGAATGGTGGGAACTTCCCGGCGGTGGCATGGATCCGGGTGAGAGTTACGCGCAGACCGCTGTTCGTGAAGTGTTCGAAGAAACGGGTATCGCCATCGATCTTGAACAGGTCGCTGCCCCAACGTGGTTCCGAGATTCGACGTACGTTCGTCGACACCTTCGCACGTGGCAGCATGAGGTGGTTGTTCGCGTGGACGTTGCCGCGTCAGCTCCGGGCATCGTCCGCTCTGGTCAAACCGAGCAGGAACTCCAGGAGTACATCGGCTATCGCTGGTGGCCAATCGACGAACTCGTGGACGCAGATGACACCCGGTTCTTCCCTGGTCGCCTTAGTCAGGAGTTGCCGGGCTTCTTGGCCGGTTCGGTGATTCACGAACCCTTCGACCACTGGAATTAGACGTCGACCTCTGGATACAGAGCTCTGGGAATAGAGTCATTGCATGGATGAAGTGCAACGCATCACGCGCGAATGTGCGCGGGTGCTTGCAATTTCTGCGCGAGGCAGACTTCTCCTGCTTCGCGGACACGATCCGGCTCGACCCGACTTCGCCATCTGGCATGCACCAGGCGGTGGGATCGAAGCGGGTGAAAACGCGCAGCAGGCCGCCATTCGGGAATTCGGCGAAGAGATTGGTGTGCAGATCGAGCTTGGTCCGCATGTCTGGAATCGGCTAAGTCGGTTCTCGTACGACCACGTGCCTTATGAGCAATCGGAGCGGTACTTCGTAGCCATGGTCGGTGACGAGTTCGAGCCGTCATTTGTGAATATGGCTGACTACGAACGCGAGTGGGTAACCGGATTTGCCTGGTTCGACGTAGCTGCGCTGCGTGATGTACAGACCCGTGACCTACTTGCACCTCCCGACCTACCGCAGCGGCTGGAAGAGCTACTGCGCGATGGTGCTCCACGTATGCCCATCGACGTTGGCGGCGAGGTGCTTCCATGAGCGCAGCGCCAACCCTTCGATTTGAGCGTGAACTACTGCGCACGACGGGTGCGCGCTGGCTGGCCTGCGTCGACGAGGTCGGTAGGGGCGCACTCGGTGGGCCGGTCACCGTTGGGGTCGTCGTCATCGATCTCACGACGCCAACAGCCCCCACTGGTGTGCGTGACTCGAAGTTGCTCTCAGCCAGTGCACGTAATCGGCTCGCGCCCAAACTTCGTAAATGGGCGCCAGAATGGGCGGTCGCACACGCAACTGCGAACGAGATCGATGCGATCGGACTCATGCGTGCGATGCGATGTGCGGGGGAGCGGGCCTTCGCGCAGTTGTCCAACCGACCGGATCATGTTCTGCTCGATGGCAGCTACGACTGGATCTCCAAGCCTGAGCCGGCACTGTTTGACGAGTCGGGAATGCTCACCGACCTCGATGCGTGGACGGAGCCGGTACCGGTCACGACTCGAGTGAAAGCGGATATGACGTGCGCTGGTGTGGCAGCAGCGTCCGTCTTGGCTAAGACCACCCGTGATGCGTTAATGGTCGAGCTTGCCAACGAGTATCCGCAGTACGGCTGGGCGGAGAATAAGGGTTACTCCGCACCTGAACATCTGGCTGCACTTCGAGTGCACGGCCCATGTGATCAGCACCGTCGCAGTTGGTCGATTCCTGATCCGTCCACAGACCTCACTGACTCGAAAGTCGTACACACAGTTAACTGAGGATCGCGTGCTGAAACCGCGTCAGGGCGCACCCTTGGCGCGTGCAGAACTCCCATGTAGAAGTCCCCGACGCCAGAGTGCAAACAGCCGGATCCGATCGATCGTCAGTAGCCGAGCGCAAAGGTGTTCTCGGTCGATTTGGTGAAGCGGTAGCCACCCGTCATCTACGCGATGACGGTATGACCATCCTGGATCGCAATTGGCGATGCGCGATTGGAGAGATCGATGTCGTGGCCAGAGATGGCAACACATTGGTCATCTGTGAAGTGAAGACCCGTAGCTCATCGCGCTATGGGTCACCATTTGATGCCGTCACCGAAGCAAAACTGCATCGACTCGAACGGCTGGGTGCGGCATGGATACGTGCGCGCGCCGTCCGCCCCTCGCGGGTGCGCATTGACGTGATCAGTGTGATGCGACCAGCTCAGGGGCCGACGAAGGTGGAGCATATTCGTGATCTGCACTAGTGGTTTTCTGAGCCGATACACAGGCTCATGCACAGCGTTACAGAGGTCGGGTGACCTCACATGACGGGTATAGCTCGCACTCGTGGTGTGGTCCTGCTGGGTGTTGAAGGCTGCGTTGTGGATGTCGAGGCACACGTTTCCATCGGTGTTTCGGGATTTTCAGTGGTGGGCCTTGCCGACAAACTCGTGGGGGAGGCGCGGGATCGATGTCGATCTGCATTTCTCAATAGCGGCCTTGAGTGGCCTGGCCCGAAGAACACCGTTGGGTTATCGCCGGCCGAATTACCGAAGAAGGGTCCCACTCTCGATGCATCGATTGCTGCTGCACTCCTGGCGGCTAGCGGTCAGATCCCACGTGAGGTCGTCGCCGAATGGGTCATCGTTGGTGAGCTCGGACTGGACGGTCGGTTGCGCCCCATCAGAGGTGCTCTTGTTGCTGCCCTCGCCGCTCATCGCGTTGGTGCCCGACGATTGATAGTGCCGCTGGCTAATCGCCATGAAGCTGCCCTGGTGTCAGAGCTCGACGTCGTGGGAGTCCGGACGTTGGCTGGGCTCGTAGCCCTAGCCCGTGGTGAGGATCCGCCCGACGTCGAACTGGCCGATGATTCCTCGGAACCGCAGCTCGATCCTCCTAACGTCACAGTGCCTGATCTCGTCGATGTGCGCGGGCAACTAGAGGCGCGGGCAGCTTTGGAATTGGCAGCGGCGGGGGGTCATCACCTCGCGATGGTTGGTGAGCCCGGCATAGGTAAGACCTTGCTTGCTCAGCGGTTACCAGGACTACTGCCAATTTTGGATGAGCAAAGTGCTTTGGAGGTCACCTCGATCCACTCGGTTGCTGGCCGACCGATTCGTAGAGGGGAGCTCGTCACAACTCCGCCCTTCGAGGCGCCGCACCACACCGCAACCTATGCAGCCCTTGTTGGTGGTGGGTCAACGACCCCGCGCATCGGCATGGTGTCGCTCGCCCATCGTGGGGTGTTGTTTCTTGACGAGGCACCTGAGTTTCGTCCGGCCACGTTGGAGGCCCTGCGTCAGCCACTGGAGTCCGGAGTGATCGTCATTAACCGATCCGGATTTCATGTTCAACTACCAGCCAGATTCCAGTTGGTGTTAGCGATGAATCCCTGCCCATGTGGCTATGCCTCCAGCGGCCTCGCTGCGGGTACCTCACGCTGTACATGTACGTCACTTCAACGTAGGACGTATCTGGCCCGGGTGAGCGGCCCGTTGATGGATCGCATTGACCTGCGCGTGATGCTGACGCGGCCAACCCTTGCTGATTTACGTGATGGGGGAGCGGGAGTTGAGTCGAGCGCTGATGTTGCTGCCCGGGTGAAAGCAGCGCGCGACCGTGCCACTCATAGATTCGCTGACGCACCATGGACGATGAACAATGATGTTCCTGGGCCCGAACTTCATCGGCAATACCGACTGTCATCAGCCGCCGCGGAGCCACTGAACAGCGCACTTATGCGTGGGCACCTATCCCCTCGTGGTGCGGATCGCGTTGCCAAGGTGGCATGGACGGTTGCGGATCTGGCCGGTCATCCGTCACCGACGTCAGCCGACGTCTACACCGCCCTTGCTCATCGCGATGGCGATACGTCGTGGGTTGCCTGAGATGGCCACTGTTGATGCCGACGGTGGTTCACATGTTCTCGAACGTATGCGCTCGGCTGACGAACATACTCGGCGAGCTCTGTTGTCCGCCGTGGCTGAGCCAGGTGATCCAAAGATTGCTGCGTTGGTGGCTGAGCACGGCGCTTTGGGGGTGATCGAACGCATCGCACTGCCGCAACCCATGCCAGAACTCCATGCGCGGCTGGCTGCCCGCCTGGCCCAAGCGAATCCGGAATCAGATCTTGAACGAGTTCGGTTGCTTGGTGGGCGCTTGGTGATCCCTGGAGATCTGGAGTGGCCAACTCAACTTGATGACTTGGGTATGGCCGCGCCGTGGGCACTATGGCTACGCGGCTCGCAGGATCTACGTCTGACCATGTGGAGATCTGTTGCGATCGTTGGCGCTCGAGCCTGTACGCCGTACGGTGCGCGGATTGCCAGTGAGTTCGCCTCGGATCTTGCCTGCCACGGTTGGACAGTTGTATCCGGTGGTGCATTTGGGATCGATGCGGCTGCACATCGAGGTGCTCTTGCCGCCGATGGCAACACCGCTGCAGTCCTGGCCTGCGGAGTGGACGTCGCGTACCCGCCACGACATGAGTCGATGTTTGAGCTGATCGCGAGTCACGGATTCCTTATCTCGGAAGTAGCGCCTGGCGCTGTGCCGCATCGTGCGCGATTTCTCGTCCGCAACCGCGTCATCGCAGCCATTACGCGTGGGACCGTGGTGATCGAGGCCGCGATTCGATCGGGATCATTGGCCACCGCCCGAGCTGCACTTGGCCTAGATCGACCGGTACTTGGCACCCCAGGACCCATCACATCGGCACTGTCAGGTGGGGTTCACCAAATCCTTCGGCACGGGGCGCTACTGGTCACCAATGCCGCTGAAGTGATTGAGGCAGTGGGGGAGTTGGGAACGGATTTGGCCCCAGTGCCGATCGGGCAGCAGGGGTACCTTGATCACTTCGACTCCGTCACCCGCTCGGTATTGGATGCGATGCCCAGTCGTGGAGTGATGAGCGCTGATGCGATCGCGCGCGAGTCAGGGCTCGCCCCCACTGAGGTGTTGGTGAGCTTGAGCCGGCTCGAACTCGATGGTGTTATTCGCCGGCGCGATGCAGGCTGGTCAATCGTTCGTAGCGCAGTGATTGGCGGCGCGCCGCGTTGACTCGCATCGCTGGGGCGCACACCGTAGTGATGTGAACGAGTCACCAGTCGAGTTGCCAGCAGATATGCAGCACGCCCTCGAGGCGTTTGCGGTGCACCTGTCGGCTGAACTCGGCCGCAGTGAGCACACCGTTCGGGCATACACCGGGGATGTTCTTCGCCTCCTGAGTTTTGCGCGCGAGCGCGGTGCGATCAGTGTTGCCGATCTTGACCTGACAGATCTGCGCGGCTGGCTCGCCCAGGAGGATTCCTCTGGGCATGCCCGCACCACGATCGCCCGTCGGGCGGCGAGTGCTCGCGTTTTCACCGCCTGGGCGTTTCGGCGAGGTCTCATCCCGAGTGATCCGGGTGATCGGTTAGCCACTCCTACCTCGCGTAGAGCCTTACCGAGTGTGCTCAAACAAAATGAGGCCCGCGACCTCATGTCCATCGCACTGATCGCCAGCGACGATGACGATCCCATTCATATTCGTGATCGGTGCATCGTTGAGTTGCTCTACGCCTCAGGTATGCGCGTCGGCGAGCTCGTCGGACTGGATCTAGACGACATCGACGATGGTCGGCGCACCGTTCGTGTCCTGGGGAAAGGTGGTAAGGAGCGGGTCGTCCCGTATGGAATCCCCGCCCAGCAGGCGCTCGACGGGTACCTGAGCGTTGCCCGTCCGCGGCTGATTACCGTTGAATCGGGTGCGGCCCTGATTGTGGGTGCGCGAGGTAAGAGAATTGACCCACGGACTGTGCGTTCGGTCGTGCACGCCATGCTCGCCCACGTGCCGGGCGCCCCAGATATGGGGCCGCACGGGCTTCGACATTCGGCCGCCACTCACCTATTGGAGGGAGGCGCGGACCTGCGGACCGTCCAAGAGATACTTGGGCACGCTACGCTCGGAACTACACAGATTTACACCCATGTCAGTGTCGAACGGTTAAGGTCAACGTATGAGCAGGCGCACCCGCGAGCATGAGCCCGCGGATCCAGAGGCTGGGGACTCTGACGTCGAGATCGATGTTGATGAACTCGACGTCGAGGCCGATGAGGACTCCGACGTTGCCGACGACGAGATCATCGTCGTCGATGAGGTCGACCTCGATGCCATTGATCTGACGCCGACCGAGGACGAGAAGGCACAAGCCAAAGCTGACGGCGACGCAGCGCTTCGTGAGTTGTGGGAGGGCTTTAAAGCCACCGGAGATCAGCATCTGCGCGAGCGACTGATTTTGCACTACTCACCGCTGGTCAAATATGTGGCCGGACGCGTTGGTGTTGGATTGCCGCCGAACGTTGAACAGGGTGATTTGGTTTCTTACGGCATTTTCGGATTGATCGATGCCATCGAGAAGTTTGACCTGGATCGGGCGATCAAGTTCGAGACGTATGCGATCAACCGAATTCGTGGCGCCATCATCGATGAACTGCGCTCGATCGATTGGATTCCTCGATCAGTTCGTTCTAAGGCGCGAGATGTTGAGCGCGCTTATCAGGCCCTTGAGGTCAAGCTACAGCGCACACCAACTGAGCCCGAAGTGGCCGAGCAGATGGGTGTCTCGCTCGAGGACTTGCACGCCATCTTCAATCAGGTTTCGTTCGTGAATGTTGTGGCCCTTGACGAGTTGATGAACTCTGGTGGTGACCGCGGCGATAAAGGCACGTTGGGCGACACACTTGAAGATAAGAATGCACCCGATCCGATGGGTGCTTTCGAAAGTGAGGAGACCAAGGTCATTCTTGCGCAGGCAATTCAAGGATTGCCCGAACGCGAGAAGATCGTTGTCACCCTGTACTACTACGAGGGACTCACGCTGGCCGAAATCGGTCAGGTACTCGGGGTGACCGAATCACGGATCTGCCAGATGCACACCAAGGCGGTTCTGCAGCTCCGAGCTCGATTGGCTGCCGCGGATTACTAGCCGTCATCGGCTGTGTCACCGCGGTAACGCCGTTGCCACGACTGGGATGAGTCTCGGGCGGCCGAGTTTGAGAACAAGAAGTGGGTTGAGGTACTCCCGTCCCCGCCGCAATCCCCAGTGCAAACACCACACCGGTCCACCGCAGTGCGATTGACCACCTTCGATATGGCCGATCACGTCGCCTGCGCGCACGATCTGGCCGACCGGCGCCGAACCTGTGACGGGCTCAT
Organism: Actinomycetota bacterium; assembly: GCA_947455705.1. Classification (GTDB taxonomy): domain Bacteria; phylum Actinomycetota; class Actinomycetes; order S36-B12; family CAIYMF01; genus Longivirga. The sequence goes on along the minus strand of CANGPO010000023.1, from coordinate 16,071 downwards.
ACGTCGTTCTTAATCCGTTCGCATGTGAGATGACGACGACTCCTCGCCCGACGATGAGCCCAGACCAGACAATCCGACCTGGCCCGGCAGCCTTGACCGGCTGGCCAGCAATCGCCGCTAGATCCACCCCACGGTGACCTGGCAGCCAGTTAGGGGTGGGACGGTCGAATGCTCGGATGATCCGGGTGGGTGGCCCGATAGGCGCCGCCCACGTGGGTGTGCTCACCGCAGGTGGCAGCGTGGAGGTGGCCAGGGCGGCGGCCACAAGAAAGGCAATCAGCATGTGGCGACCTTCCCAGCCAGTCACCCACCACGACCGGCGGTGTATCCCCGGCTGTGGACGGCGCACTGGCCCTGCGCTGTGCTCGTGCCACCCCGAGACATCGGGCTACCGCCGCACTGCGGCCCGGCTGATCGGTGCCGATTTCGGCTCTGTAGCCCAAACCCGTAGACTAGGGACGCAGCCTCCGGGCTGACATCGCACGCCCGCGTACCACCTCGTGTAGGTGGCGGCAGACTTCGGTCCGAGGTAACTCGGAAAGTCGCGCCGGCGGGAGTCAGGCATCGAACCAACCGGTTCGATGAACAACCGAGTGGGCGCTGCCGCGTCGGCATAGCTTCGGCTTGCCGCGCCTCGGCGCCAGATGAAGGAGCGACTTGGCCATGGCCGTCGTCACAATGAAGCAGCTGCTGGAAAGCGGCGTGCACTTCGGGCACCAGACCCGCCGTTGGAACCCGAAGATGAAGCGATTCATCTTCAACGAGCGCAACGGCATCTACATCATCGATCTTCAGCAGTCGCTGACGTACATCGATCGTGCCTACGAATTCGTTAAGGAAACTGTTGCCCACGGTGGTTCGGTGATGTTCATCGGTACCAAGAAGCAGGCACAGGAGCCCATCGCCGAGCAGGCAACCCGCGTTGGCATGCCTTATGTCAACGAGCGTTGGCTCGGTGGAATGCTCACGAACTTCCAGACCGTTCACAAGCGGTTGCAGCGCATGAAGGAACTCGAGCTCATCGACTATGACGATGTTGCCGGTTCCGGTCTCACCAAGAAGGAACTCCTGGTTCTCAAGCGCGAGAAGGACAAGCTCACCAAGACCCTTGGTGGTATTCGTGACATGTCCAAGCAGCCGAGTGCAGTGTGGATCGTTGACACCAAGAAGGAGCACATCGCGATCGCCGAAGCCAAGAAGCTTCGCATCCCCGTGATTGCCATTCTCGACACGAACTGTGATCCAGACGAGGTCGACTTCCCGATTCCGGGTAACGACGACGCTATTCGCGCAGTCGCTCTTCTCACCCGCGTTATCGCTGATGCAGTTGCTGATGGTCTGATGACCCGTGCCAGCCGTGCCAGTGGTATCACCGCTGATGAGGGCCAGGTTGCTGTTGATGAGCCGCTGGCCGAGTGGGAAACCGCCTTGCTGACGGGCTCTGAGGCTGCTGCCGAGGCTGCGCCGCAAGCAGAACCAGCCGCTGAGGTTGCCGAAGCCGCCGAGGTTGTTGCCGAGGTTGTTGCCGACGAAGCACCCGCAGCCGAGTAATTGCGTTCGTCTGCTTGATCCGCGGTTTACCGCACCAATCGACATGGCCCTTGGGTCAGCACGATGACGTCAGAATCGCGGCCTGGGTCCCCATGGACCCGGGCCGCGGTGACGATACGCACGATCAGTACGGCCACGATGAGTACGACGATGAGTACGACCCAGCACGAACCTGACCCCCATCCGTAGAAGATGCAAACCACGAGAGAGAGTCACGCCATGGCCGACATCACCGCCGCCGACGTGAAGAAGCTCCGCGACCTAACCGGCGCGGGCATGATGGAGTGCAAGAAGGCACTCGTTGACAATGATGGCGATTTCGACGCCGCGATCGAGGCACTGCGTATCAGCGGTGCAGCAAAGGCCGCCAAGCGCGGTGCTGAGCGTGAAGCCACCAACGGTTTGGTTGTTGCCGCTGATGGTGCACTCGTCGAGGTGCTCTGCGAGACCGACTTCGTCGCTAAGAACGCTGACTTCCTGACCCTTGCCAACCAGATCGTCACGGCCGCTGCCGCTGGCAAGGTCGACAGCCGTGATGCTCTGCTCGAGGTCACCCTCGAAAGTGGTCGCACGGTGAAGGAAGAGATCGACGGCCTGTCCGCAGTCATCGGCGAGAAGCTTGAACTTGGTCGCGTTGCCCTTCTTGATGGCCCGGTGGCCGTCTACCTGCACAAGCGCGCGGCAGACTTGCCAGCCCAGGTTGGCGTTCTCGTTGCCTATGAAGGCTCCGAAGACACCGCCCGTTCCGTCGCCATGCAGATCGCCGCCATGCGCCCCTCCTTCGTATCGCGCGATGAGGTTCCCGCGGATGTGGTCGAGAGCGAGCGACGTATCGCCGAAGCCACGGCTAAGGAAGAGGGCAAGCCTGAGGCAGCCCTGCCGAAGATCATCGAAGGCCGCGTGAACTCGTACTTCAAGGACAACGTGCTCCTCGAGCAGTCGTCTGTTCTCGATTCCAAGAAGTCGGTCCAAGCCGTTCTGGCCGAAGCTGGCACCACGGTTACGAAGTTCGCTCGTTTCGAGATCGGTTCCTAAGACACCCGGCGGGCGAGTCTGTTTACCTGACAGACTCGCCCCAGGGTCCTAGGTTTATTGAACGACGACTACGCCATACACGATCGGGAGGCTGCCGTGACCGCAACACCAAGTGGAGCGGCCGAGTTAGTGGTTCAGCCGAGTCTCGACGGAACGATTGATCTGTGGCCGGGCGTACCCGACGGTGGCTTCGGCCGGGTTCTGCTGAAACTTTCCGGCGAAGCGTTCGCTGGTGGTGGTGGGCTCGGCGTCGACCCGGACATCGTTCAGGCGATTGCTCGCCAGATCGCCGATGTTGTAGCGCGAGGTACTGAGGTTGCCGTTGTTATCGGTGGTGGCAATTACTTCCGCGGAGCGCAGTTGTCGGAACGCGGAATGGACCGCTCCCGCGCCGACTACATGGGCATGCTCGGTACGGTGATGAACTGTCTGGCACTACAAGACTTTTGCGAGAATGAGGGTGTTGAGACCCGCGTTCAAACTGCTATTGCGATGGGCCAGGTCGCAGAACCCTACATTCCACGCCGCGCCATCCGTCACCTTGAAAAGGGTCGGGTCGTCATCTTTGGTGCCGGCCTCGGTGCACCGTTCTTCTCCACCGACACCACTGCAGCCCAACGCGCACTTGAGATCGGTGCGGAGGTTGTATTGATGGCAAAGGGCGTTGACGGGGTCTATGACTCAGATCCTCGGCTGAACCCTCAGGCGGTTAAATTCGACACCCTCACGCATGCTGAGGTGTTGAATCGAGGCTTAAAGGTGGCCGACGCCACCGCGATTAGCCTGTGTCAAGACAACAATCTGCCGATCATGGTGTTCAACCTCCTCGTCGACGGCAATATCGCTCGCGCCGTTCGAGGTGAGAGAATCGGGACTCTGGTGGCTTCAAACGCGAGTTTGTAGGTGCCAGCTTTGCTGCACGAACGAACGAACAAACAACTGACATAACGTGAACGAAACGACGAGCAAGACACGATGAGCAAGACACCATGACGAGGAGATCCCGGTGATTGACGAAACTCTGCTCGAAGCCGAAGAAAAGATGGACAAGGCGATCAGCGTCGCCAAGGACGACTTTGCCGGCATTCGAACTGGACGCGCCAACACTGCGATGTTCAACAAGATTGTCGCCGATTACTACGGCACGATGACCCCGGTTACCCAGATGGCTAGTTTTGCGATCCCTGAGGCACGCCTCGTCGTCATCACGCCTTACGACAAGAGCGCCATGAACACCATCGAGAAGGCCATTCGCGATTCTGACCTCGGTGTGAATCCAACCAACGACGGCAACGTTATTCGCGTGGGCTTTCCGCAACTCACCGAAGAGCGACGCAAGGAGTTCATCAAGGTCGCCCGCGGCAAGGCTGAGGATGCACGCATCTCGATGCGCAATATCCGTCGTCATGCCAAAGATGTGCTCGACAAGCTCGTCAAGGATGGCGAGGTTGGTGAAGACGAGGCACGTCGCGCAGAAAAGACCTTGGATGATTTGACCTCGAAGCATGTCACCGGGATCGATGAACTGCTCAAGCACAAGGAGGCCGAGCTGCTCGAGGTCTAGAGACCTCGTGGCTCGACCACATGTTATGGGTGATGACAACGTCGTCGAAGCCCCTGCCTCTAACGGCAGGGCCGGGCGTAACCTGTTTGCTGCCGTTGGTGTGGGACTGTTTCTTGGCGTAGGTCTTGTCCTGATCCCAGTTCTGTTCGCACCTGCGGTGTTCAGCGTGATCGTCTCGATAGCGATGGTCATCAGCGTCTTCGAACTGCGCGGGGCGGCCGCACAACGCGATATCAATCTGGTGGTAGTGCCTGCGGCGGTAGGTGCGGCGATCATGCCGCAGGCCGCTTATTGGTTGGGCGCGGTGCCAATGCTTGCCGTGTTCGCCGTGACGGTGTTGGTGATCCTTGGCTATCGGCTGGTTGCCGGTGTCGACGGCTACCTCGTTGATGTTTCGGTGTCGATCTTTGCCCTGGCGTACACCGGCCTGATGGCGAGTTTCGTGAGCTTGATGATGACCTCCTCCAATGGTGCCCAGCGGGTCATTACCGTCATCGTCCTGACCGTTGCCAGCGATATCGGCGGATATGCCGCGGGTGTCCTTGCGGGCCGTCATCCGATGGCTCCGAATATTTCGCCGAAGAAATCATGGGAGGGCTTTGCCGGCTCGATCATCCTGCAGAGCATCGTGGGTGTTGGCCTGTTCGTCTGGATGTGGCATGCGCCTTGGTGGCAGGGTCTGATCACCGGCATCATCATGACGATCACGGCCACTGCCGGTGATTTCATCGAATCGGCGATCAAACGTGATCTGGGCGTGAAGGATATGAGCCATCTACTCCCCGGCCATGGTGGATTGCTCGACCGGCTCGACTCCGTGTTGCCCAACGCATTCACCGGTTGGCTACTTCTGCGCACCTACCTAGGACCGTGATCAGCCATGGCTGAAGATCTGGAAATGCCCGTCACCTTGAAGCCGGGTGAGTTGCTCTTCGACGCGCCTGTCCGTCGGCGCAAGCCACCTCGCCATCTCGCGGATCTGACAACTCTTGAACGACGTGAACTCGTTCAAGAAATGGGTCTTCCAGCTTTTCGCGCTGATCAGGTTTCGCGGCAGTACTTCACCCGCCTTGCGCGCGATCCCGCTGATTGGACGGACGTTCCGGCCGCCCAGCGCGAGCAACTTGGCGAAGCCCTGACGCCGTCGATGATGTCGCTAGTTCGCGAAGTCACCTGCGACAACGGAACTACACGTAAGACGCTGTGGCGATTGCACGACGGGGTTCTGGTCGAAAGTGTGCTGATGCGCTATCCGGAGCGCGTCACCATGTGTGTCTCGAGTCAGGTTGGTTGTGGCATGAACTGCCCCTTCTGTGCCACCGGCCAGTCAGGGCTGACTCGCAATTTGAGCACTGCTGAGATCGTTGATCAGGTCGTGGCTGGGGCAGCCGAATTGAGTCGTGGAGACGTGCCTGGCGGGGTTGGGCGCGTCTCCAATGTGGTGTTCATGGGTATGGGTGAACCACTTGCTAATTACGACGCGGTATTGCGCGCTGTTCGTCGGCTCACCGAGCCGAGCCCAGGCGGGCTTGGTATGTCGGCGCGTGGAATCACGGTGTCGACAGTGGGATTAGTGCCGCGGATTCGTCAGCTGGCCACGGAAGGGATTCCGGTTACCTTGGCAGTCTCACTTCATGCTCCGGACGACGAATTGCGCGACACGTTGGTGCCGATCAACAACCGGTGGAACGTCTCCGAGGTGCTCGATGCAGCGTGGGAGTATGCCCGGGCAACGAACCGTCGTGTGTCCATTGAGTATGCACTGATCAAGGACATTAACGATCAGGCGTGGCGGGCAGATTTGTTGGCCAAGCGGTTGCGCGGCAAGCTCGTGCACGTCAATCTCATTCCGCTCAATCCGACCCCAGGCTCAAAGTGGACGGCCTCGCGTCCAGAGGATGAGCGCGAATTCGCACGCCGACTTGAAATGGCCGGAATTGCTGTTACCGTTCGCGATACTCGCGGTCGCGAAATCGACGGAGCCTGTGGGCAATTGGCGGCTGCTGAGCAGTAGGCAGCCGGTCATCGCAAAGGAGTGACATGGGATCAGCAGGTAACTACCAAGCGACGTATGCGCGCAGTGTCAGTGATCCGGTTGCGTTCTGGGGCGAGGCCGCTCAGCTTGTTGATTGGGTCGAGCCGCCAACCTCGGTACTGGACGATTCCAATGCGCCGTACTACCGGTGGTTCCGTGGCGGCCGACTCAACACCTGCTTTAACGCGGTCGATCGACACGTCGACGCTGGGCATGGTGACCGCACTGCGCTGATCTATGACAGCGCCGTTACTGATGCGTCTCGATCGCTGACGTATCGAGAACTACGAGACGAGGTTGCTCTGTTCGCCGGGGTTTTGGCTTCACTCGGAGTCGTGGCAGGGGATCGGGTCATCATTTACATGCCGATGGTGCCCGAGGCTGTCATCGCCATGCTGGCCACCGCCCGTCTTGGCGCGGTCCACTCCGTCGTATTCGGTGGCTTCGCTCCCCATGAGCTCGCGATTCGCATTGATGACGCCACACCAACGGTTGTTGTCTCGGCCTCGTGTGGGATCGAAGGTGCACGGGTGATCGAGTACAAGCCGATGCTCGACAAAGCCCTGGAACTTGCCGAGCACAAGCCAACGGCCACGGTGATTCTTCAGCGACCGCAAGCACATGCGGAATTGGGTGCCATCGATCACGACTGGGTCGAATCGATGGCGGCTGCGACGCCACATGATTGCGTGACCGTTGACGCGACTGATCCGCTCTACATTCTTTACACCTCTGGCACCACAGGAAAACCGAAGGGAATCGTTCGCGACAACGGTGGCCATGCGGTTGCCCTGACGTGGAGTCTGCCAAACATCTACGGTGTCAACGCCGGTGAAGTATTCTGGGCGGCAAGCGATGTCGGATGGGTCGTCGGGCATTCATACATCGTTTATGCCCCGCTGTTGGCTGGCGCCACGACCGTTTTGTACGAAGGGAAGCCGGTTGGAACGCCGGATGCGGGAGCCTTTTGGCGGGTTGTTGCTGAACACAAAGTCAATGCTCTGTTCACTGCGCCGACGGCATTCCGCGCGATCAAGAAAGAGGATCCTGCTGCCGAACTCTTAACCGGTTATGACATCTCATCCCTGCGGACACTGTTCTTAGCGGGGGAGCGGTTGGATCCGGAAACCTACCATTGGGCGAGTAGGCACCTGGGAATTCCTATCGTCGACAACTGGTGGCAGACCGAGACCGGTTGGCCCATCGCGGCAAGTCCGCGTGGCTTCGACGATCTTCCCATCAAGCCAGGTTCGCCGAGTTTGCCAATGCCGGGATACATCGTCGACGTTCTCGATGAGAACGGTCACCTACTCGAGGCCGGCGTCGACGGCAACATCGCTATCAGGTTGCCGTTGCCGCCCGGTACCTTGCCGACGCTCTGGAATGATGACCAGCGTTACGTGGATTCATATTTATCGGTGTTCCCCGGCTACTACGCCACCGGCGATGGCGGAAATGTCGATGCCGATGGTTACGTCTACGTCATGGGTCGCACGGACGATGTCATCAACGTTGCCGGTCACCGTCTTTCGACGGGATCGATGGAGGCAGTCGTCGCGACCCATCCAGCGGTTGCCGAGTGCGCCGTGATCGGTGTTGCAGATGCGCTCAAGGGACAGGTGCCACGTGCGTTCGTTGTGCTCAAGAGTGGCGTAGAGATCGAACCAGCGGTCTTGCAGGCCGAGGTTGTGGCAGCTATTCGAGATCAGATCGGTCCCGTTGCCGCGTTGAAGTCCGTGGTTGTCGTACCCGCATTACCCAAGACTCGCTCGGGCAAGATCTTGCGTCGCACAATGCGCGGAATCGCAGATGGACGTCCCGAAGCGCCACCGAGCACGATCGATGACATAAGCGTTTTGGATCGGATCAGGCCGCTACTGGAACAGCCTGGCGAATAACGGGATCGACTCGGTCTAGCCAACTAACGGTTGTGTCGTTAGAGCGTTACTCACTGCCTCGACGGAGTGGGCCCTGTGCGCGGCTTGGGCTGCTATGGCGGCTTTGGCATCGCCGGCTTGGAGCGCCGCCATGAGTTCGTCGTGTTCGTCGTTCACTCTTTGCAGATTGGTCGGTAAAGCAAAATACACCGATCGGTAGACGTCAGTGGCATCCCATAGCTGCCGGAGAGTACGCGATAAGCGCGGTAGACCGGCCGCGTCAAACAGCAGGAAGTGGAACATGCGATTAGCGGCGGTGACATCGGCCAAGTCGGCGCGTTTACCCGCTGCGGTAACTTCGGCTGCGGCTTGCTCGAGAGTGATCAGATCAGCTGCCCTCAGTTTGGGTACCGCTACTCGAATCGCCTCAGCCTCAAGGAGTTCACGTAGTCGGTATACCTCGACGAGATCCTCTACGGAGAGTTCGGCCACGACGTATCCGCGATGCGCTGAATACTCCACATGTCCTTCCCCCTCGAGGACCTTGAGCGCCTCGCGCACAGGTACTCGGGAGACCCCAAGCCGGTCAGCCAAGGCCTCCTGACGGATCGGGGTGCCCGGTGCCAACTCGCCAGTGACCAGCAAGCGTCGCATCTCGGCCAACACGGCCTCCTGCGCAGTTGGTGGCTTGCTGAAGATGGCAGCGGTCATGAACCGTCCTCGGATTCCGTTGTCGATTGCATCACCGGAGGGGCTAGCCGATACGACGGTGGGGTTGCGGACATGCGCACTGGGTTAGCGACTAGGGGTATGGGTGACCCGGCTGCATTCACAACGGGATTGAGCCCCAGCTCGGTGGCCAGACTGAACGCGGTGGCCAGGTCGTTGATCGGGCCTGACGGTACGCCGACCTTCGTGAGTTCTGCGTACCAGTGATCGGCACCCATCGTAACCAGTCGTGCTTCCATCATCGACCGAACGAGATCGCGATGTGCAACGCGAGCGGTGTTCGTGGCGAATCGTTCATCGTCGGCCATCTCAGCAATACCGAGCACCGTTGCAGCTGACCGGAATTGTCGATCGTTGCCGACTGCGATGATCAGGGGTCGATCGCCTGTTGCGTACACAGAGTACGGCGTTATCGAGGGATGATCGTTCCCGAGAATCCCAGGGGTGACCCCGCCGGCAACCTGTGCTGCGGATTGATTGACCATCGCTGAGAGCAATGACGAAAGTAGGTTGACCTCAATGTGCTGGCCCACGCCAGTAACGTTGCGGTGATGAAGGGCGGCGAGGATTCCGTAAACAGCGTGCAACCCGGTGATGACGTCTACGAGAGCAACGCCTACCTTGGTGGGTTCACCGGGACCGGGGCCCGTGACGGACATCAGCCCACCCATTGCTTGTACCAACAGATCGTAGCCGGGCAGTTCTGCTCCAGCACCAGATCCAAACCCGCTGATCGAGCAGTAGATCACGCCCGGGTTCACCGCGCTGATGGCTTCGTACCCAAGGCCCATGCGATCAAAGGCACCCGGCTTGAAGTTTTCGATCATGATGTCTGCGCGCTGTGCCAAGGCACGTGCCTGTGTCATCCCAGCGTCGGATCCCAGATCAAGAAACAGTGACGACTTATTGCGGTTGATCGAACCGAAGTAGGTGGCCATACCCGTCGGATCATAGGGAGGACCCCAACCGCGGGTGTCGTCGCCGACGCCCGCGCGTTCAACCTTGACGACTTCTGCGCCGAGATCACCGAGCAGCATCGTTGCGTATGGGCCCGCGAGCACCCGCGAGAAATCGGCGACGACGATGCCGTCGAGGGCCCCGGTCATCCGCGGTAGGCGGCAATGCCCGTCAAGGCCTCGCCGACGACCAGGGTGTGCATTTCATTTGTGCCCTCGTACGTGAAGACGGATTCGAGATTGTTCATGTGGCGGATGATGGGGTACTCAAGGGTGATGCCGTTTCCACCGAGGATTGAACGGCATTCACGAGCGATAGCAAGGGATTCGCGCGCATTGTTGAGCTTGCCGACGCTGACCTGCTCTGGACGAATCGTGTGTGCATCCTTCAATCGGCCCAAGTGCAGAGCGAGCAGGAAACCCTTGTCGAGTTCGAGGCACATGTCGGCAAGCTTCTTCTGCGTCATTTGGAATGCAGCGATGGGACGGTCGAACTGTTCACGGTTGATGGCGTAGTCAATGGCAGTTTCGAGGCAATCACGTGCAGCGCCGAGGGTGCCGAAGACGATGCCGAACCGCGCTTCATTAAGGCACGACAGCGGACCGCGTAGACCCTTAACGCCAGGAAGCATTGCGCTTGCGGGCAACCGTAGATCCTGGAAGGTGAGTTCACTAGTGATCGATGCACGAAGGGACAGCTTCTTGTGAATTTCGCGTGCATTGAATCCTGGCGTGTTTGTCGGAATGACGAACCCGCGGATCCCGTCATCGGTTTGCGCCCACACCACGGCGACGTCTGCCACATTGCCATTAGTGATCCACATTTTCGAACCGTTGATGATCCAGTCATCGCCATCGCGCCTTGCGTTGGTGCGCATACCGCTGGGGTTTGAGCCGAAGTCCGCCTCGGTGAGGCCAAAGCAACCGAGTGCCTCACCGGTGGCCATGCGGGGGAGCCATTCGTCCTTCTGCTCTTGCGAACCGAAGGAGTGAATGGCATACATCGCCAGCGATCCGGTAACGCTCACGAGCGAGCGAATACCTGAGTCACCGGCTTCGAGCTCGAGACAGGCCAGTCCGTACGCTGTGGCACTTGTGCCAGCACATCCGTAACCTTCAAGGTGCATGCCGAGCAGACCCAATTCACCCATTTCTGTTGCCAGCTCGCGAGCGGGAATCGTGCCCGCCTCGAACCAGTCGCCCACATGCGGCTTGATGCGGCTCTCGACGTAGCTGCGAACGACATCGCGGATTGCGCGCTCTTCGTCGGACAGCAAGCCGTCCAAGTCCAAAAGGGCGAAGGGTGACTGAGGGGTGCCGGCCATGATGACTCCTGAACGTAACGATGGTGTGTGACGACCGTAGACCATATTGGATCCAATATCCAGTTTGTTGCTCATATCCACCCGGTGATGCTGACCACATCAGGCTCGGCCAAAATAGGCTCATGACGAGTCAGCTTTTTAGCCCACTGACCTTGCGCGGAACGACCTTTAGTAATCGTGCGTGGGTGAGCCCCATGTGCCAATACAGCTGCGTCGACGGGCTTGCTAACCACTGGCAATTGATCCACCTTGGTGCGCTGGCCACCGGTCGAGCTGGCCTGGTGATGACCGAAGCCACTGCCGTCACCTCAGATGGGCGGATCGCCCCAGAAGATCTCGGCCTCTGGTCCGATGCACATGCCGAAGCCCTTGAGCCCATCGTGGCCGCTGTTGAAACCCAGGATGTGCGCTTCGGTATCCAGTTGGCTCATGCGGGCCGGAAAGCATCCACGGTTGCTCCATGGAAGGGTTCGGGCTCGGTGGCCGTCGAAGATGGCGGCTGGGAGACGGTGGCCCCATCCGCACTGGCGTTCGGCCAGTTTGCTGTGCCGCGCGAGATGACCGCCGATGATCTTGTCCGAGTTAAAGCCGGATTCGTTGAGTCAGCGATCCGGGCCGCTGCCCTCGGCGTTGATGTGATCGAGATTCATGCTGCCCATGGATACCTTCTACACGAGTTCCTCTCGCCACTATCGAACGAGCGGACTGATCAGTACGGTGGCGACGCGGCAGGCCGAATGGCGTACCCCCTGGAGATCATCAGGGATGTGCGCGAGGTATGGCCAGACGACCGCCCATTACTGCTGCGCGTATCGGCAACCGACTGGGTTGAGGGTGGCTGGGATCTGCCGTCAACGGTTGAGTTCGCTCGGCAGGCCGCTGCACTCGGTGTCGATCTGGTGGATGTGTCAACGGCAGGACTCGATCCGCGACAGGCCATCACGGTTGGGCCCGGCTTCCAGGTCCCGTTCGCGGAGGCTGTTCGACGCGAAGCAGGAGTTCCGACGGCGGCAGTCGGCTTGATCACCCAGCCGGCCCAAGCTGAAGAGATCATTTCTTCGGGTCAGGCAGATGCGGTGATGATCGGCAGGGCGATGCTGCGTGAGCCTCGATGGGCATTGCGAGCCGCACATGAATTGGGTGCCGACATCGAGTGGGCACCTCAACTGGTTCGCGGCCGTCACTAGCGCGAGGTTGACCTGCACATCAGCGAAGAATGAACACGGGGTGAGGCTCTCGTCCCCCGTTCGAGAGCCTCACCCCGTGCAAGATCGTTACCCCCGACATCATGATGGATATGTCCGGTCTATGTCCTGTTGAGTGAGACGAGGGTTACATCTGGCCAGTTCCTGCAGGCTCGATCGCATATTTCGTGTCACCATAACGTGTGACATTGACCCCCCACGATCCGGCTCAGCGACGCCGAACACCAGTTCAGGCGCGGTCGCGAGCGACCGTAGATCGTATCTGTGCGGCGGCCGCTGACATCCTTCAGGAGTCGGGCTGGGAAGCGTTCAATACCAATGCTGTCGCCTCGCGAGCAGGAGTCAGCATCACGGCCATTTATTCGTACTTCCCCGATAAGTACGCGATCGTCAATGAGATCTTTCAGCGAATGAGTGATCGCCGGATGATCGTTATGAGGCCGTACCTCAAGGCCCTTGAGACCGATGATCTTGAAGACACCTTGTTTGCAGGGCTGAAGGAGATTGCCCAACTACGTATCGACGAGCCCGCCGGGTTGGTCATGCGCGCGATTTATGCCGCTGTTCCCGAATTACACTCGGCCGAGCGGGACGATGATCATCGTGTCAGCCATCAACTTGCCGCTGTGTTCCAGGTGCGTAACCCGCGCCTGCCTGACCATGACGCCAAGATCTTGGCTTACAACGTCGTGATCGCGCTGACCTCGGCTGTTGATTACAGCGTGCATGGTGGACGACGTAACGATTCCCTCTTGAAGGCACAGATCCATATGGCCGTGCTCTACATCAATGAGGTTTTGGCGTCTTTCTGAGCTGCGAGTACGCGCTGGTCATGACGATAGATCGGCAAGCATCTTGTCGATGCGACGTTGCCTCGTCTCAGCGGTCTTGGCATCGTCGATTGGCATGATCCAGCGGCGTTGATTGCTGTAAGACAGGGCGGCAAAAGCATCGGCTGCTGCCTTGTTCTTCTTGAAGGCAGCCTTCACGTCCGCGGGGATTTCAACCTCGCGCGTAGACGTGTCCAACTCGAGAGTCACGTCGATGACATCCCCGGCTTCAACGCCAGCGAGTTTACGATTCTCAGCGCTAATGCCGATCAGATTGCGTCCGCCCATGACGGCAACCGTGTTGGGCCAGGTGTGTCCGTTCACGGTCATCCGTACTGCTGGTCGTTTACCCGAGCCAAGCTCGTCGACGACGCTTTGAGGTACTTCAACACCAGTTGCTGTCTTGCCATTGAGCTGTAGCGTTGCGCGGAAGGTAGGCATCGTGCTCTCCAATTACTCGGCGATGATGTAGAACTTGCGGACGGTCTCCAGGACATCCCAACGACCCGACCAGCCCTTGGGCAGGACGAAGACGTCACCCTCCTCGAGCTCCACGGGCTCACCATCGGCTGGAGTGATGCGCGCGACCCCGCCGAGCAGCATCATCGTCTCAGTATTGGGACGGTCAACGATGGTCCAGCCACCTGGTGTGCACTCCCACACACCGACCGAAACACCGTGTCCTTCAAAGAATGAGATGCCGCTGGTCTGGGGATCTCCACTATCGAAACCAACACGCGGGCCAAGTGGTTCGAGCGCGCCATCAAGAACATCGCTGTAGGCCACAACCATCGTGCGTAGTTCGTCCTGAGTCGTCATGGGATCCTCCGAAGCAAGTTCTGTATCGATATATGGGGTTGATCGTAGTGCGTTGAGTATTAGTGTCCGCCAAGTAATGGTGCAAGAAGCTGCGCACGGCGTGAGGGCTTGCCAGTGCGGGCTTCCTCAGCATCGGCAGCACTCATGGTGCGTAGGCCGGCATTCACACCGATCCAACGCAACGGCTCGGGCTCCCACTTCGGGGATGTGCGGTTAGCCCAAGGCAGATCAGTGCGTTCGGTGCGATCGCCCACGAGTAAGTCGGCCAGTGTGTGGCCGGCAAGGTTCGCTGAGGCGACGCCATCTCCGACATATCCACCGCCCCAACCGATTCCCGTAGCTGGATCAAATCCTACTGACGGGTACCAGTCACGCGGGATTCCCAGGGGGCCGCCCCAATTGTGGGTGACGACATGTCCAGAAAGTGCTGGGAACATCTCGGTGAGCACATCCCATAAGCCGTTGAAGACGTTTTGATCTCGATCAAACTCGGGACGAATCTCTGAGCCGTAGTGGTAGGGGGCACCTCGACCGCCGAATGCGAACCTGTTGTCTTTCGTCCGCTGCCCGTAAATGATCAGGTGCCGTTGATCGCCGAAGGTCTCTCGACCAGCGATGCCCACCTCGTCCCAGAACGTCTCTGGTAAGGGTTCGGTGGCGAGCATGAGTGAATACACCGGAATAACGTCACGATCGTGGCCGGGTAGTTGTGAGGTCCATGCCTCTGTTGCGCGCACGATCTTCTTCGCCTTTACGTAGCCATGATCGGTGCGCACGACACCAGGCTCAAATGAGGTGACCTTCGTGTGTTCGTAGATCGTGACGCCTTGACGCTCAACGACATTGGCCAATCCGCGCGCTAAGCGGGCAGGATGAATTGCCGCGCAGTGCGGTGAGTACGTGCCACCAAGGACGTTCGTTGCGCCGACTCGTTCACGGGCTTCGTCAGCGGTGAGAAATGAATAGTGCTCGTCGCCGAATCCCCATGAGCGGTGGTACTCGATATCTTCACGAGCGCGCGCTAGTTGAACCGGCGTGCGGGCAAGTGACACGGTGCCACCGCGCTCGTAGTGGCAGTCGATTCCTTCGGCTTGTGCGACGCGGCCCACTTCCTGAACGGTGTCAAAGAACATGTGCTGCAGTGCCACGGCAGCTTCGCGGGACGAGGATTTAGCAACAGTCTCAAGCGAGGTTGGGAAGTACGCAGATACCCAGCCGCCATTGCGTCCACTTGCGCCGAAGCCAGCAACCTCAGATTCGAGGATCACGATGTCGAGTTCGGGATGCGCCTGCGAAAGGTAGTACGCGGTCCACAGGCCGGTGTAGCCAGCGCCAACGATGCAGACGTCGGCCGTGCGGGTTTCGGTGAGCGACGGGCGCGGGCGTCCGACGAGGTCAGCGGGCAGGGTGTCCCACCACAGTGACGTACGTCGGTAGTGCTCGTTTGAGCCGCCACTTACGGAGTTATTCGTCATCGTGTCCACTCTTGCACATAGGACGGAACGGGGAAGGCCGCACCCTTTTCGTCAGGGATCGGCTCGCCAAAGACTTCGCGAATGGGTACGTGGCCGGCCCAGATGGGACGGTCGACATCCTCATCTGCGTCATCAGGATCACCGGCACTGACCTTGATGCTGACCTCGGTGAGCGGTAGCGCGAGCACGATCGTTGCCGCATCTTCCTTCTTCGACGGCTCACGGATGTCTTCCCAGCGGCCCGGTAGGAGGTGATCGGAAATGACCTTGAGCCCGTTGGCTTTGTCTTCACCTTCAAGTGCCGTGCACGACCCCAGAATCATGACGCTTCGGTAATTCATAGAACTCTCGAAGGCCGAGCGCGCCAAGACCAAGCCGTCCAGATGAGTGACCGTCAGGCAGGTGCGCTCGCCATCGGCTAGACGTCGGAAGAGACGTGAACCGGTCGAGCCATGGAACAGGACACGATCACCATCGCGGGCATATGCGGTGGGCAGGATGTAGGGCTGACCTTCGTCATCGGTGACGGCGACGTAGGCGAGCAGTCCGTCATCCAAGATCGAGTGCAGTAACTCGCGATCGAAGCGGGCATTGTCAGGAAAGCGACGCACGCGGGTGCGATCCGTCGAGCCGGGTGCGGGTAACTCAGCGGTGCTCATGATGTCCTTCG
>CANGPO010000022.1 GCA_947455705.1 Actinomycetota bacterium | reverse complement strand
TCACCGGAGTGAATGCCGGCCTCCTCGATGTGTTCCATCACGCCACCGAGGTATAACTCGGTGCCGTCGTATAGACCGTCCACATCGATTTCGATCGCGTCGTCAAGGAAGCGATCGACGAGAACTGGATGCTCAGGTGTTGCCTCGGTCGCACGACCGATGTAGTCACGCAACATCGATTCGTCGTAGACGATCTCCATGCCGCGGCCACCCAAAACATACGACGGACGCACCAAAACGGGATATCCGATGCGATCTGCAATCGTGAGTGCTTCGTCGTAACTTGTTGCGATGCCATGCGCAGGGGACGGCAGGTGCGCCTCTTCCAAGACACGTCCAAACGCTCCGCGATCTTCCGCGAGGTGAATTGCCTCAGGGCTCGTTCCGACAATCGGTACACCCGCATCTTTAAGCCCCTGGGCAAGACCAAGCGGTGTTTGCCCGCCAAGCTGCACGATGACGCCGGCGATCGGTCCAGCAGCAAGCTCAGCTCGGTAAACCTCGAGTACGTCTTCTAAGGTCAGTGGCTCGAAGTACAGACGACTTGACGTGTCGTAGTCGGTGGACACCGTCTCGGGATTGCAGTTGACCATGATCGTGTCGTAACCGGCCTCGCGCAGGGTGAGACTGGCGTGAACGCAGGAATAGTCGAACTCAATTCCTTGGCCGATCCGGTTCGGACCAGAGCCCAAGATGAGAACAGCAGGCGTGACACGAGGCTCAACCTCGTTCTCTTCGTCGTAGCTTGAGTAGTGATAGGGGGTCTTGGCTGAGAACTCCGCGGCACAGGTGTCGACTGTCTTGTACACCGGATGAATTCCAAGGCCGTATCGAAGGTCGCGAATCACCGGCTCGGCTACACCGCGCGCGGCGGCGATCTGAGCATCGGAGAATCCATGCCGCTTGGCCAGGCGGAGCAACTCTGGACTCAACTCGGCCGCATCAACAATCAGGTCCCCTACCTCGTTGATCAGAGCAATCTGATCGAGGAACCACGGGTCGATATCGGTAATCTCATGCACCTGCTCAACAGTTGCACCTGCCCACATGGCCTGCTGAACTTCGCGCAGTCGACCATCATGGGGCACCGCAATCGAGCTAAGCAGCGCATCAAGCTCGACATCTGTTTTGCTGCCGACCCAACCGAAGGGCGCTTCCTTGCGCTCGATTGAACGAAGTGCCTTTTGCAGAGCCTCGGTGAAGTTACGCCCGATGGCCATGGCTTCGCCAACACTCTTCATCGTTGTGGTGAGGGTTGGATCTGCCTGGGGGAACTTCTCAAAAGCAAACCGCGGAACCTTGACGACCACGTAATCGAGGGCAGGTTCGAAACTAGCTGGGGTCTCACGCGTGATGTCGTTAGGAATCTCGTCCAACGTGTAACCGACGGCCAACTTCGCGGCAATCTTCGCAATCGGGAAACCCGTTGCCTTAGAGGCCAAAGCCGATGACCGCGAGACGCGCGGATTCATTTCGATGACGATCATCCGACCGTCATCGGGGTTGATCGCGAACTGGATATTGCAACCACCGGTGTCAACACCGACAGCGCGAATAATCGCGATACCGACATCGCGCATGTGCTGATATTCGCGATCAGTCAGGGTCAATGCCGGCGCAACCGTGATTGAGTCACCGGTGTGAACACCCATCGGGTCCACATTTTCGATCGAGCAGATGACGACGACGTTGTCCTTAACATCGCGCATCAACTCAAGTTCATATTCCTTCCAACCCAGGATCGACTCTTCTAGGAGGATCTCGGTGGTCGGCGAGGCTGCGAGCCCGGCTCCGGCGATTCGACGCAGATCCGCCTCGTTGTATGCCATGCCAGAACCAGCGCCACCCATCGTGAACGACGGGCGCACGACCATGGGATAGCCAAGGACATCGGCACCCGCGATGCACTCATCCATCGAATGGCAGATCACACTGCGCGCAGATTCCGCAGACAGACCGCTCGCGTTGATCTCGGCGACGATCTTCTTGAACTTTTCGCGATTCTCACCACGCTCGATCGCCTCGACATTGGCACCGATCAATTCAACGTTGTAGCGCTCGAGGACTCCATTGGCGTGCAGCGCCATGGCTGCATTCAATGCCGTCTGTCCACCCAACGTGGCGAGCAACGCATCCGGACGCTCTCGGGCGATGATCTTCTCGACGTACTCGGGAGTGATCGGCTCGACATACGTCGCGTCAGCAAATTCAGGATCGGTCATGATCGTGGCGGGATTGCTGTTAACCAGCACAACCCGGAGCCCTTCGGCGCGCAGCACCCGACAGGCCTGCGTTCCTGAATAGTCGAACTCACATGCCTGACCGATCACGATCGGCCCTGAGCCGATAACCATGACCGACTTCAGATCTTCACGCTTTGGCACGCGATGCCTCCATCAGGTCGCAGAAACGATCAAACAAATAGGCCGAGTCATGTGGACCGGCGGCGGCTTCCGGGTGGTACTGCACCGAGAACGCGGGCGCATCAAGGCATCGCAGACCTTCGACCACATCATCGTTGAGGCACACATGACTTACTTCCACGCGTCCGTATGGCGTATCGCTGACCCGATCGATGGGAGCATCAACAGCAAAACCGTGATTCTGGGCTGTGATCTCAACCTTGCCGGTGCTTCGATCCATGACTGGGACGTTGATTCCGCGATGGCCATAGCGAAGTTTGTACGTACCAAAGCCCAAGGCACGTCCAAGAATCTGGTTACCGAAGCAGATACCAAATAGCGGGCGGCGCGCATCGAGTGCTGCCCGCATCAAGGCCACCGCATGGTGTGCGGTGGCAGGGTCGCCGGGACCGTTACTGAAGAACACTCCGTCGACGCCTACGTCGAGCATCCGCTCAGCAGTCGTTGTGGATGGCAGGATGTGAACCTCGATTCCTCGGTCAGCCATCAGGCGAGGTGTAGCTCCCTTGATCCCAAGATCGATTGCGGCCACGGTGAAGCGGCGCTCCCCCACAGCGGGGATCACCAACTCCACGTCGGTGGACACTTCGTCCGCAAGACTCGAGCCTTCCATCTGCGGGCTCTGTAAGACCCGCTCGAGAAGCTCGGCAATTGGCTTGGTGGCAAGGTCGCCGCTGAAGATTCCGACCCTCATGGCACCGCGTTCACGAAGGTGGCGGGTCAGGGCTCGAGTATCAACATCGCTGATTCCGACGATCCCTTGGTCAATGAGGTCGGCTTGTAGATCACGTTGAGACCGCCAGTTTGACGAGATCCGCGATGGATCGCGAACGACGTAGCCGGAAACCCAGATCTGTCGCGATTCGGCATCGTCATCGTTGACCCCATAGTTGCCGATATGCGGCGCGGTCTGGACGACGACCTGACGGTGATAGGACGGATCGGTGATCGTCTCTTGATAGCCCGACATGCCGGTGGTGAAGACGGCCTCACCGAACGTCTCACCGATTGCACCGTAGGCACGACCGCAGAAGCTGCGCCCATCTTCAAGCACGAGAAGCGCGGGATCGGCGGACAGTAATCCTGACTTAGTCACGCAGACCCTCCAGCCTGATTCGCCTGGCTCACAAGGACTCCCTCATTTAGCGTCAACTCGCCTTGGTAGAACGTGGTCCATACCGAAACTGGTAGGGATCGACCCGCGTACGGAGTGTTGCGGCTGGCACTGCGCAGGGCACGGGGCTCAACCAGATGCGGTACGTCGGTGTTGATCAGCGTGATGTTGGCCGGTTCACCCACGGCCAGTGGCCGTCCCTGACCCGCAAGACGACCAATGACAGCTGGCTGAACGGACATCCGCTGTGCAACCCCAGCCCAGTCCATGAGACCCGTAGAGATCATTGCTTCAGCCACAACTCCAACAGCTGTTTCTAGGCCAACCATTCCCATGGCCGCCTGCGCCCACTCGCAGTCCTTATCTTCGGCCGGGTGCGGGGCGTGATCAGTGGCCACAACATCGATCGTGCCGTCCGCGAGTGCTTCACGCAGTGCATGAACATCGCGTTCAGAACGCAATGGCGGATTTACTTTGTAGATCGGGTTGTAGGACCGCACTAACTCCTCGGTCAAGAGCAGGTGGTGCGGAGTTACCTCAGCAGTCACATCGATGCCGCGAGATTTTGCCCAACGAATAATCTCAACCGAGCCAGCCGTCGACACGTGACACACGTGCAGTCGAGAACCAACATGATCGGCCAAAAGCACGTCCCTGGCGATGATGGCCTCTTCCGCAACAGCCGGCCATCCCCGAAGGCCAAGAACTCCCGACAGCGCGCTCTCATTCATTTGCGCATCCTCGGTTAACCGGGGCTCCTGTGCGTGTTGTGCGATAACTCCATCAAATGCCTTGACGTACTCCAACGCCCTACGCATCAGCACCGCATCGTGGACGCACTTTCCGTCATCGCTGAAGATGCGGACACATGCTGCACTATCGGCCATCGCACCAAGCTCAGCTAGTTGAGTGCCCTCCAAACCTGTTGTTACCGCGCCGATGGGCTGCACGTGAACAAGTCCCGCCTGTTGACCAAGGCGCCACACCTGCTCGACCGTTCCGGCTGTGTCGGCCACGGGATTGGTATTGGCCATCGCACACACCGCTGTGTAACCACCAGCCGCGGCTGCCTGGCTACCGCTGCGCACGGTCTCAGCATCTTCCCGACCCGGCTCCCGCAGGTGCGTGTGGAGATCAACGAGCCCCGGCAGTGCGATGTGATCGTGAGCGCTGATCTCGGTGGCGTCAGCTGGCACCACAAGGTCAGTGCCCATCGCCGAGATGACTCCATCGCTAATCACGATGTCGACGTTCGATCCTGCGAGCGGACGACTTCCGCGGATGACATAGGTGGTCATGAGGCAGTTCCTTCCGCCGTTCGATCGGATCCGTCAGGTTCGCCGAGTTGAGCTCCGGCAAGGAGCAGATAAAGCACGGCCATCCGCACGTTCACGCCATTGGTTACTTGCTCGACGATGACTGAACGCTCAGAGTCGGCAACATCTGCCGCGATTTCCATTCCACGATTCATGGGGCCTGGGTGCATGACGATCGCGTGGTCTGGCAGCAAATTCATACGCCGCACATCAAGTCCATACCGCCGGCTGTATTCACGCGATGTTGGGAAGAATGCTGCATTCATCCGCTCGCGCTGAACTCGCAGCATCATGACTGCATCAGCGGAAGTGAGGTGCGAATCAAGGTCAAACGAGAACGAGCAGGGCCACGTCTCCACACCAAAGGGTAGAAGCGTCGGTGGAGCCACCAGGGTTACCTCGGCACCGAGGGTTGCCAGCAGGAGAACATTGCTGCGTGCCACCCGACTGTGCAAGACATCGCCAACAATCGTCACCTTACGTCCAGCGAGATCGCCCTTACCGCCAGCGAGATGTTGGCGCATCGTGAAGGCGTCAAGCAGCGCCTGCGTCGGATGCTCATGAGTGCCATCGCCCGCATTCACCACCGATCCGCCGATCCAACCCGAGTGCGCCAGTCGATCGGGTGCACCTGATGCTGGGTGTCGGATGACGACGGCATCTGCACCCATTGCCTCGAGGGTGAGTGCGGTGTCTTTCAGGCTCTCCCCCTTGGACACACTTGAACCCTTAGCGGAAAAGTTAATGACGTCAGCTGAAAGCCGTTTTGCCGCCGCCTCAAACGAAATCCGCGTACGAGTGGAGTCTTCGTAGAAGAGGTTGACCACCGTTCGTCCCCGCAGGGTTGGCAGCTTTTTAACGGCGCGATCCGTCAAGGCCGCCAATTCCGCAGCCGTATCGAGCACGAGCAGCGCGTCATCGTGATTGAGATCGGCGGCTGAAAGCAAGTGACGATTCATGATCCCTCCCCGGGCTCTCCGCTGAGCCGAACCGCGTCATCCCCGTCGAACTCGACGAGGTGCACGAGAACCTTTTCGGTTTTGGCAGTTGGAATGTTCTTTCCGACGTAGTCGGGTCTGATCGGCAACTCGCGATGGCCACGATCAACGAGCACCGCAAGCTGCACCATCCGCGGTCGACCGATATCACTGAGCGCATCTAGTGCCGCGCGGATCGTGCGCCCGCTGTAGAGCACGTCGTCGACGAGCACAACAATCTTGTCGTCGATGCCACCGGGCGGAATCGTCGTGGGTAGCAACGCCCGTGCTGGGGCGCGGCGAAGATCATCGCGGTACAAGGTGATATCTAGTGATCCGACGGGGATGTCACGGCCCTCGATCACATGGATTCGCTCGGCGATGCGGTTGGCTAGATAGACACCTCGGGTAGGGATACCCAGCAGCACGATGTCATCTGCACCTTTGGTGCGTTCTACGATTTCATGCGCAACGCGCGTCAATGCGCGGGCAATGTCGTCACTGTCTAGAACAGTGCGCGTTTCGTCAGGTGTGCGAGCAGCAGACACTCTCACAACCCCCTTCCCCGCCTCACAGGACGGACTTAAAGGAGTAAGTAGTTCTGACCTTACCTGATGGTGCTTGCTGTCACGGATCAGGGGTGTGCGCGCGTCACGCCACCGAGACCCGATCACACAATGTCAGCACATCGATCATGCACATGTCACGTTCGGTCATCGAGACTGACCAAGCACGGCGAGAACAGCCAAAATCGCTCACTTAACGTGTCCCCCGAATGGGCTATCGGTTCAACAGGACTAAGTGCGGTCACGCTCCGTAACATTGTCGTACCCGGTATTAGAACTCCCGGGACGATCAAGGAGGCACGATGTCCAGCGATTACTCACGCGCACTCGGTACCCGGCTGCGCTCTATCCGCCAGCAGCAGGGATTGTCCCTGCATGGTGTTGAGGAGAAGTCGCGCGGCCGATGGAAGGCCGTTGTCGTCGGATCATATGAGCGCGGTGACCGCGCCGTGACCGTCCAGCGTCTAGCCGAACTCGCTGACTTTTATAGCGTTCCGGTTTCCGAATTACTTCCCGACGGTACCCCCACCGCGGCTGTGGAGGCCCCACCGCGGCTGGTACTCGACCTCGAACGCCTAGGGCTCGTTCCAGCAGAAAAAGCAGGCCCACTGGCCCGCTATGCCGCTGCAATTCAGGCCCAGCGTGGCGATTACAACGGCCGCATTTTGTCGATCCGTCAAGATGACCTGCGCACCCTGGGCGTCATCTACGACGAGCCACCAAGCCAACTGGCCGAACAGCTCATCGCATGGGGTGTTCTCAATCCCGAGGCACGCCGAGCCCTCAACGAGGGTTAAAACTCACACCATTGACTAAATCCCGCTAGGGATCTGCGTTCCAATCTTGTGCACGCGCATACCGTTGGTGGTACCTGGCACGCCCGG
Organism: Actinomycetota bacterium; assembly: GCA_947455705.1. Classification (GTDB taxonomy): domain Bacteria; phylum Actinomycetota; class Actinomycetes; order S36-B12; family CAIYMF01; genus Longivirga. The sequence goes on along the minus strand of CANGPO010000022.1, from coordinate 27,908 downwards.
TGGAACCCCGGCGATGATGACGATGAGTTCACCTTCTTGGACGCGTCCAATCTCACGGAGTGAGTGGTCAACCTGCCGAACCATTTCATCGGTGCTCGTTGCCGCTGGCACGAGGAAGGTTTCGGCCCCCCACGACAATGCCAACTGGCTGCGCACACGCGGATTCGGGGTAAAGGCCATCAACGGAACCCGTGAGCGGTAGCGCGCCACGAGCCGAGCCGATCGACCGGTTTCGGTGAATGCAACGACAGCCGCAGCACCTACATCGGTGCTCACAACAACGGCGGCATGTGTTAGCGAATGCGAGGTTGAATCGTTGCGATCATGTAGCTCGGGCAACTGATCCATCGCTTCGGTTTCGACCTGAGAGATGATGCGAGCCATCGTGCGCACCACGTGATCTGGATGCGCACCGACGGAGGTCTCACCGGACAGCATGAGCGCATCGGCACCATCGAGCACCGCATTCGCCACGTCACTGGCCTCAGCGCGGGTTGGCCGCGTCATCGAAATCATTGAGTCGAGCATCTGCGTCGCAACAATGACAGGCTTACCAACGAGTCGGGCCAGTGTTACCGCGCGCTTTTGCACCAGCGGTACTTGCTCCAAAGGAAGTTCGACACCCAGGTCACCGCGGGCAACCATGATTCCGTCGAACGTGTCGATAATCGCTTCGAGGTTATCGACGGCCTGCGGCTTCTCGATCTTCGCCAAAACAGGAACGTGAATTCCTTCTTCATCCATGATCCGACGGACATCGACGATGTCGTCAGCACGTCGAACGAACGACAGCGCAATCATGTCGGCGCCGAGGTGAAGCGCCCAGCGCAGATCTGCCACATCTTTGTCCGACAGGGCCGGAACACTAACCGCAACACCGGGGAGATTCAAACCCTTGTGGTTGCTGACCCGCCCACCTTCGATCACTCGGGTCACAACATCAGTCTCAGTAACTGAAACCGCCTCAAGGGCCACCCGACCGTCATCGATCAGAATCGGATCTCCTGGTGAGACGTCACCGGGAAGGCCCAGATACGTGGTCGACACTTCGTCGACATCGCCTGGTACATCTCGAATGGTGATGGTGAACTGAGCACCCGGTTCAAGGAGGGCAGAGCCCTGCGCGAACTTCCCGAGGCGGATCTTCGGACCCTGTAGATCGACGAAGATTCCGATCCCGCGACCAGCAGCGTCAGCAGCGGCACGCACGTACTTGTAGACCAGTTCGTGATCCGCGTACGACCCATGCGACAAGTTGAGGCGAGCGACGTCCATACCTGCCTCGACCAGTGCCGCGATCCCTTCCTGGGTCGCCACTGCCGGGCCTAACGTGCACACAATCTTTGCTCGACGCACAGTCCTACCTTATCTACAAGCGTTTACAGAACATGAACACCTAGACACGCTCATGTGAATGAGCACGCACGAGGAGCGATGAAAAATCAGACGACCAGTGGTCGAACTGTCGGTGCAATGGGTGCCGGCAGCGTCGTACTGCCCGTCAACCACTCGTCAACACCACTTGCCGCAGAACGACCTTCGGCGATCGCCCACACAATCAACGACTGACCACGACCGGCATCCCCCGCCACAAACACGCCGTCGACATTGCTCATGTACGACGCATCACGGGCAACATTGCCACGGGCATCAAGTTCAACGCCGAGCTGCGCGAGAAGGGGGCTTCGCTCTGGGCCAACAAAGCCCATGGCAAGGAAGACGAGGTCTGCGGCAAGTTCACGTTCAGTGCCCTCGACGGGTTCGAAACGTCCGTTAACGAATGCAACCTCAGTGATAGCCAAACCCTTGACGTGCCCAGCGCCGTCATCGACGAAGTGCGTGGTTGAAACCGAGTAGATGCGGTCTCCACCCTCTTCATGTGCACTCGTCACCTTGTACGTCATCGGGTAGGTCGGCCACGGCTGACCAGTCGGTCGACTCTCAGACGGAAGCGGCATGATTTCAAGCTGAGTGACTGACGCCGCACCTTGACGGTGCGCCGTTCCAAGGCAATCGGCACCGGTGTCACCGCCGCCAATGATCACAACATGCTTACCGTGCGCGTTAATCGGCTGCGCATCGACGTCACCCTCTTGAACCCGATTCGAGCCCGGCAGGTACTCCATCGCCTGATAGACCCCGACAAGCTCTCGACCCGGAACATCGAGATCTCGCCAGGCGGTGGCACCCACGGATAGAACGACCGCGTCATATCGGCGGCGCAGATCGTGACCGGTGAGATCTGTGCCCACATCAACACCCGGTCGGAACTTCACACCTTCGGCCTGCATCTGCTCGAGTCGACGATCGAGGTGACGCTTTTCCATCTTGAACTCGGGAATCCCGTAGCGAAGCAACCCACCAATGCGGTCGGCGCGTTCGTACACCGCAACCGTATGACCGGCCCGAGCAAGTTGTTGGGCCGCAGCAAGACCCGCAGGACCAGATCCCACAACAGCAACGGTCTTTCCGGTCTGACGTGGCGCTGATTGAGGGGTGACCCAACCTTCATCCCAGGCACGATCGACGATCTCAACTTCAACCTGCTTGATCGTCACCGGGTCGGCGTTGATGCCCAGCACACATGCCGTTTCACACGGGGCCGGGCACAGGCGTCCGGTGAACTCGGGGAAGTTGTTCGTGGCATGGAGCCGCTCAGCTGCCGCCTGCCAATCCTGATGGAAGACGAGGTCATTCCATTCAGGGATCAGGTTACCCAACGGACATCCGTTGTGGCAGAACGGGATTCCGCAATCCATGCACCGTCCGGCCTGCTTCTCAAGCAGATCTGATGCGAACGGCTCGTACACCTCTTTCCAGTCCAGCAGACGCACGTCAACCGGTCGGCGGGTAGGCCCTTGACGATCTGTTGACAAGAATCCCTTCGGGTCACCCATGAGTGGCCTCCATCACTGCCTGTTGCACGTCACGACCTTCTCGTTTGGCAGCATCCGCTGCGGCCAAAACCTTTGCATAATCCCGAGGCATCACCTTGGTGAAGCGGTGCGCAAGGTTCTCGTCCGATAGCAGCTCTCGAGCAACCGGTGAGTCCGTCCATTGCTCGTGCGCAACGAGGAGTTGGCGCACCTGCGCTACATCATCGTCATCGAGGGCTAGCAAGTCGACGAGCTCGGGATTGATCCGCGCTGCCGGTGCATCCAACAGGTACGCCACCCCACCGGACATGCCCGCGGCGAAGTTGCGCCCGATCGATCCCAGAATGAGCACTCGGCCACCGGTCATGTACTCGCAACCGTGATCGCCCACACCCTCAACAACCGCGGTAGCTCCGGAGTTGCGAACGCAGAAGCGTTCACCGACGATTCCGCGAAGGAAAATCTCACCAGACGTGGCGCCGTAGCCGATCACGTTGCCAGCGATGACATTGTCTTGTGCAGTAAGAATCGAGTCACGATGGGGACGAACGACAATGCGTCCACCACTGAGCCCCTTACCGACGTAGTCATTACTGTCACCCTCGAGGCGCAACGTGATCCCAGATGGGAGGAAGGCACCGAATGATTGGCCCGCAGAACCCGTAAACGTGATGTCGATCGTTCCGTCGGGCAGACCAGCACCACCAAATCGGCGGCTGACCTCTGAACCCAACATCGTGCCAACTGTGCGATTCACGTTACGCACCGATAAAGCGGCGCGAACCGGTTCGCCTCGCTCAAGTGCATCAGCCGATAGCGCGATCAACTCGTTGTCGAGGGCCTTGGCCAGACCGTGATCCTGCGACACCATGTGGCGACGAGGTGTTCCCTCTGGGAGTTCGGGCACGTACATCAGGGGGCTTAGGTCAAGACCATGAGCCTTCCAATGTGCAATCGCCGCGTCAGCGTTGAGAACTTCCGCGTGGCCGACAGCTTCGGCGATAGAGCGGAAGCCCAGCGCGGCCAAATGCTCGCGCACTTCCTGCGCTAGGTACGTGAAGAAATTCTCAACGAACTCCGGCTGACCGGTAAACCGTTCGCGCAGAACTGGGTTCTGAGTCGCAACGCCCACTGGGCACGTGTCGAGGTGACACACCCGCATCATGACGCAGCCCATGACGACCAGCGGTGCGGTCGCAAAGCCGAACTCTTCAGCACCGAGCAGTGCTGCGATAACAACATCGCGGCCAGTCTTTAACTGACCGTCGGTCTGAACAACAACACGATCACGCAGGCCATTGAGCAAGAGTGTCTGCTGAGCCTCAGCCAGGCCTAGCTCCCACGGGCCACCTGCATGTTTGAGTGACGTCAGAGGCGACGCACCCGTGCCACCGTCGTGCCCCGAAATGAGGATCACGTCTGCATGTGCCTTGGCGACACCCGCCGCGACGGTACCCACACCGACCTCAGCGACCAGTTTCACGTGGACGCGCGCCTGTGGGTTGGAGTTCTTGAGGTCATGAATGAGTTGGGCGAGGTCTTCAATCGAGTAGATGTCGTGGTGCGGTGGCGGTGAAATCAAGCCAACGCCTGGCGTCGAGTGACGCGTCTTGGCGATCCACGGATACACCTTGTGCCCAGGCAACTGTCCACCTTCACCTGGCTTCGCGCCTTGGGCCATCTTGATCTGAATGTCATCGGCATTCACGAGGTAATTACTTGTGACGCCGAATCGCCCAGATGCAACCTGCTTGATCGCTGAGCGGCGAAGGTCTCCATTGGGATCAGGAACGAAGCGCTCCTCATCCTCGCCGCCCTCACCGGTGTTTGACTTGGCGCCCAGTCGATTCATGGCGATAGCGAGAGTCTCGTGCGCCTCACCGGAAATCGAGCCATACGACATAGCGCCTGTAGAGAAACGCTTGACGATCTCACTGACCGGCTCAACCTCGTCGATCGAGATCGGCTCGCGCAGTCCATCTCGGAAGCTGAACATGCCACGCAGCGTCATTAGCCGCTCGGCCTGCTCGTCAACACGCGATGTGTACTGCTTGAAGATGTCGTAACGACCCTCTCGCGTTGAATGCTGGAGCCGGAATACGGTTTCCGGATCAAACAAGTGCGGCTCGCCTTCGCGGCGCCACTGATACTCACCGCCAACATCGAGACGTCGGTGCGCGGGCGAGATTCCCGATTGTGGGTAGGCAACGGCATGGCGCTGAGCAACCTCGTTGGCGATGACGTCGATATCAATTCCGCCAATGCGCGATGTTGTACCGGTAAACCAACGGTCGATGACCTCCGGCGCCAAACCGATGGCTTCAAACACCTGCGCCCCGCGGTAAGAGGCAACCGTCGAGATGCCCATCTTGCTCATGACCTTGAGCACGCCCTTACCAAGAGCCTTCACCAGATTTCGGACCGCCTTGTCGGCAGCGATACCCGTGACGATGCCGCGGGCTACAAGGTCCTCAACTGATTCCATGGCCAGGTAGGGATTAACCGCAGCAGCACCGTACCCAATGAGCAATGCAACGTGATGAACCTCGCGAACGTCACCTGCTTCAACGATCAGGCTGACCTGAGTTCGCTCCTTCTGACGCACGAGGTGGTGATGGACTCCCGCGGTGAGAAGTAGGGACGGAATAGGTGCGAATTCTGCGTCGCTATCGCGATCGGACAGCACAACGAATCGATGACCCGTCGCAATGAGCGCTGAGACTTCATCGCAGATCTCTTGCATGCGTTCAGCAAGCGCCGCACCGCCGCCACCGACCCGGTAAAGGCCGCTGACCTTGGCTGCAGAGAATCCCGGCAGATCGCCATCTGCGTTGACATGCAAAATTTTGGCAAGTTCATCGTTGTCGATCACTGGGAACGGAAGCACAACCTGGCGACAATGTGCCGGGCTTGCGTCCAACAGGTTCGCTTCCGGCCCGATATGGCTTGATAGCGAGGTCACGAGTTCTTCGCGAATAGCATCCAGCGGAGGATTGGTGACCTGCGCGAACAACTGGGTGAAGTAATCAAACAGCAGGCGCGGCCGTTCACTCAAGATGGCGATCGGAGTGTCGGTACCCATGGAACCGATGGCTTCGGCCCCTGCTCGCGCCATCGGCGAAATGATGATGCGCAACTCCTCTTCGGTGTAGCCGAAGGTTTGCTGACGACGAACCACGCTCTCGTGGGTGTACACGATGTGTTCGCGCTCGGGAAGTGAGTCCAGATGCATGATGCCGGCATGTAGCCACTCGTCGTACGGCTTCGCCGCAGCAAGTTCAGCCTTGATTTCATCATCTTCAATGATGCGCTGGGCTTCAGTATCGACTAGGAACATCCGGCCTGGCTGCAACCGGCCTTTGCGGACGATGCGCCCTGGTTCAATATCAAGAACGCCAACCTCGCTGGCGAGAACGACGAGACCGTGATCAGTAACCCAGTAGCGTCCTGGGCGCAGTCCATTGCGATCGAGCACCGCGCCGATGACCGTTCCATCAGTGAACGCAACGTCCGCAGGACCATCCCATGCTTCGGTCAAGGTTGCATGGAATTCATAGAACGCCCGACGGGCCGGATCCATCTCGGTGTGGTTTTGCCATGCCTCAGGAATCATCATGAGAACCGCGTGCGGCAGACTACGTCCACCAAGATGCAAGAGTTCGAGCACTTCGTCGAAGGAAGCCGAGTCACTCATCGCTTCGGTAACGATCGGGAAGAGCCGCGATAGATCGCCCTTGATGAGATCGGACGATAACTGCGCCTCACGCGCGCGCATCCAATTGCGATTGCCCTTGACGGTGTTGATCTCTCCGTTGTGCGCGATCAACCGGTACGGGTGGGCCAGGGGCCAACTCGGGAAGGTGTTCGTCGAGAAGCGCGAGTGCACGAGGGCAAGAGCCGACTCGAAGCGCACGTCAGTTAGGTCAGGGAAGAACGGCGCTAACTGTCCCGTCGTGAGCATCCCCTTGTAGACGATGGTGCGCGACGACAAACTCGGGAAATACACGTCTGCGTCATGTTCGGCGCGCTTACGCAGGCAGAAGGCCAGTCGCTCGAGCGCCAACCCACGAACCCGTCCGCCCTGAGCTTGGACGATCAACTGGCGGAACTGTGGCATCACCCCGAGAGCGGTAGCGCCCACCCCTGCACCTGCCGGGTCGACGGGTAGATCTCGCCACGCGACGACGACAAGACCCTCTTCGTCCGCGATTCGCTCAATAATCTCGACGGCACGTTCGGCCTCGTCCGGGTCTACGGGAAGGAACGCAATACCTGTGGCGTAGGCACCCGCGGCAGGCAGCAGTACCCCAGTCTCGGCTAGGACGCTGCGTAGGAACCCGTCAGGGATCTGCGTGAGGATGCCAGCACCATCACCAGAGTCCGGCTCGGCACCGGATGCACCACGGTGCTCGAGGTTTTCCAGAGCGGTGATTCCAAGAGCGACGATGTCATGAGAGGCCACACCGGACATCTGCGCGACGAAGGCGACGCCGCAGGCGTCTTTCTCGTTGCCGGGGTGGTAAAGCCCTTGAGCCGCAGGAATTGCTGACTTCATGGGACCTCCTGTCGTCGATGCTCGCCTAATGCCCACTGGGCGATGGTCGAGCAGGGGACGACATTGGCCGCACTGCTAGGCGATCAGAGTACCTGACGCCTTCCCATCACATGCAAGTGCTGGCCGAATGTCGGCTGATCAAGGGCCCCTAACCGAGGCTGGTGCCCACGATGGTGCCGATTCCATACGTGACGACTGCGGCCAACGCCCCGATGATCAGTTGTCGGATACCTGAGAACCACCAGGTACGAGCTGTGACGCGCGAAACCAGCGCTCCTGAGCCAAAGAGCCCAATCAGCGACACGATGAGCGACCACATAAAGGTTTGTGCGCCGAAGAGGAACGGAATCAGAGGAATGGCAGCGCCGACGACAAAGGAAATGAACGACGAACCAGCCGCCAGCCATGGATTGGGCAACTCACCGGGAGCCATCCCCAGCTCTTCACGGGCATGGACCTCAAGGGCTGCTTCCGGGTTACGACCAAGCTGAAGAGCCACCTGCTCTGCCAACTCGCGATCCACCCCGCGAGAGGACCAGATAGCGGCTAGTTCACGAGCCTCAGACTCGGGGTTGCGCCTTAGTTCTAGCCGCTCATTTTCAAATTCCTGCTCGGCGAGCTCCGCCTGCGACGTCACCGAGATGTATTCACCAGCGGCCATCGAGAACGCACCTGCTGCCAACCCGGCAAGGCCAGCAAGGACGATCGGCGTCGTGCCAGTTCCGACGGCTGCTGAGCCACCGGCAATACCCGCCATGAGGGACAGGTTCGAGACCAATCCATCCATCGCGCCAAACACCGCGGGCCGCAACCAGCCGCCAGTGACATCGCGGTGGCCATGTTCGTATACGTCGTGTCCGCTCACACCTCGACGTTACCCTGCGAGAGGCCTTTGACAACTCGAAAGGCCACTCACGACACAGGATTGTCAGGCTAGTTCGTCGCCTTGGAAACCAGATCAGCGAGTACAGCCGGGTCTGCGAGTTGGTCAGGCGTCAACTCGGTGCCATTGAGGAAACCTGACGGCGTGCCCGCAACACCCTCAGATTCGAAGGCAGCATATGAATTGTGAACCCATGAGCTGTACTTCTGAGACGAGTAACAGGTGGTGAAGGTCGAGAGTGCGTCACCGGAGATGCCAACGTTCGAGGCAAAACTCTGCAATTCAGCGTCCGACCAGCCCATACCTTCCTTCGCGGGCTGATGGTTAAACAGGTATTGGTGATACTCCGCACCCTTACCCGCATCAATGGCACAGCCCCAGGCCGACGTAGCCCGCACACTCGAGTCAGGATTGGGACCAGCCTTCGCCGCTGGGCTACCGTCGAGGAATACCGTTGGGCGCCATACCAAAGTGATTTTTCCAGCATCTGCCAGCGCCTTAATCCCGGCACCGTTGACCATTTCTAACTGCGCGCAGTACGGGCACTGGAAGTCCTCCCAGATCGCCAGTACAGGCTTACCCGGTGCGTTGTTGTACTGGACACCCCAGGGAGTTGTACCCGAGTCATCCAAGATTGTGGTCGGGGTGGCCGCCTGCGGATCGACCGTTGGTGCACTCGCTCGAGACGACAGCAATCCCCAGACAGCAATCCCCACCACGCCCAGCAGAATCACAGCAAGTAAGGCGATCCGAAGCCCGCTGCCAGACGTGGTCTTCGCCGGTGCCGGTGTGTCCGTCATATCAGCAGGTGGCTCCCCCGCCTCAGAGAGCACCTGCGGGGTTGACCACACGGGCATGGGCTCATCGTGCTCTGGCAAGGGTGCCAACGGATTCCCGTCACCACCGCTCACACCGTCGGGAGTTTGACTCACCCGCACACCTTTCCGATCGACACGAACGACGTGGTACGCCGTCGTTCGGCGTACCACCTGTCTTCGCGTTACTTAGTCGCGTCCTGGACTGCCTTGATCAGCTTTGCGGAATCGCCAAGGACATCCAAGGTGACCTCCTTGCCGTTCAGGTACGCCGTCGGCGTTCCGGGAACGGCATCCTTAATGAAGGTCTGGTACGAGTTGTTCGCCCACTGGTGGTAGTTGTCGCCCTCGACACATGAGGTGAAGGTGTCAAATGCCGCACCAGTGATTCCAGCAGTCTTACCAAAGTCGATCAACTGCTGCTGAGACCAACCGTCACCCTCGTTTGCAGGCTGATTGGCGAAGACAGTGTTGTGGTACTCAGGGCCCTTACCAGCATCGATCGCGCAGCCCCACGCGGCAGTTGCACGCAATGATGACTTGGGATTCGGACCGGACGAGGACGAGGTCTTTTCATCGATGAATGCCGTGGGGCGCCAGATCAGGTTGATCTTGCCGTCGGTGGCTAGCTTCTCAATCGTCGTACCGTTGGCCTTTTCCACTGCGGCACAGGTCGGGCACTGGAAGTCTTCCCAAATCGCCAGAGTCGGCTTCGCATCGGCCTTGTTGACCGGGTAGCCCCAGGGATACTCACCAGTGGAGGTGTTCACGCCCTTAGGGACTGCGGCCTCATTGACAATGTCGTTCGCTGAAGCAGTCTTCTTGTTGTTCCAGATGACGGCACCGAAGATCGCTCCGATAACCGCGAGCACAACCAAACCACCGATGATGCGCACTGTTCGGTCACGACGCTTCTGCTCAGCCTCAGCCTCAGCGCGCGCGGCCGCAGCCTTTTCACGGGTTGACTTCGCACTCTCTTTTGCGCTCATTGCGTTCGACTCCAGGTGATGGTGCTAGCAAATATGGACGTAGTTCTCGTGGTTCGGGTCGTCATGGCTTTCAACGTGCAGTGGCAATCGGAATTCAGGTAGACGGCAGTGGTTCTTGGGCTGCGTCCACAACCTCGGCCGGGATTCGGTCCAAGGCAAACTTCGTGTGAGGCCACCAAGCCAGCCAACAGGCCATCCCGGTGAATAGTGCGTCGCGCAGCAGTTCGCTGGTGTAACGCCAGGTTTTGCCCGACTCAGTGATATCGCCGCCGCCGCCGAAGCAGCCACAGTCGATCGAGTAGCCGCGAATCCATACGCTCGAGATCCCGATGATGAACGCGGTGAACAGCAAAGCACTGGCAATCGCAGCAGCGCGAGTGAAGAGTCCGATGAGTAAGAGTGCGCCGAGTCCGACCTCGACCGCTGGCAGAGCCCAGCCGAGGAAATCTACCCATGATGCGGGGAAAATGCGGTAGGCAATAACTGCCTCGCGTGCACCACCAGGCTGAAGCAGCTTGATCCCACCGGCATACAACCAGACCCCTGCCAGCACGAGGCGAAAAACCGTACTGATCCAGGTGCGCGTCTGCGCGCTCATTGAACTCACCTGACGATCATCCCCTACTTACGTGCTCTTGGTGGGTTGGCATGGCCCGTGCGGATCAATATGTCGGACGCATCACAGGCTGGAAAAAGTTCCCTGTGTCCGATTTGCCCGCATCAGGCAGTACGGCGAACCCCAACGGCCAGTTCTGCGGCAAGTTTGCCGACAGCGGCAACGCCCTGCGCAGGTGTTGCCGCGTCAAGAAGCAGCCGCACGAACGCCGAACCGACGATCACACCGTCCGCGTACGTAGCAACCTGCGCAGCCTGCTCTGCGGTGGATACACCCAGCCCAACAGCGATGGGAACCTTGGCATAGGGACGGCTACGTTCCACGAGGGCCGGAGCCGCCTGCGACACCGACTGAACACCTGTCACGCCCATCAGCGAAGCGGCGTAAAGGAAACCGGTCGTCATGCTGCTGACGATCTCGATCCGCCCAAGCGTGCTACTCGGCGCAACAAGGAACACCCGGTCGATCCCAGCGGCATCGCTGGCTGCTATCCAATCCCCCGCCTCTTCCGGTGTGAGATCTGGAGTGATAACTCCCGTACCACCTGCGGCAGCAAGTTCACCTGCAAACGCGTCGACCCCGAAGCGCTCGATCGGATTCCAATACGACATCACCAACGTAGGCGCACCAGTCAGGGCAACGGCGCGCACGGTTTCCAGCACATCGCGGATGGTGGTTCCCTGACGGAGCGACTGATCGACAGCGGCCTGAATGGTCGGGCCGTCCATCAACGGATCGGAATACGGCAACCCAATCTCGACGATGTCGACGCCGTTCTCAACCATGGCTGTGATGGCATCGATCGCACCCGGAACGGTCGGAAACCCCGCCGGAAGGTATCCGATCAGAGCGGCCCGGTTTTCCGCCTTAGCCTCAGCGAAGGCTTCATGAAGCTTGCTCACGCGCGCCCCTCCGGTGCCCGTTCGCCGTCCATGATCCCGAACCAGCGGCTTGCCGTTTCTACGTCCTTGTCACCACGACCCGAGCAATTAACCAAGATGATCGCGTCCGGACCAAGCTCACGACCGAGCTCAATCGTTCCCGCAAGAGCATGTGCGGTTTCGATGGCAGGGATGATTCCCTCGGTGCGACAAAGAACCCGGAAGGCTTCCATCGCCTCGGTATCGGTTACCGCGATGTAGGTTGCGCGACCGCTATCGGCAAGCCAGGCGTGTTCTGGGCCGACACCGGGATAGTCGAGACCAGCACTAATCGAATGTGACTCGACCGTCTGCCCATCCTCATCTTGAAGGACGTACGAGCGCTGACCGTGCAGTACACCAACAGATCCACCCGTAATGGCCGACGCGTGGCGCCCGGTCTCAACACCGTCACCACCGGCCTCAAAGCCATACAACTTGACGTCAGCATCGTCGACGAAGCCGGAGAAGATCCCGATCGCATTAGAACCACCACCGACGCATGCTGTTACCGCGTCGGGTAGACGACCCGTGAGCTCCAACATTTGGGCGCGAGATTCAACGCCGATGATTCGATGGAACTCGCGCACCATCTCGGGGAACGGTGCGGGGCCCGCAACCGTGCCGATGATGTAGTGCGTTGAATCAACGTTCGTAACCCAGTCGCGCATGGCCTCGTTCATCGCATCCTTCAAGGTGCGACTCCCGGCCGTAACGGGAACTACCTGCGCGCCAAGCAGTTTCATACGGGCCACGTTGAGCGCCTGGCGACGGGTGTCTTCCTCGCCCATGTACACAACACATTCGAGGCCGAAAAGGGCAGCCGCTGTTGCTGTTGCAACTCCGTGCTGGCCCGCACCGGTTTCAGCGATAACCCGCTTCTTGCCCATACGAACCGTCAAGAGTGCTTGACCCAGAACGTTGTTGATCTTGTGAGAGCCGGTGTGATTGAGATCCTCGCGCTTGAGGAAGACGCGCGCACCACCTGCAACCTCGCCGAAGCGATGGCACTCGGTTACTGGGCTTGGACGGCCCGTGTACGTTGCATGCAGATGGGCAAGTTCGGCCTGAAATTCAGGATCAACCTTTGCGGCTCGAAACGCAGCATCTAGTTCATCGAGCGCAACAATGAGGGCCTCAGGTACGAACCGGCCACCGTACCGACCAAAGTGGCCGGCAACATCGGGGAATTGCGCGTTCCACGACTGCAACGCTTCGGTCGCTTCGCGCAGATCCCCAGTTATGTCGGTTCTCATCTACTTCTCCTGATCAACTAGTCAGTCACGAGTATTTCGTATGGCCGGGTGTGCCCCAGTCGTTACGAGCTCGCGCACGGCTGCACGGGGGTCTCCGCCAACAACAAGACTCTCCCCTACTAAGACCGCATCCGCACCTGCATGTGCGTAGGCGAGCAGATCATGCGGCCCGCGCACCCCAGATTCGGCAATGCGCACACATGAGTTAGGGATACTCGGGGCAACCCGGGCGAAGACATCGCGATCGACCTCAAGGGTCTTCAGGTTGCGAACATTGACGCCGATCACGGTGGCGCCGGCATCAACAGCTCGGGCAACTTCGTGCTCGTCATGTACCTCCACGAGCGGGGTCAGACCTATGCTGCGCGCTCGCTCGATCAGGGATACAAGAGCGGGTTGATCCAACGCGGCCACGATTAACAGGGCAATATCTGCACCGTAGGCTCGTGCCTCCCACAGTTGATAGCTGCCGACAATGAAATCCTTGCGAAGTACGGGCACGTCCACCGCGGCACGAACGGCCGCCAAATCATCGAGCGAGCCCCCGAAGCGACGCTGCTCAGTCAAAACGCTGATGCAGTGGGCACCACCGGCTTCGTATTCAGTAGCCAAAGCAGCCGGGTCAGCGATTTCGGCTAAAACACCCTTACTGGGGCTGGATCGCTTCACCTCGGCAATGACACAGACACCGTCTTGGCGAAGAATCGCTTCGGCATCGATGGGTGGTTGAGCGGCGTGAGCCCGCGCTTTCAACTCGTCGAGGGTGACGCGCGACTGGCGCTCAAGAAGATCGACGCGCACGCCGTCGAGGATGTCATCCAGCACAGTCACGTCATCAGGGTATCCGTCACAGCGAATTCCACGAATTCGGGGCTTTTCATTCCGCAACCCAGGTCGATATCAGACCGACGAACCTAGCCAGTCAAAAGCAGGAACTGCGTGGATGTTCCGCGTCACGGTGAAGATGGCGATGATGATGAAGGCCGCCAGCCATAACTTTCGACGTCGTGCCGCGTCCATCGCTACATCTGCCGCGGCCCCACCTGACGACGAAGCGGCCATTGGCTCAGACCACTCGCGCCTCATCCAGAGGAACCAGCCGATCGCGATGGCCGGCAAGAACATGACGACGGCGAGCAGGTTGTGATCCAACGCACTCACGAGATCGCCATGCACGAGCGAGTGAACTGCGCGCATTCCACCACATCCAGGGCAATCGAGACCCGTAAATGCTTTCAGTGGACACACGGGGTAATGCCCCGGGGTGTTCGGGTCAACCGCACCGATGTACGCCGTGGCCACGACAAGGCCAACTCCGACCAAACTCGGTCCGAGGAGTCGTTGGGTACGCGCATGCACGGTTACACACTACGTCGCACGACATGCTTCGCGCTCTCCTAGATAGGCAGATGTGCGCGAACAGCTGTAGAAAACTCGAGTTAGCTCGTGGCGTCTTCGGGAGATGGACCCATGCCCATCATGCCCATGACCTTGCCGACGACTAGGCCCAGGACCACTCCACCGATGCCACCGATCCAGAACATCGGCCAGTTACCGATGCAGACACCGATCGTTCCGATCAGCGATGCGATCATGACGATGGTGACGGCAGTCCAGTTTTGTGCCGTGTTGCCGTGATACTCGTGCTCGGCCGTCATAGTGGATCCTCCCTGAGCGTTGACGTCGATATTCTGCCAGTTGGTGTCGGTCGCCGCGCATCGGGACCCGCCGAAACAACTGATCCGCCCTAGCGGGCACTCGCCGAGGTGTCGGGTCCGTCCATTGTCGGGTCTATTCCGTCATCCATCTGATCCCATGCCGACCGGGGACGCGCACTCTGTTCAGACGCTTGTTCACTGCGCTCGTAACGTGAGCCCAAGGTTGGCCAGAAGGACGACTGGGTAAGTGCCAGCGTGCCAGCGATCACGAAACACACGCCACCAAAGGCTGCGGCAATCCACCAGACCGAGGTCGAGGTGGCAGCGCGCACGATGTCCGGATCGAGGTCACGTCCGGCACGCTCGGATACTGCTGCCACGATCGACGATCGCTCCCCCAACCCAAACTGGAACGCCAAGAACGCATCAAGCAGGCCAACAATGATCAGGACAATGCCACTAAGGATTCGACCGATTCGACGCGTTGCAACCAGTCCTGCAATCGCGGCTAGGCCAAGGATGGCCGTCGCGGCACCTGCCGGTTGCACATCACGACCCGTGAGTTCAACGAGCAGTGATGGCAAACCACTTTCCGTTAACCGCGTGCTCGACCAGGTACGCCCATAGCCAAGAAATAGCGCCCCTGAACCGATCGCGAGCAGTCCCAAGGCGACAAGGTAGGAGCGTGGCGTCCTATGGGCGTTTGAATCACTCGTGACGTGGATCGCCTCGGGCAGATCCTGCGTCATTCGGCAGCCGATCGCATCGTCGATGCGATGGCTACAGCACGAAGCACTGCGGCCGCCTTGTTGCCACATTCGGCAAACTCACTTTCCGGAACGGAATCTGCAACAAGGCCCGCCCCAGCCTGCACATGTGCAACTCCATCAACGATGACTGCGGTGCGGATTGCAATTGCCGTGTCGAGATCACCTGCGAAGTCGAGATAACCAACGGCGCCTGCGTACACACCGCGTCGCACCGGCTCGAGTTCATCAATGATTTCCATCGCACGTGGCTTTGGCGCTCCGGAAAGAGTGCCCGCAGGGAACGTAGCGGCCAGAACGTCGTACGCCGTCTTGCCGTGAGCAACTTCACCAACAACCGTTGAGACGATATGCATGATGTGGCTATATCGCTCAACGGACATAAAGTCGACAACCTCCACCGAGCCGGGGGTGCAAACCCGGCCGAGGTCGTTGCGGCCTAGGTCGACGAGCATGAGGTGCTCAGCCCGCTCCTTCTCATCAGCCAATAACTCTTCGGCAAACGCAGCGTCCTGTTCTGGGGTTGCGCCGCGAGGACGTGAGCCAGCAATCGGATGGAGCATCGCCCGGCCGTCAGCGACCTTCACCAGCGCCTCAGGCGACGAGCCGACGATGTCGAGTGCGACAACGTCGCTGAGACCGCCATCCGCATCCACGGGTGCCGGGATCCGGAATAGGTACATGTACGGGCTGGGGTTCGTGACACGAAGGACGCGGTACACATCGAGGGCTGACGCAGTGCAAGGGGCCGAAAACCGCTGGGATAGAACGATTTGGAAGGCATCACCCGCGCGAATGTATTCCTTGCTCGCCTCAACTCCGGCTAGGTACTCAGCCTGCGATGTTCGGGATGTGATGTCAACGCTGGCCGTCGAGTCGTAGGTGGCTGCCGATGCTGCCGCAGATGTTGCAAGGTCAGCCTGCATCACATCGAGCCGACGCACTGCATCTGCCCATGCGTCGTCTACACGTTCATCTGTTGCGTCGTAGTTGATCGCGTTAGCAATCAGAAGTACAGATCCATCATGGTGATCAAGCACTGCTAAATCTGTGGCGAGCAACATCGCGAGCTCAGGGATGCCAAGTTCGTCGGGATTTGCATCGGGAAGTTTTTCCCAGTGCCGCACAACGTCATACGACAAGTAACCGACCATTCCACCCGTGAGTGGCGGCAGACCAGGAAGTCGTTCGGTGTGAAGGGCTGCGACGGTATCGCGCAGTGCAATGAGAGGATCGCCATGCTCAGGCAGTCCCACGGGTGCATGGCCAAACCAGCGAACCTGGCCCTGAACTTCCGTCAACATCGCAGCACAGCGAACACCAACGAACGAGTACCGCGACCACGCCCGGCCGTGTTCGGCCGATTCAAGCAGAAAGGTGCCCGCCCGTTCGCCCGCAAGTTTGCGATAGAGCCCGATCGGCGTCTCGCCATCGGCAAGCAGTCGACGAACAACGGGGATGACGCGACGGTCCTTGGCCATTGCGCGGAAGGTTTCGAGATCCGGCGATACAGCGCCGGAAAAGCCACTGGCATACATCGCTGTCTGGCTCATCAGTTCAACTCTTCCGTCTGATTGGAACTCATCGCGTCCGCGGAATTCGCCGTGATCACTTCTACATCGAAGCAGGTGCGCGTCCCCGTGTGACAGGCCACGCCGGTCTGATCGACGGCAATCAGTAGTGCATCGCCGTCGCAGTCGATGTGGACCGACTTAACGGCCTGAACGTGTCCGGAGGTCTCACCCTTAACCCAGAACTCGCCCCGCGAGCGCGACCAGTAAGTGGCTCGACCCGATTCAAGAGTACGGCGCAGAGCTTCTTCATTCATCCACGCCAACATGAGCACCTCGCCGGTATCCCACTGCTGAGCGATGGCTGCAACCAACCCGTTGGCATCGGGTGACAGCCGTTCGCGGACCTGCGACCAGGTGAGCGTGGAATTCATGGGTCTATTGTGCCGGTTTCCGATGAACCTGCCGCATTCAGTATCCGGCCCTACGATGAGCGTATGACTTCCAAGGATCGGTACAGCCGCTCGGAGCGATCCGCGTTGTGCAACCTGCTCACCGAACTTGGACCTGATGCGCCGACCCTGTGTGAGGGATGGACAACCCGCGATCTGGCCGCTCACCTGGTAATCCGCGAATCTCGCCCCGATGCGGGCATTGGCCTAGTCGTTCCCGCGTTTTCGTCGTGGACCCGCAAAGTGCAGGACCAAGCAGCGACCAAGAGTTGGCCAGACCTAGTCTCAGAAGTACGCCACGGCCCGCCGAAGTGGTCGCCGGCGGCAATACCGGCCGTGGACGATGCGATGAACACAATCGAATACTTTGTTCATCACGAGGATGTCCGTCGTGCGCAACCGGCATGGGGCGTACGTCAACTGGATCCGAGTTTCTCGGCCGACCTGTGGTCGCGCATTCCCACCTTTGGCAAGCTCCTCACTCGGTCGAGCCCCGTTGGAATTGTGGTGGCGCCAACCGATGGTCCGGCCGCTGGCACCGATGTGCGCCTGTGTGATGGAAAGAGCAGTGTGCGACTCAGTGGACCCGTCGGTGAACTGGTCTTGGCGCTCTTCGGACGCATCACCCGTGGCGTCGACATGATGGGCAGTGACGACGATATCGCTGCATTCATCGCTTATCCGCGTTAACGAACCGGATACCCTGCCCGTCGTAACTCACCTTTCACGTCAGCGATGGTGAGTTCACCGAAATGGAAAACGCTCGCCGCTAAAACAGCATCGGCGCCGGCAACAACTGCGGGGACGAAATGACTGAGCTCCCCTGCACCACCACTGGCAATGATTGGCACCCTGACCTGCGCGCGAACGGCCGCAATGAGTTCGACATCAAACCCAGCCTTCGTGCCGTCTGCATCCATTGAGGTTAAAAGGATTTCGCCGGCTCCGAGTTCCACCACGCGCACTGCCCATGCAAGGGCGTCTATGCCCGTCGACTCACGTCCACCATGCGTGGTGACCTCCCAGCCCGAATCGGTAGCAACTCCGGGCGGGCAACGTCGCGCATCAACGGACACCACAACACATTGAGATCCGAACCGTTCGGCCGCCTCCGAGACGAATTCGGGGCGGGAGATGGCAGCGGTGTTGATTCCTACCTTGTCCGCACCTGCACGCAGTAGTCGATCAACATCGGCGACAGTGCGCACTCCCCCACCCACGGTAAGTGGGATGAAGACTTCCTGCGCAGTTCGTCGAACAACATCAAACGTCGTCTCACGGTTTGCGCTGCTAGCAGTGATGTCGAGGAATACGAGCTCATCGGCACCCTGCAGGTCGTAAGCGCGAGCAAGCTCGACCGGGTCGCCCGCATCGCGCAGATCAACGAAATTGACGCCCTTCACCACGCGGCCAGCATCGACGTCGAGGCACGGAATAACCCGGATAGCTACGCTCACAGCACTCAGCCTAAACAGGTTGTGACCCACCAGACCCACGTGGTCCGACTCGATGATGCATTGCTGCGTTCGGGTGCACGATGGTCACGAAAGGTAATCCGCGAATCGCTCTCCGTCGCCATGGTTCTCAGCAACCTCATGATTTTTGCAAGTTACGCATCCACACCTATCTGACACCTCCGTCACCTCAAAGACTGACCTCGTTTCGGGTGACGTTGACGCCATCCGGGATATCCGTGCTTATGCATCAAAGGATCGTCCCGGGAGTCTTGCAATGTCGTGGTTCATTAGTCCGTCAACAGCCTCAGCTACGCCACTCGCGTTCCGCCGCATGATGCGCATCGTCGCGATCGTGGTGACCGTCGCAATGACCGCAGTTGGACTGACAGCCGTTGCCGCACCGGCCTCCGCGACAGCGACGGTAACGATCTCGAACATCCCCGCTGTCAATGGCGTGGTGGGGTCGACGTTCACGCCGACATTCTCGGGTGGGTTCACGGGCACCGCTTCCGCATCCTCCTCAACGACGGGTGTGTGTACGGTCGCCTCCGGCGTTGTCTCCTACGTTGGAGCCGGTACGTGCACGTTGACGGCGAGTGCGACTGACCCGCTGTCGGGTAGCGCGCAGTCGATAACGGTGGCCACGCAGAAAGTGTTTACCGGTCCGAGTGGGCAGGTGAACTCACAAGCGACTGACGCTGACGGCGTTACGTACGTGGGAGGAAGTTTCTCGTCGTATGGTCCGCAGACCGGTGGCGGGGCGGTTATTGCCGATCCGGCTAGCCCAACGGGTGCCTCCACCGCCGTTCAGCTTGATGTGACGATGCCACGGGTTGACGGCGTGGTGAATGCGAGTGCCTCGGATAGTTCAGGTGGTTGGTTCATTGGCGGCAACTTCACCAGTGTGGGCGGCGTGACTCGTCAGAACCTCGCGCACATTTACGCCGATGGCAGTGTCGACACCGCATGGAGTGGCCATTCGGTCGGTGTGGTCAACGCTTTGGCGACGTCGGGCTCAACCCTCTATGTCGCTAGCACTGGCGGGATCTATCAGGGGGGCACGTCGCACGGCAACCTCGCATCGTTTGGGCCCGATGGCACGATCACCTCGTGGGATCCATCTCCTAACGGCCCTGTCAACGCGCTAGCAGTCGTCGGGACGACGGTGTACGTAGGGGGTTCCTTCAGCAAGATGTTGGCGGGTGGGGCGACCCGCCACAACCTAGCGAGCTTCGCTGCAGACGGCACACTGACGTCGTGGGATCCGAATGTCGATGGTGCTGTCAATGCGATCGCCGTGACAGGTGGTGCGTCACCCGTTCTGTATGTGGGTGGATCGTTCGCCATGGTGGGTTCGTCGGCGCGTAACAGCATTGCTGCGTTCACGACCGCTGATGGCGCCTTGAAGACAACGTTTGCGACGAATGTGAATGGCGGAAGAGTCTATGCGATCGCTGCGACGCCTGATCCAGCCGGCAAGATCGTCATCGGTGGAGACTTGACAGACGGGCCGGGTTTCGAAGCAATCATTGGCGCGGACGGCTCGTTCGCGAGCTACGACAACTACGACACTCCCGTGTATGCGATCACGATCGCCAATGGCTACGTGTACAGCGTCCGCAACTGCGGCGCCAACTGCGGCGGTGACGTGCACAAATATTTGACGGTAGGCGTCTTCGGCGGATCGCCGACAAATTACACGCTCTTACCCTCTCAACGTGCAACGGATCTCGAGTGGACCGGTGACGTACACACCATTTCGGTTTCCGGTGGAAAGATTTATGTGGGTGGAAGCGGCAGTGTGGGCGTGCCACGGTCGAACTTGGCCGCGATCGCATCAGATGGCTCGTTAACCTCGTGGGCTCCCTATGTCGATAGCGATGTGAGCACCGTCGCGGTCTCCGGCGGCATGGTGTATTTCGGTGGCGACTTCAATGGCTTCTTGTTTGCCGCGGGCACGGTTGGTTGTCCCGGTTGCTATAACTGGTTCAACCCTGGGCCTGACGCCGCCGTACGATCGTTGGCGGTATCTGACGATGGGAACACCCTGTATGTGGGCGGCGAATTCACGAGCATTTCTGATGGCAATAACACCAGCGGCCCCTATCTCACTGCTCTCACGTCATCGGGAACGGTGGCCGGATGGGATCCGAGCCCTGATGGCACTGTGGCCACATTGGCCGTGTCAGGAACAACCGTGTACGCGGGTGGAGCATTCACCACCATCGGTGGTGCCAGTCGTAACAACATCGCCGCTATCGACTCAAGTGCGACAGCCACATCATGGAATCCCAACGCGAACGGCGCCGTGAACGCCCTAGCCATCGACGGGTCAACCGTGTACTCAGGTGGAGCGTTCACCACGATCGGTGGCACAGTTCGTAACCGCGTCGCCGCGATCGGCACGAACGGGACCTTGTCCACGACGTGGAATCCCAACGCGAATAACACCGTAAACGCCTTAGCCGTGTCTGGAGCGAACGTATACGTCGGTGGATTCTTCACCACGATCGGTTCAACGACACGTAACAAGATTGCCCGGATCGGTACGAACGGAACTCTGGACACTGCATGGGATCTGAACGCGACTAATGCGGTATTCAGTCTGGCCGCGACCGGATCCACCGTCTCGATCGGTGGCTTATTCACCACCCTCGGAAACCTTTCTACTGCGCCCGCTTTCTATGCCCAGGTCGCGGCGCAGTTCATCGTGAAGTCAACCCCCACCGTCTCCATTTCGAATATGCCCACGGTTAGTCGTAGCCCAGGAACCACGTTCACTCCCACTTTCACGAACAGTGGTAGCGGAACGAATTCTGTTACGTCCTCGACAACGAACGTGTGCACGGTCGCGGCAGGGGTCGTGAGCTTCCTCGCGGTTGGAAGCTGCGTCCTCGTCGCTCACTCCACGGCGACGTCAACGTGGCTCGCTGCAGATGGATCACCACAGACCATTAGTGTCACCCCTGCAGTGACGACGAACATGGGCATCAACGGTGTGCCCGGTGGCTCATTCACCCCCAGTGTCAGGTCAGCCAATGGTGATATCACCATCACCAGCAGCTCGGTCACCTCCTCTACGCCCAGCGTGTGCACCGTGACCGCCGGTGTCGTCAACTACGTAGCAACCGGCACCTGCACGATCGTTAGCCATGCCACCTACGGAGCTAACTCGACGGCTGCGGACGGTTCCCCGCAATCGGTGACCGTTGGAACCCAACGAATTTTCGATGGTCCCAACGGGGTTGTGTACGCGATAGCCCACGATTCCACTGGGGTGACCTACCTCGGTGGTCAGTTCACGGCGTGGCAACCGCAGACCGGCGGCGGCGCGCTGTTGTCGGACGCATCGTCGACGGCGAGCGCGGATCACACCTTCCCCCTCGTTTCCGGGTTTGTCCGTGCATCCGCACCAGATGGACAGGGCGGGTGGTACATCGGTGGCGACTTCACCAAGGTTGGTGGCCTTACGCGCAACTACCTCGCGCACATCTTGGCCGATGGAAGTGTCGATGCATCCTGGAATCCGAACGCAAGTGGCATCGTCTTGGCCCTGGCGGTATCCGGGTCAACCGTGTACGTAGGTGGTTCGTTCATCACGATCGGAGGGACGTCACGTAATCGTCTCGCCGCGATCGGAACCGATGGGACCCTCAGCACAACATGGAATCCGAACGCGAATGGCATTGTGAACGCTCTCGCAGTATCCGGATCGACCGTATACGTGGGCGGTGGATTCACCACGATCGGCGTGACGACCCGTAATCGTCTCGCCGCGATCGGAACCGATGGCACCCTCAGTACAACATGGAATCCGAACGCGAATGGCGCTGTGAACGCTCTAGCAGTATCCGGGTCCACCGTCTACGTGGGTGGTCAGTTCACCACGATCGGCGTGACGACCCGTAACCGGGTGGCGGCGATCGGAACCGATGGCACCCTCGGCACAACATGGAATCCGAACGCGAATGGCATTGTGAACGCTCTAGCAGTATCCGGGTCGACCGTCTACGTGGGTGGTGCGTTCACCACAATCGGTGTGACGACCCGTAACCGTCTGGCAGCGATCGGAACCGATGGCACCCTCAGTACAACATGGAATCCGAACGTTAGTGGTGCCGGGGCACCCGCCGTAAACGCGTTGGCAGTGTCCGGATCGACCGTCTACGTGGGTGGTCTTTTCGCCACGATCGGCGTGACGACCCGTAACCGTCTCGCGGCGATCGGAACCGATGGCACGCTCAGCACAACATGGAATCCGAACGCGCCGAATGGCACTGTGAACGCTCTAGCAGTATCCGGGTCGACCGTCTACGTGGGTGGTCAGTTCACCATGATCGGCGAGGGGACGACACGGAACTATGCAGCAGCGATCGGAACCGATGGGACGCTCAGCACATCATGGAATCCGAACGCGAATAACGTCGTAAACGCCTTAACCGCGTCTGGAACGAACGTCTACCTGGGTGGTGCGTTCACCACAATCGGAGGGACGACACGCAACCACGCAGCAGCAATCGGCACCGACGGCGCCCTCAGCACAACATGGAATCCCAACGCGAATAACACCGTGAAAGCTCTAGCAGTATCCGGGTCGACCATCTACCTGGGTGGTGGATTCACCACAATCGGAGGGACCACACGTAACTGTGTCGCCGCGATCGGAACCGATGGCACCCTCAGCACGACATGGAATCCGAACGCGAATAACGTCGTAAACGCCTTAGCCGCGTCTGGAACGAACGTCTACCTGGGTGGCCTTTTCACCACTATCGGCGGGACGACACGGAACTATGCCGCAGCGATCGGGACCGATGGGACGCTGAGCACAACATGGAATCCGAACGTTAGCGGTGCCGCGGCACCCGCCGTGAACGCGTTGGCCGTGTCCGGGTCGACCGTCTACCTGGGTGGCCTTTTCACCACTATCGGCGGGACGACACGGAACTATGCCGCAGCGATCGGAACCGATGGGACGCTGAGCACAACATGGAATCCGAACGTTAGCGGTACCGGGCCACAATTCGTGTCGGATCTGGCAGTATCCGGCTCGACCGTGTACGTGGGTGGTTACTTCACCTCGATCGGTGGGACGACACGTAACTACGTGGCTTCGATCAGAACCGATGGGACGCTCACCTCGTGGGATCCGTCCGCGTCCAACGCCGTGTACGCCCTAGCAGTATCAGGGTCGAACGTGTACGTGGGGGGCGATTTCATTTCTATCAATTCTACTGTCTCCTCCTACTTCGCGAAGTTGACAGTCGCACCGACGAATGTGACGGTTACAGCCACATCTCCGTTACCGATCTCCTACGGCACGGTGATCCCGTCGATTGGGTACACGACGTCGCCGTACACCGTTGCCGGCGATTGGACGTCAGAGCCATCATGTGCGGTGTATGGGTCAGCTGATACGGGTTACGCATCTGCGTTGAGCGGGTTACCCGTCGCACCGGGTACGTATGTGACCCATTGTTCGGGTGGTTCGTCTGCGTCGTACACGCCGACGAGCTACACCAATGGGTCGCTCACCATTAACAAGGCCTCGGTCACGGTGACAGCTTCGTCCCCAGCCTCGGTGAACTCCGCGACGAGTGTCCCCTCTGTCGGTTACAGCACCTCACCGTCGACCGGCACTGGTGATTGGACCAACGAGCCGACCTGTGCGGTGTACGCCTCGTCCGATACTGGGTTTACGACGGCCTTGACGGGTGCGCGGCCCGCTGGCACGTATGTAACCCACTGTTCGGGTGGCACGTCTACGAACTACAACCCGGCTTCGTATGTGAACGGTTCGCTGGTGGTTACGTCCGCATCAACGAATGTGACTGTGACGGCGGCGACCTCGTCGATCACCTATGGCGCATCCATCCCGTCGGTCGGTTACACGACCTCACCAGCAACGTCAGCATCTGACTGGACTGTCGAGCCGTCGTGTGTGGTCGTTGACGCGTTAGGTAACGCTGTGTCTGGCACGTTGGATGCTGGATCGTATGTGACGCATTGCACGGGTGGATCATCCGCGTCCTACACTCCCACCTCGTATGTGGATGGCACGTTGACGGTGAACCGTGCATCATCCAAAACGACCATTACGTGCCCGTCGGGTGTCACCTACGACGGGACAGCACAGACACCGTGTTCGGCAACGGTGGCCGGTGTTGGTGGCTTGGACCAGATGTTGGACATCGTGTACTCCGCGAATACTGATTCGGGCACCGCGGCAGCTTCAGCGAGCTACCCGGGCGATCCAAACCACGCGGTGTCGCAGGATGCATCATCGTTCGTGATCGATAAGGCCGCGTCCACCACAATGGTGACCTGTCCGATCGTGCACTCCACCTTCGATGGCTCAGTCCAGACACCATGTTCAGCCACCGTCACTGGTGCGGGAGGCTTATCTCAATCCGCCACTGTCACCTATTCCAACAACACGAATGCGGGCACCGCTACCGCTGATGCGTTGTACACGGGTAGCGGCAATTACACGCCATCAACTGCTACGCAATCATCGTTTGTGATCGACCAGGCCTCGTCCACGACGACGGTGACGTGTTCACCGAAGTCGACGACGTATTCGGGTGTCGCTCAAGCGTTGTGTTCAGCGTCTGTGACGGGTGTTGGTGGGTTGAACTTGACTGGTTTGACGCCGTCGTACTCGTCGAATACGAACACCGGTACTGTGACCGCGTCGTACACGTTCGCTGGTGATGCGAACCATGCGGGTTCGGATGGTTCGGATACGTTCTCGATTGATCCGAGCTCGGTTGTGGTGACTCCATCGTCACCGACGATCACCTATGGTGCGTCGGCTCCGTCGATCACGTATACAACGTCACCTGTGACGGTTGCTAGTGATTGGACAACTGAACCGGTCTGCGCGGTTTACGCGAGTGCGGACACCACGTTCACGACACCAGTCACGGGTGTTGTGGGTGCTGGTTCGTATGTGACGCACTGTTCGAATGGTGTGTCGTCGAATTACACGACGATCTCGTCGGTGTCTGGCACGTTGACCGTGGATAAGGCTTCCACGACCACCGTGGTGACCTGTTCACCATCATCGGTGACGTATAACGGCTCAGCGCAGACTCCGTGTTCGGCTGCGGTGACGGGTGCTGGTGGTCTATCGACGACGGTGTCGGTCTCCTATGGTGCGAACACGAATGCGGGCACAGCGACTGCTGATGCTTCGTACGTGGGAGATAGCAACCACAACGGTTCTACTGCTACTCAGGTGCCGTTCACGATTGTGAAGGCTGCTTCTGTCACGGTGATCACGTGTGATGCGTCGTATGTGTACACGGGTTCAGCGATTGAGAATTGCTCAGCTGCTGTGACGGGTGCTGGTGGGCTTTCCTCGTCGGAGTTCGTCTCGTACTCAACGGATCACACGAATGTGGGCTCGGTTGCTGTTGACGCCACGTACTCCGGTGATGCCAACCATGATGGGTCGACGGCGACGACTGTGTACTTCTCGATCACTAAGGCTGATACGAGCACGCTGGTGACCTGTCCGACAGCGCATGAGACGTATGACGGTGCAGCTCACACTCCGTGTTCAGCCCAGGTGACGGGTGCGGCGCTGTCGGCGTCTCTCTCGGTGACGTATGGTGCGAACACGAATGCGGGCACCGCTACTGCTGATGCGTCCTACTCAGGTGATGCGAACCACAACGGGTCGACTGCCACCCAGTCGTCGTTCGTGATTGATAAGGCATCATCGTCCACGTTGATCACGTGTCCGCTGTCGTCGGTGACGTTTAACGGTTCCGCGCAGACTCCGTGTTCGGCTGCGGTGACGGGTGCTGGTGGTCTATCGACCACGGTGCCGGTGACCTATGGTGCGAATACGAATGCGGGCACGGCAACTGCTGATGCGTCCTACTCAGGTGATGCGAACCACAACGGTTCGACTGCGACGCAGTCCTCGTTCGTGATTGATAAGGCTGCGTCCGCGACGGTTGTGTCATGTTCACCATCGTCGGTGACCTATAACGGTTCCGCGCAGACTCCATGTTCAGCTTCGGTGACGGGTGCTGGTGGTCTATCGACCGCGGTGCCGGTGACCTATGGTGCGAACACGAATGCGGGCACAGCTACTGCTGATGCTTCGTACGCGGGTGATGCGAACCACAACGGTTCGACTGCTACCCAGGCGACGTTCACGATTACGAAGGCAGCTTCTACCACCGTGATTACGTGTGCACCGTCGTACGTGTACACGGGTTCAGCGATTGAGAATTGCACGGCTGCTGTGACGGGTGCTGGTGGGTTGTCAACTTCGGTGACTCCGTCGTACTCGGCTGATCACACGAATGTGGGCTCGGTGACGGTGAACGCTTCCTACGCGGGTGATGCGAACCATAATGGTTCGTCTGCCACGCAGGCCTCGTTCGCGATCACTAAGGCTGCTTCGTCAACGGTGATCACATGTCCGTCGTCCGTTGTTTACACCGGCGCGGCACAAACTCCGTGCGGGACGGCTGTTGTGACGGGTGCGGGTGGTCTATCGACCACCGCGACGGTTGTGTACACCAATAACACGGCCCCAGGCACTGCGACAGCGAATGCTTCGTACGTGGGTGATTCAAACCACAATGGGTCCAACGCGACGCAGAAGACATTCACCATTGGTCAAACATCCATTGTGGTGAGTGCTCCGATTCTCAATATCACGTACGGGACAGCGATCTCAGCGATTGGATTCACTTCCAGTCCGGTTACAACGGCAGCGGATTGGACGACGGTTCCTACGTGTGCGGTGTTTGCTCCTTTGGGTGTTGTTGCTTTGACGGGTGTGCAACCGGCGGGTACGTATGAGACGCGTTGTTCGGGTGGTGTCTCGGCGAACTTTGCGATCTCTTCGTATGTGAAGGGTTCGTTGACGATCGCTCAAGCACCGACGGTGACGACGATTACGTGTACGAGTCCTGCGTACACGGGTGCTGCGTTGGTGCCGTGTTCAGTGAGTGTGACGGGTGCTGGTCTCACGACCATCACGGGCACGCCAACGTATGCGAACAACATCAATGCGGGTACGAATACGGCGTCAGCGTCGTACTCGTATGCCGGTGATGCCAACCATGCGGCCTCATCGTCGACGGTGTACTTCTCCATCGTGAAGGCATCAGTGTCTGTGACGTTCAC
>CANGPO010000021.1 GCA_947455705.1 Actinomycetota bacterium | reverse complement strand
CTTGACGAGCTCCTCGCCGAGAGCGATTTCATCACCGTTCACCTGCCCAAGACACCCGATACGGTCGGCTTGATTGGTAAGGAAGCGCTGACGAAGGTGAAGCCATCGGTGCGCATCATCAACGCAGCCCGCGGTGGCATCGTCGACGAAGAGGCGTTGTATCTCGCGCTCAAGGAGGGCCGAGTTGCCGGTGCAGGCCTTGATGTCTTCGCAACTGAGCCGTGCACTGATTCGCCACTATTTGAACTTGAGAATGTGGTCGCCACTCCACACCTTGGCGCGTCCACGGACGAGGCTCAGGAAAAGGCCGGTATTGCTGTTGCTCGTTCGGTTCGGCTCGCTCTCGCCGGTGAGCTCGTACCGGATGCTGTCAACATTGAAGGTGGCCCGATTGATGAGCTCGTGCGTCCGGGTATCTCACTGAGCGAGAACCTCGGTCGTATCGCAGCGTCGTTGGCATCGGCTCCACTTCAAGCCATCGACGTTGAGATTCTGGGTGAGATTGCCGAGAAGGATGTTCGCGTCCTTGAACTGGCCGCGCTCAAAGGCGTCTTCGGTCAGTTGATCACCGAGCCAGTCTCGTACGTTAACGCTCCACTACTTGCCGCTGAGCGCGGTGTGGCCGTGTCGTTGACAACGTCGACCGAGAGTGCGAATTGGCGCAACATGGTTCGCCTGCACCTCGCCCTGTCTAACGGTCAGACAGTCGTAGTCGGTGGGACGGTCAGCGGTCCACGCAATTTGCAGCGGCTGGTTGAGGTTGACGGTTTCGCGATCGATGTCCCGATGAGTCAGCATCTGGCATTCCTGCGTTACAACGATCGCCCGGGCATCGTTGGTGTGGCTGGGCGCATCTTCGGCGAGGCTGGCATCAATATCGGTGGGATGCAGGTGAGTCGAAATGATGTTGGTGGAGAAGCACTTATCGCGTTGACCGTGGACTCGGCGATCCCCGCAGAGGTTCTCAACGCGATCGGCGTTGAGGTTGATGCGTCGTCGGCACGTTCGGTGAACCTCGACCTTTGAGGCCGAGGCTCACCGAATCACGTGTAGCGAACGATTATTCGCCGCGCTCGGCGCGGTTCACGGCGCTGACAACTGCCTTGAGCGACGCGGTGACGATCGACGGATCGATACCAACGCCCCATAGGATCTGCCCGCCAACGGCACACTCGAGATAGGCCGCAGCAACCGCGTCACCGCCGGCTGACATTGCATGCTCGTGGTAATCGAGCACACGCACGTCGACGCCGTGGTTGTGCATCGCATCGCAGAACGCCGCGATCGGGCCGTTACCCGTACCCGATAGTTCGATGTCAGAACCGTTATCAGCGATAACAACCTGGACGGTCGTTGCGCCGTCGACGGCTGATTCTTGTGAGATCGAGCGAAGTGCAAACCGGCCCCACGGAGCGGACGGATTGGGAAGGTACTCGTCGTTGAAGTAATCCCACATTGCGGCGGGCGAAACCTCGCCACCCTCGGAATCGGTGACCCGCTGGATTACTTGCGAGAACTCGATCTGAAGCCGACGTGGAAGTTCGAGCTTGTGCTCGCTCTTCATGATGTAGGCGACGCCACCCTTACCGGACTGCGAGTTAACGCGGATCACGGCTTCGTAGGTACGGCCAACATCCTTCGGGTCGATGGGCAGGTACGGAACAGCCCACGTCTGAGCGTCGATATCTATGCCAGCGGCTGCGGCGTCACGTGCCATCTCGGCTAAGCCTTTATTGATGGCGTCCTGATGAGATCCCGAGAAGGCCGTGTAGACAAGGTCGCCACCGTAGGGGTGCCGTTCGCTGACAGGCAGTTGATTGCAGTATTCGACGGTGCGACGGATGTCGTCGATATCGCTGAAGTCGATCTGCGGATCAATGCCCTGGCTGAATAGGTTCATGCCCAGTGTCACCAAACAGACATTGCCGGTGCGCTCGCCATTGCCGAACAGGCAGCCCTCAATGCGATCCGCGCCGGCCATGTAACCGAGCTCAGCAGCCGCGACGGCGGTGCCGCGATCGTTGTGTGGGTGAAGCGATAGGACGAGTGAGTCGCGGCGAGCCAGGTTGCGGCTCATCCACTCGATCGAATCGGCATAAACGTTGGGCGTCGCCATCTCGACGGTCGCCGGCAGGTTGACGATTGCCTTGCGATCTGGGCTCGGCTCCCACACGTCGAACACTGCGTCACAAACTTCGACTGCGTACTCGAGCTCAGTGCCCGTGTACGACTCGGGGGAGTACTCGAAGTAGATCTCTGTGCCGGGCAAGTTCTCGGCGTACTTCAAGCACAGCTGCGCACCATGGGTTGCGATGTCCTTGATGCCATCGCGATCCAGGCCGAAGACAACGCGACGCTGCAAAGTGCTCGTCGAGTTGTACAGATGGACGATGGCTTGGCTTGCGCCCTGAAGCGATTCGTAGGTGCGCTCGATCAGGTGCTCGCGGGCCTGCGTCAAGACTTGAATGACAACGTCATCGGGGATCATGTCGCCCTCGATGAGTTGTCGGACGAAGTCGAAATCCGTCTGGCTGGCAGATGGGAAGCCAACCTCGATCTCCTTGTAGCCCATGTCCACCAGCAGTTTGAACATTCGCAGTTTGCGGGCTGGGGTCATGGGATCGATCAGCGCCTGGTTGCCATCGCGAAGATCAACCGCACACCAGCGTGGTGCTTCGGTGATGACCTTCGACGGCCACGTGCGATCGGCCAGCGGGATCGGGGTGAAGGGGGAGTAGCGCTGCCACGCCATGGGTGACGGCTTCTGGGAATTGCGCAGTTCGTACTCGTTACGAGATGTTGCGGCGGGATTGGCGTTCGTCATGGTGTCCTCACGAAAGTTTACGGGGCCGATTTTCTTGTGAACCGGCACGCCAACACTCCGCAGCGAGGAGGCCGGCTCTAGGCCTCGCTGCGGCCGCTAAGAAGCAGGGCCACGTGAGTCATCCCCTTTAGGGTAGCAGGCCCTCAACGTGACTCGCCGCACACCAACTGAGGCTGTCTCGTATTTTGGGACGCGAGGGCCGCATCGTGGGACACGGCGGTACCCTCGCACCCATGGGAACCTCATATCGCCTTGCTGTGATCCCCGGTGACGGGATCGGGACCGACGTCGTTGCCGAAGGCCTCAAAGTGCTTGATGCCGTCGCAGCCACCAACAATCTGAGTTTTGAGCGAAACGCCTATGATCTAGGCGCTCGCCGCTACAACGCGACCGGTGAGACGCTCCCAGATTCGGTGATCGAGGAGCTCAAGGGGGACGATGCGATCCTGCTCGGCGCCATCGGCGATCCGAGTGTGCCGCCCGGTGTGCTCGAGCGCGGACTTCTGCTTCGTCTGCGCTTTGAACTTGATCACCATGTGAACCTTCGACCAGTGAAGTTGCACAAAGGTGTGGCCACTCCGCTGGCAGGTAAAGGCCCGGAAGACATCGACATGGTCGTGTGTCGCGAAGGTACCGAGGGCCCCTACGCAGGTGCCGGTGGTTTCCTTCGTCATGGCACTCCGCACGAAATCGCCACCGAGGAGAGCGTCAACACTCGCTATGGTGCCGAGCGCATCATCCGCGATGCATTCGCGCGTGCTGATCGTCGTCGCAAGAAGGTCACGCTGATTCACAAGACGAACGTGCTCGTACATGCGGGTGGATTGTGGAAGCGCACCTTCGATGAAGTGGCTGCCGAATTCCCGCACGTTGAGACGGACTACTGCCACATCGACGCGGCGTGCATGTTCTTCATTACCCATCCGGAGCGGTTCGACGTCGTGGTCACCGACAACCTGTTCGGCGACATCATCACCGACATAGGCGCGGCAATCGCGGGCGGAATTGGTCTTGCCGCGAGTGGCAACCTCGACATGAGTCGCAAGCACCCGAGCATGTTCGAGCCTGTGCACGGCTCGGCGCCGGACATCGCGGGCAAGGGGATTGCAGATCCCACTGCAGCCATCATGTCCGTGTCGATGATGCTCGACCATCTGGGTGAAGTTGCCGCTGCTGCGAAGGTGGAAGCTGCCGTCGGTGAAGACCTAGAAACCCGTGGAACCGCGGTGCGTTCGACCTCTGAAATCGGCGACGCGATCGCCGCACGCGTGGCTAACTAGTTCCGCTGCAAAGGCAAGAAAGGTACCGTGGAGATCATGTCAATGACTGCTGATGCGACGGGTACGGCCCTGTGGCCAATCACCCTCAACCCATCAACGAATCCGGCGAGCCCGGAGCGTCGTGCGGAGATCCTTGCCGACCCAGGATTTGGTCGTTATTTCACCGACAACATGGTTCGTGCGAAGTGGACCGAAGAGGCTGGCTGGCATGACGCTGAGTTGGTGCCGTACGGCCCACTCATGCTCGATCCAGCAACGAATTTCGTTCACTACGGGCAGTCGATTTTCGAAGGCTTGAAGGCGTATCGCCATGCGGACGGGTCGATCGTCACCTTCCGTCCGCACATGAATGCAGGTCGATTCAAGCGCTCGGCCCGTCGACTCGCCATGGCAGAACTGCCAGACGAACTTTTCGTGGGCTCGATCGAGGCTCTTGTTCGCCAGGATCACGCCTGGGTTCCAGAGGGCTCGGAGAAGTCGCTGTACCTTCGTCCATTTATGTTCTCCACCGAGGTTGGCCTTGGGGTTCGCCCGGGTAATGCATATGAGTACATGCTGATTGCATCCCCAGCTGGCGCGTACTTCCCACGTGGCGTAAAGCCCGTGAACGTATGGCTTTCCGACGACTATGTGCGTGCCGCTGATGGTGGCACGGGCGAAGCAAAGTGCGCCGGTAACTATGCGGCGAGCCTGATCGCGCAGGCCGAGGCGTCAGCACATGGCTGCGATCAGGTCGTCTGGCTCGACGCCGTCGAGCGTCGGTGGATTGAAGAAATGGGCGGCATGAACCTGTACTTCGTTATGGGTTCAGGTGACGGCGCTCGCCTCGTGACACCGTCGCTGACCGGAACTTTGCTACCGGGCATCACCCGCGATTCACTACTGACGATCGCAGCTGATCTTGGAATCCGTGCCAATGAGGAACGCATCAGCGTTGATGACTGGCGTGATGGCTGTGCCAATGGCGATATCACTGAGGTCTTCGCCTGTGGTACCGCTGCGGTGATTACTCCTGTTGGCCAAGCGAAGTCGCGCAATGGTTCGTGGCAGGTTGGCTCGGGTGAATCGGGTCCGGTGACGATGCGGCTACGTCAGGCATTGCTGGATATTCAGACCGGCGAGGCTCACGACAAGCACGCGTGGCTGCACCCGATTGTCTCCGCCTGATCCTCACTATGAGGATGAAACGCTGATCGGCTAGTTGAACGCTTCCGGGGGCAAACTTTCCTGCGGGGCGATCGGCGCAGTTGGATTCAAGGCTGAGCAGTTCACGGCCGCCTGTGACATCGCATCGGCGCGAGCCTTGATGCCATCGTCATTCGGATGGATTCCGTCAGCGCCGAACCATTCAGGATGGCTCGCGGCTAGCTCGCTCCAGCGCACAACGTGAATGTTGGAGTGCTCGGCGGCAAGTACATCTAACGCGGCGTTGATCGCGGTGTCTGGTTCTTGAAGTCCAAGATTCGGATCTGTGCGCTGCGGCCTATGTACATCCATCCACACCACGCACCGATGTGGACCAATCATGTTCATGATGTTCTCGGCCGACGTGGTGAAGTCGGTTGACGACCAATCGTTGGTTCCGGCGCTCACAATGACAACGTTGGGGATATCGGTTTGCTCAGCTAACGCTGCTGCGATCTCCAGAGTGGAACGTCCGACTTTGGCCACATAAGACACGTAGCGATCGGGGAGCAGATTCGCAAGGTACGGATACACATCTAGTGCGAGTGAATCACCCAGAACTAACGTCGGCTCCGACGCGTCGAGTTGTGTGGAGGTGGGGGAAGGGCGCGTGGTGGCAACGGCCGTTGAGCTGGCTACTGCAGTGGGGGTCGGAGCAGGCGAGGCCATTGTCGCTTTGATGACCTTCGCAGCAACCGCGATTCCTGCCAATGAAAGCACCAAGACTCCGACGAACAGGATTCCCCGCTGGAGCGCAGTCATGCTCGTCGAGGTAACGGGGTCAGGCACTGGTACAGCCTACGTGGCGGGGTAGGTGCGGCGAACGCTACGGCCCCCTGACTATCGCAATGAGACCACTTCGTGGCATCCTCTTTACATGCAGCACCGCTCGATCATTAACTAGCGCGTCAGCGATCATTCGCCGACGCGCTGCCTCTCGCACCCATGCGGGGGGCTTTTTTCATGACGTAGCACGGCACGCCCATCCGCTCTACCGAAGCCCGGATAGACCCGAATACACGATGAAGGACACCCGATGATCACCGACGAGTTCCACGTTTACGACACCACGCTGCGCGATGGGGCCCAACGTGAAGGAATCTCATACTCGGTCAACGACAAGTTGGCCGTCGCCAAACTGCTTGATGATTTCGGCGTTGGCTTCATCGAGGGTGGCTGGCCGGGAGCCCTGCCCAAGGACACCGAGTTCTTCGCACGAGCTCGCGAGGAACTGAACCTCGTTAATGCGCAGTTGGTGGCCTTCGGTGCGACCCGTAAAGCCGGTGTCGCGGTGCACGACGATCCTCAGGTTCAGGCACTTCTAGATGCGCAAACTCCGGCGATCACGTTGGTGGCCAAGTCTGATGTGCGTCACGTCACGGAGGCGTTGCGTACGACGCCGGAGGAAAACCTGGCGATGGTGCGTGACACCGTCTCCTACCTCGTCGGTGAGGGACGTCGCGTGTTCATCGACTGCGAACACTTCTTTGACGGGTATCGCAGCGATCCTGATTACGGTGTGCGTCTGCTCGTAGAGGCCTTCGAGGCTGGTGCATCCGTAGGGGTTCTCTGTGACACCAATGGCGGCATGCTCCCGAGCCGTATCAACGCCATCGTCTCCGACGTTCTCACTCGCTCTGGGGTACGGATCGGTATTCACTGCCAGGACGACACCGGCTGTGCGGTGGCGAACACGATTGCCGCCGTTGAGGCTGGCGCCACCCACGTTCAGTGCACGGCGAACGGATATGGCGAACGTACTGGCAACGCCGATTTGTTCGTCGTTGTTGGCAATCTGGAAACCAAGCTCGATATGCGGGTGTTGCCCGATGGAAAACTGCGCGAGATGGTGCGTGTCTCGCATGCGCTCGCTGACATGGCCAACCTCCCGGCGGATACCCATCAGCCGTTCGTTGGTGTGAGTTCATTCGCGCACAAGGCGGGGCTGCATGCCAGTGCACTCAAGGTGAATGCGGATCTGTACAACCACATGGATCCGGAGCTGGTCGGCAATGACATGCGCATCCTGGTGACGGAGATGGCCGGCCGCGCATCGGTTGAGCTCAAGGGCCGCGAGCTTGGGATCGATATCGCTAGCGATACCGCAGCCCTTGGTCGTGTGGTTGAGCGGGTGAAGGATCTCGAAGCTTCAGGCTGGACGTTCGAGGCAGCCGACGCGTCGTTCGAGT
Source organism: Actinomycetota bacterium (assembly GCA_947455705.1). Taxonomy (GTDB): domain Bacteria; phylum Actinomycetota; class Actinomycetes; order S36-B12; family CAIYMF01; genus Longivirga. The sequence goes on along the minus strand of CANGPO010000021.1, from coordinate 27,772 downwards.
TACTCATGCGCGATGAGATCAACGGTGAGCGACGCCGTCACTTCACCGTCGAGTCGTGGCGCACGATCGTCGAGCAGTTGCCGTCTGGTCAGGTCGTGAGCGAGGCGACGGTGAAAGTGCATGCGGGCGGTGAGCGCATTATTTCCACGGGCGAAGGAAACGGTCCGGTTAACGCGCTCGACAACGCCCTACGAGCTGGATTGGCCACAGCCTTCCCAGAATTGGCCGCGCTAGAACTCGTCGATTACAAGGTGCGCATCCTCGAGGGCGTCACGGGTACCGATGCCGTTACCCGCGTTCTCATCGGTACGACGGATGGCCGCGACGACTGGACGACCGTCGGCGTCCACGAGAACGTCATTGCGGCGTCGTGGATCGCGTTGGAAGATGCGGTCGCATATGGCCTCATGAAGGCCGGACGGTCCTTCTCGGACCAGTAGGTCGCTCGGCACGCACGCGAGTCCTGGGTGCACGCGGGGCGCTTCGAGCAACTAGGCTCGGGGTGTGAACATTGCGCGCTATGCAGGCCCAGATGGAGTCGTTAACTTCGGCGTGATCGACAATCTGGGTGACGAGGGAATTCCGTCACCTGAAACGACGATTACCCAAATCGATGCACACCCATTTGGGTCGATCGATCCGATTGGTAAGCCGATCCCGTTCGCCGACGTGCGCCTACTTGCGCCGATTTTGCCCAGCAAAATCATTGCGGTGGGTCGTAACTACGCAGCCCACGCGGCCGAAATGGGCAACGAAGTGCCGCCTGAGCCGATGATCTTCCTCAAGCCGTCGACCTCTGTCGTTGGCCCAGGGGATCGGATTGATTTGCCGCCGCAATCCGAACAGGTTGAGCATGAGGCCGAGCTCGCGATCGTCATTGGTCGGCTGTGTCGTGAAGTGCCGAGTAATCGGGTGAACGATGTGATCTTCGGCTACACCTGCGCCAACGATGTCAGTGCTCGCGATCTGCAGAAGACCGATGGCCAGTGGGGCAGGGCAAAGGGCTTTGACACCTTCTGCCCGATCGGTCCGTGGATCACTACCGGCATTGACGCCTCAGATCTCGGGATCCAGTGCCGCGTCAACGGTGAGTTAAAGCAGGACTCACGGACGTCGCTCATGGTCCACGGGATCCCTGAACTGGTGACCTGGATTAGCAATGTGATGACGCTGCTGCCAGGTGATGTGATCATCACCGGCACACCTGCCGGCGTGAGCCCGTTGAACGACGGTGATCGTGTGAGCGTCACTATTGAAGGTATTGGAACTCTTACGAACCGGGTGGCTTTGCGTGACTGAGCAAGAAGTACGTGCACATGATGTGAGCGAGAATCCGCAGTTGCCTGCTACCGGGTCGTCTCCGATCCGGGTGCGCTTTTGCCCGTCCCCGACGGGTAATCCACACGTGGGCATGGTGCGTACGGCCCTGTTCAACTGGGCGTACGCCCGGCACGTGGGTGGCACCTTCGTCTTCCGCATTGAAGATACGGACGCTGCTCGCGACTCTGAAGAGTCGTACAACGACTTACTTGGCGCGCTGAGTTGGCTGGGCCTCGATTGGGATGAAGGCCCCGAGCTTGGTGGACCACATGCGCCGTATCGTCAGAGCGAGCGCATGGACATTTACGCAGATGTTGCGCGCCGACTCTTCGAATCAGGTTGGGCTTACGAGTCTTTCAGTACTCCCGATGAGGTTGAAGAGCGACGTAAGGCAGCGGGCCAGGATCCCAAGCTTGGCTACGACAACGCCGACCGCAACCTGACCGATGAGCAAAAGGCTGCATTCCGCGCCGAAGGCCGTGAGCCGGTTCTTCGCCTTCGCATGCCGCAGAAGACGTGGATGTGGGACGACCTCGTTCGTGGTGAAGTGGCATTCGAGCCTGAGCATGTTCCCGATTACGTCATCGTGCGCGGTAACGGCGATCCGCTCTACACCTTGGTGAATCCAGTCGACGATGCGTTGATGGGCATCACCCACGTGCTTCGGGGTGAGGATCTGCTGTCGAGCACGCCACGGCAGTTGGCCATGTACGAGGCGTTGGCCGCGATTGGTGTTGGCGACGGAACGACTCCGCTATTCGGTCATCTCCCGTATGTCATGGGGGAGGGCAACAAGAAGCTGTCCAAACGTGATCCGCAGAGCTCACTGAATCTCTATCGTGAGCAGGGCTACCTACCCGAGGGCCTGCTGAACTACTTGGCATTGCTTGGCTGGTCGCCCGGTGACGATCTCGAGTTCTTCTCACCTCGTCAGATGGCGGCGCTTTTCGATATCAAGAAGGTGCAGCCGAATCCGGCTCGCTTCGATCCGAAGAAGTGTCTAGCCATCAACGGCGACTGGACTCGACACATCACTGCCGACGATCTTGCCGAGCGGCTCACGCCGTACCTGCAGGCTGCTGGGATCCTGAGCGCTGACCCGACACCTGAGCAGAGCGACGTGATCCACGCTGCCGCACCGCTGATTCAGGAGCGGATGGAGACGCTCTCACAGGGGGCTGAGTCACTTCGCTTCCTGCTCGTTGATGAGGCCGACTTCGCCCTCAATCCTGACGACCGCGAGAAGGTACTGACGGCCGATTCGCGCATAGTCCTACAGTCCACGCTCGATGCGGTGGAGGGCTTAGCCGAATTCGATCACGCGTCAATCGAGGCTGCATTGCGTGCAGCCTTGATCGATGGCCTTGGACTCAAGCCGAAGGTGGCATTTGGTCCAGTCCGCGTTGCTGTCACGGGAAGTCGGATTTCACCGCCACTTTTCGAGTCGATGGAATTGCTTGGACGCGAACGTTCAACGGCGCGATTGGCCGCGGCCATTGAGGCGATTCCCGCGTCGTAGCAGCGCTGATATCGCTCCATGATGGACAGACCTTCGTCTCATCTGATGGGTGCGGTTTGGGCGCGAGTCCCTTCAACGGCTATGATCTCTCGCGGCGCTGATTCACCCCGATAAGCGTCCTTGGGGTATGGGGTAATTGGCAGCCCAACTGATTCTGGTTCAGTTAGTCTAGGTTCGAGTCCTGGTACCCCAGCGGATCGTGTTGATCACGAGAACGCACCTTAGATGCTCTGCCGTCGAGGTGGGTTGTTGGCTCCAACACCTTCTTGCTGATTCACGTGCCACGCGTGACGATCGGTATGTACGAAAGCACGGCCCCGTTGTGTAGTGGCCTAGCACGCCGCCCTCTCAAGGCGGTAGCGCGGGTTCGAATCCCGTCGGGGCTACGTAAGAAGGCCTAGGTCACTGACCTAGGCCTTCGGCGTTTTGTGTCGTCGCCGGTCTCGGCCCGGCCGCTCAGCGGCTCAACACACGTAGGCGCCACGTTCAACGCAGCCGCCGCAGCAAAGTCAGCGTCAGCGGTCCTGATCTCCTCGTCGGACTTCGAGGCTACGGCCAAAGGCTAACCACCAGCGAGTACAGCCTGAGCGCGAGAATCAAGTGATCTAACCGCATTCGTATAATCGTCGAGGGTTTGTTTGTTGGCGTCTACCCAAGCTGTCACTTCGTCAGCCATTATTGAGTGTGTCAACTCGATGAGTTTGACGTTGTGCTGGCATTCGAAATCGGCGTTTGCGATGTCCAAAGCCGGACGCGCGGGGGTCGGTCCAGATCCTCGCGCTGTCCCAGCCGCTTCCATGGCCTGTTTCATGCTGGCGTAGTGAAACCCGCGACCCGCCATGCAGCTCGACCACTTGGCGATGGCGGCTTGGTACGAGGGCGAAGCAACAACGCGAGACCCGATGGTTTGGTTGGCTTGGGCAATCAGGTCACGGATTTCGTTGACCCTGTCCTCCTCCAGTTCCTTCGACGCCTTCTGGTTGCACGCATCTCGGATGGACAACTCCGAGTCAGGAATCTGGCTGCTGGTAGGCGCGACGAGCATGTTGGGTTGGTGCGCAGTCGCTTCGTATCCGTAACGCTGAACTAGTTGGGGGTTCGGATACTCGTAACGAACTCGCGGCGGTGCACCACCAGGATATGGTGATGGCACATAGCGGATCCCCGCCGCGGCGAGACATGTCGAAACTACTTCCTCGCGAGCAGACCAAACACTTCGATCGCCCGGCTGTCTCAGTGAGTCTGCGTACATCGTAAGGTCGTCAAAACGTGTGTCTTTGGATTCTGAATCGGAAGCGACAGCATTCGAATTCGAATTCGAATTCGACGGGACGATAGCGGTGGCCGGTGCCGCAGAACATCCGGAAATCGCCGCAAGTGAGATCGCAACGCTGAATGCAATCTTCAACATGTCCATCCGACCGCATTAGGAATCACAGCCCAACTTCCAAAGCCCGACCAAGAAACAGACGCCCACGCAGAACCGTAGGTTTTTGTCACGAATGCGCCCGGAGACGGGTTGTAACTATTTAGCGAGTAGTAGCACGCGGTGCGACTCGAGACGTCTCGATTGCGTACCTGAGTTCCCACAGAATAGATGTATGTGCCATCGCTCCATTGTCGAGTGGAGATGGGGCTGTTGTTAATACCGGCCCAAGGAATAGGCGTGGCTGTGTTGAACCTCGTTTCCCAGCATTGTCCTCCACAGGTCGTGTCGTTCGACCCTGAGTTCTTGGACATGCACACGTAGCCGGTCCCGCAGCCCACACTGCGAACATCCGCGTTGTAACTGTTGTTCGCGAACCCTCCGGGCGCCGACGGCGAATAGGCGTTCGCGATCCCCGGTGAAAAAGTCATCAGAGCTGTTGCCACTAAAACAATTGCGGGCTTTCTCATTGGTCATCTCCCATCGCAGTTAACGGATTAGTGACAAAGATATCAATTAAGGTAGTAATCCGCAGCCATTCTTTTTATAGTGATGACGGGTTGATGAAGTGGCAAAAGGATGATTCGTCGAGACTCTGGATCCGCGGGCTTCCCGCGGAAAGAGCTGCGGCGTATCCTCGTGTCTCGAGGGGGATGACGATGGCTCACCACGATGGACTCTCAGGACGCAGCCCTCGGCGTGGCCGCCTATTGGCCGTCTGTGCAGGGGCGACGTTGCTCGTCGTTGGGTCGTGGACTCTAGCGTCGAGAATTCAGTCACCGACTCAGGCAGAAGCGCTCGCTGCACCCCCATCGCCTACGGTCATCACAGCGCCCGTGGAGTTGCGGGCTCTAAGTCAAACTCTGATCGTCAGGGGGGTCGTCGCCCCTGCCGCGACGATCGCTCTGAAGGTGCCCGCATCAGTCACCGGCACGGTTGTGGTTAGCTATCGTCCGCTCAAACCGGGGGGAAACCTTCGGGACGGAGGGCTTGCAGTCGAGGTTTCAGGCCGTCCCGTCTTCGCGATCGAGGGGACGGTGCCTTCCTACCGGACTTTATCCGCAGGATTGATCGGTAGGGATGTTCGTCAACTGCAGGCCGCGCTGCTGCGCCTCGGTTGCAATGCATCCAAAGATCATGACCGCTTTGGGGTGGCTACAGCTAGGTGCGTTGCGCAGCTCTACCGGTCTCACGGCTACCAACCACTGGGGGTCGGTGGACGCGAGCTCAGTGGAACGGACATAGAAGGACTCGTTGTCCCCGAGGGTGAGATTGTGTACGTACCGCAGTTTCCTGCGAGGTACAACACAGGAGACCTGGGCTCGGCAACGGGCGCCAAACCCGGGGAAACTGTTCCGGATATCGGCGTTCTGACTGTGGGTGCGTTACGCGTGCGCGCGGACGTTAGTCAGAACGATGTGGGGCTGGTGAGATCGGGCCTGCCGGCGGATCTGCTCGATGAGGCGACCAATTCGCATTTTCGTGGGGTCATTGAAACGGTGGGTGCGTTGGCTGGCCCAAATGTCGACGGCACCACCTCCGCGCCGGTCTGGATCTCGATCCGCACTCCAGTCCCGAACTCTCTGGCGGGAGCAACCGTCCGGGTGACGATTGTTCGGGCGAGTTCGGCTAGACCGGGGCTTACCGTGCCTCTTTCCGCTCTTTATACGGGGCCTTCGGGAGCGTCTTATGTCCAAGTGCGAAAGGCGGGTGAGCAGTCAACGAAAGTCGAGGTCAACGTTGGACTCACGGCCGATGGGTACGCACAAGTGGTGCCGATTCAACCGGCAGACTTGATGGTCGACGATCGAGTCGTCGTGGGAATTCGATGATGCTTGTATCGGCCCCCTTACCCGATCCAATGTTCGATGCAGCCCAGCCGCTCGTCCGTCTTGAGTGCGTGTCGAGACATTTCTACGGTGCAGCACCGACTCGTGCGCTCGATGGCGTAACGATGACGATCGAGCGTGGTGAAAGCGTGGCTGTGGTGGGCCGCTCCGGCTCTGGCAAATCAAGTCTCCTTAACGTTCTTGGGCTTCTCGATCGACCAGATTCAGGGGAGTACTTTCTCGCAGGAAAAGAGACGTCACTACTGACCGATGGACAACGCAGCGCTTGGCGTGCGGGCCGGATTGGCTTCGTCTTCCAGTCGTTTCACTTGATGCCTCGCCGGTCCGTGTTAGACAACGTGCAACTCGCCCTTATGTATGCTCGCGCCCCGCGGGAGGAACGAATAGCGCGTGCAACGGCAGCTTTATTTCGCGTCGGACTTGGGCGGAAACTCAACGCCATGCCCACCCAATTGTCCGGAGGGGAGCAACAGCGGGTGTCGATCGCCCGAGCTCTCGTTGCCCGCCCCTCCATCCTGCTCTGTGATGAACCGACGGGAAACCTTGATAGCCAGACCAGTGAGGGAGTACTTCGTCTGCTCAGGGAACTTGTCGATGATGGCGTGACGCTCGTAGTCGTGACCCATGATCCGGGAGTCGCCCGCTTCATGCGCCGTGTCATTTCGATGCGTGATGGCCGGCTTGAGAACGATCCGGAGCTCGATGGGTTCTGGCGAACGAATGCCGACCGGCCGTGCTGATCGACATTGCGGCTGAGGCATTCGCTAGCCTCACTCAGCGGCCGCTCAGAACGCTGCTCACGATGTTGGGGACCACTCTCGGAATCGCAGCATTTGTCGCGACTACTGGCATCATGTCCACAGCATCAGCCCAGATCGGCAGGCAGTTTGATCGGTTGAAGGCCACACAAGTACTGCTGCAAGCCTCAAGTTCGGGCCAAGATCCTTTTCCCGTCGATACGGACGCCCGCCTAGCAAACCTGCATGGTGTGCGTGCTGGCGGGGTGTACACGGCTCTGGACCGTGTTGGCCTGAGCCCGCGAGCCTTCATTGCTTTCTCGTCAGGAACGGCGTCTGGAGGAAGTGTACTGGCCGCGACGCCAGGAGCTGTTGCGGCCAGCCTGCCGCGTCTAGCTGAAGGACGCGCATACGACGAGGGTGCGCAGCAGCGGGGCGATCGCGTCGCTCTGTTGGGACGCGTTGTTGCCAAACAGCTTGGCATTGATCAGGTCGACAACTTTCCTGCGGTACTCATCGGTGATCGTCTGTACTTGGTGATTGGGATCATCGATGCAGATGCGCGATTGCCTGACATCCTGACTTCTGCCGTGATTCCGGTGAGCTCCGCCATGCGCGACTTCGGCACCGCACCTGACCAGCAGTTCCAAGGGCTCGTCGATGTTCGTCCCGGGTCAGCCGCTCAGGTTGCACGAGAGTCCGTGTTCGCCCTCCGGCCGGACATGCCGGACTCTCTACAAGCGCTCGCCCCTCCGGACCCATCTACGTTCCGCAACGTTGTGGAGAATGATGTCGCGTCCCTAGTTTTTGCAAGCTCTGTCGTTGTTCTGCTGATCGGAGCTGTTGTGATTGCGAACAGCGGGCTTATCGCCGTGATTGAGCGCCGTCATGAGATCGCCGTGCGCCGCGCCTTAGGTGCCAAGAGGAGTCAGGTCGCCGGGCAGTTCCTCTTCGAGGCTGGCCTAACGGGACTACTCGGCGGGATGCTGGGGCTCGGCGGTGCTTTGCTGCTCGTCGTGGCTGTGTCGGTTGCGCGCGAATGGACCGCGACCATCTCAAGCTGGGTGGTCTGGGCGGCACCACTTGTCGGTGTGACTCTCGGTGTACTCGCGGGAGTTCCCGCTGCATTTCGGTCAGCAAGGGGAGATATCTCCACGAACTTGCGGGGGTAATGAATGGCAGACGTCGAGAAAGTGCTGCTCAGCGTCGGCTTGGCCCCACGTCGGCCGCTGATGTGGACCGGTGAGCGAACGAATGGGATTCGTCTCCGCCGATCGTCGTCGCGTCCCTCGGTAGGGCCTCGACAGTAGTCGCCTACGTCGATGTTCGCCGCAGGGCTTCGGTGAGACGGGCGGCCGCGGTTACAACGGCTTGGGCGTGTAGGCGGCCGGGTGCGCGGCCAAGGCGTTCCACTGGGCCGCTGACCGAGACTGCGGCGACAACTCGGTTGCCGGGCCCACGAACTGGTGCTGAGACCGATGCCACGCCAGCCTCCCGTTCGCCGACGCTCTGAGCCCAGCCGCGACGACGTACGCCGGCCAGTGTTGTGGCGCTGAACTTCGCGCCCATCAGGCCGCGGTGCATGCGCTCGGGCTCTTCCCAGGCCAGCAGGACTTGGGCGGCTGAGCCGGCGTGCATTGTCAGCACGGCGCCGATCGGCACGGTGTCACGAAGGCCGCTGAGACGTTCCGCTGCCGCAACACAAATGCGCTGTTCGCCTTGGCGACGATAAAGCTGACACGACTCACCGGTCGTATCGCGCAGGGCCGTCAGGACCGGCCCGGCCGCAGCAAGCAGACGATCTTCACCGGCGGCGGTCGCGAGCTCAGCCAGGCGAGGGCCTAGGACGAATCGACCTTGAAGATCGCGAGCCACCAATCGGTGATGTTCCAGCGCCGTCGCCAACCGGTGAGCGGTGGGACGGGCAAGTCCGGTGGCCTGCACTAGGCCGGCCAAGGTAAGGGGGCCGGCCTCGAGGGCGGCAAGGACACCCGCGGCTTTGTCGAGTACGCCGACTCCGCTAGAGTTGTCCATGGAGTGATACTGACATCTCAACATATGAGATGGCAAATTGGACGGAGGCACAGATGGCTAAGACCCTCGCAGAGAAGGTGTGGGACGCACACGTAGTACGTCGCGTTGAAGGCGAACCCGATCTGCTCTACATCGACCTACACCTGACCCATGAGGTCACCAGCCCGCAGGCCTTCGACGGCCTCCGCGGTGCCGGTCGTCCGGTCCGTCGTCCGGACCTCACCCTTTCGACTGAAGATCACAATGTGCCGACCTTCGATATCGATAAGCCCATTGCTGATCCGATTTCACGCGCGCAGGTTGAGGCATTGCGTATCAACGCCGATGAATTCGGTGTTCCCATCTTCTCGCTCGGAAACATCGAGCAGGGCATCGTGCACGTCGTTGGTCCGCAACTAGGCCTAACTCAGCCGGGCATGACGGTTGTCTGTGGCGACTCGCATACGTCCACCCATGGTGCATTCGGTGCGCTCGCGTTTGGTATCGGAACGTCCGAGGTTGAGCATGTTCTTGCGACGCAGACGTTGCCGCTCAAGCCTTTTAAGACCATGGCCATTGAGATCGAAGGCACTCTGCCCGACGGTGTGACGAGTAAGGACATCATCCTTGCCGTGATTGCGAAGATCGGCACCGGCGGTGGTCAGGGTTACGTCCTTGAGTACCGCGGTGAAGCGATTCGCGCATTGTCGATGGAAGCTCGGATGACGGTGTGCAACATGTCGATCGAAGCAGGTGCTCGTGCCGGCCTGATCGCCCCAGACCAGATCACCTTCGATTACCTCGAGGGACGCGAGCATGCGCCTAAGGGTGCAGATTGGGATGCCGCAGTCGAGTACTGGAAGACGCTCGTCACCGATGACGATGCAACTTTCGATGCCGTCGTCACCCTCGATGCCTCGACTCTTTCGCCGTTCGTCACATGGGGTACCAATCCGGGCCAGGGCCTGCCACTCTCGGCATCAGTGCCTTCGCCAGATGACGCACGTGACGAAAATGAGCGGGTCTCGATCGAGCGCGCGCTCGAGTACATGGGCCTGACCGCGGGTACGCCGATGAAGGAAATCGCCGTGGACACCGTCTTCATCGGTTCCTGCACGAATGGTCGCATCGAGGATTTGCGTGAAGCTGCGGCTGTTTTCGACGGCCGCCAGGTCGCCGAGACTGTTACCGCCATCGTGGTTCCAGGTTCGGTTCGCGTGCGTCTCCAAGCCGAGGCCGAGGGTCTGGACAAGATCTTCACCGCGGCGGGCGTCGAATGGCGTAATGCTGGTTGCTCGATGTGTTTGGCGATGAACGCCGACAAGGTGGCCCCCGGTAAGCGCAGTGCATCGACCTCGAACCGCAACTTCGAAGGTCGTCAGGGTCCGGGTTCACGCACCCACCTAGTCTCACCACAGGTTGCTGCTGCAACGGCAGTTGCCGGCCACCTGGCATCACCCGCTGACCTCGTCGCGTCGAACGCTTAAGGATTAAGGACCGATCATGGAAAAGTTCACTGTTCACACCGGTCATGCGCTGCCCTTGCGTCGCAGCAATGTTGATACCGATCAAATCATCCCGGCCGAGTACCTCAAGCGCATCAGCCGCCATGGCTTTGAAGACGCACTGTTCGCTGCATGGCGTAAGGATCCCGACTTCATCTTGAACAACTCCGATTACGCGGACGTCAGCATTTTGATTGCTGGCCCGGACTTCGGCACCGGTTCATCGCGTGAGCACGCAGTATGGGCGCTTCAGGACTACGGATTTAAAGTCGTTCTCTCGTCACGTTTTGCTGACATCTTCCGCGGCAATAGCGGCAAGATCGGACTCCTGACTGCTGTTGTCGATGAAGCCGTCATCGAGCAACTATGGGCGATTGTTGAGGCGGATCCACAAGCTGAGGTGACAGTCGATCTACCGTCGCGGGAGGTACGCGTTGGCGATCTCGTTGCGAGCTTCGATGTCGATGACTACACCGCCTGGCGGCTGATCGAAGGGCTGGACGATATTGGCCTGACCCTTCGTCACGAAGAGTTGATCACCGAGTTCGAAGCCAACCGACCCGCCTGGTTACCCACGACGCGTTGAATACCCTGTTCGGGGCAATTGCGCAACCCCTATTGGGGTGTTCATAGGCAGTTCACAATCGGCGTGAATTCCTTGCGAGAGTTAGGAAAATCACGGCGCGCCGCTTTGCGAATTCGTGTTGTGGCGATTAGGTTTCTCAACGTTGCTAGACAAGGGTCTAGCTCATTTTCGTGGAGGAATATCGTGGCAGAGAGCGTGAACAAGGCAGAGCTCACCGACCGGCTCGCCGCTCGCCTTGACATCACCAAGAAGTCAGCTGGCGAAGCAATCGAGGCAATCGTCGATGAGATCACCAAGAGTGTCGCCAAGGGTGACAAGGTGGCCATCAGCGGCTTCGGTGTGTTCGAGAAGGCAGATCGTGCCGCTCGCGTGGGTCGCAACCCGCAGACTGGTGCAACCGTAAAGATCAAGGCAACCTCGGTGCCGAAGTTCCGTGCCGGTGCCGAATTCAAGAACGCCGTTGCAGGCAAGAAGGCAGCAGCGAAGAAGGCCGCTCCGGCCAAGAAGGCAGCACCTGCCAAGAAGGCCGTGGCAAAGAAGGCCGCTCCGGCCAAGAAGGCAGCAGCAAAGCGCTAGTCGCTTAAAGAGTTACTAGTTGGGGCCGTATCCGCAAAGGATGCGGCCCCAACTGCATGTCGGCATGGGCGTGCCACCAGGGTGGCATTTAGCCGCGATCAGTTTCGTCCCTGTCCAGCACGACCGCCCGCGCGGTGGCCGTACCAACCCCAATGCGTCGGGCGTCCCATAGGTCGATCTCGGTGTCGACGTCGCGACGAAGGCCGGGAACAAGTCCGCAGTCAAGGGGAATAGCCCCCGAGGCCTTATGTGCGGCTGCGGATCGCACTCCGAAAGCAGGGTTCAGCGACGTTCCGGGTTGAGCCGTCAACATCGTCGTCCCCGTTCCTGCTGCATCGCTGACATAGCCCCGCTCCACAGCGCAGGCAGCCCGCAACGCTGCCTCCAACTCTGAGGTTTTCAACGCGGGCACATCGCAGGTCACTACAGCAATTCCCGCCCCGGGATGCGTGGCCCGGACATACTGCTCTCCATGGTTCAAGGCTGCGTTGAGTCCGTTATCGGGGGTATCTGGAATCCACGATCCACCGAGGTTCGTAATGTCGCCTTGTAAGAGCGGATCGTCGGTCACCATAACGACGTCAATGACGGCCTCGCTGGCCAGAACCGCGTGGGCGCTGTCCCAGGCGAACGCACGCACGAGGGATCGACGCTCACCTGCCGGGCGAGTGGAAAGCCGCGTCTTAGCCCGGATGAGTGGTTTTACGGGCATGACAACGACCCAAGCCAGTGGCGGGGTGCTATCGATCATGGCTACATCATCGCCGATTCGATACCTCACGAGTGCTGGGGGCTAGGCATCACCATCGGTCAGGCTCGACCGCCATGCACGCGCGCCCCATCCACGCGATGATTGGGCAGGATGCAGGCTCCACTATGTAAGAGTTCGGATCCATGATCGGCAGGCACGTTTTTCAGACGAAGGGACAGCGGTGAGCCATCCCAGTGGCAAGGCGCCCGGTGCGGCCTACATGACCGCTGTCGTGCTGCTACGTCCGTGGTTGATGGCGTTCACTCGGCGTGATTGGCGCGGAACGGACAACCTCTTTGCGTCGGTTCGTACCGATGGAACTCAGCAGGGAATCGTGGTCGCGGCCAATCACATCAGTTACTTCGATCCACTTCAATGTGCCCACTATCTCTATGACAACGGTCGCCTTCCACGATTCCTTGGCAAGCACGAGGTGTTTGATCTGCCGGTTATCGGGCAGATCATCACCGGGGCCGGGCAGATCCCGGTGTATCGAGAGACAGAAGATGCTGCAAATGCCATCCGAGCGGCCGTCGAGGGGGTCAATCAGGGCGAGTGCGTTGTCATATACCCGGAGGGCACCATCAGTCGTGACCCCGGCCTATGGCCCATGACGGGAAAGACGGGGGCCGCCCGCATCGCACTCATGACCGGAGCGCCGTTGGTCCCGCTGGCTCAATGGGGTGCCCAAGATGTTGTGCGCCCCTATGCCAAGGAACTGCGGCTCTTACCGCCCAAAACGATGAAGGTTCTGGCCGGACCACCCATCGATCTTGATGATTTACGTCACCGGCCGATCGATGCCGAAGTGCTGGATCTGGCAACCGAGCGCCTGATGGCTGCGATTACGGCACAATTGGAGATCCTGCGCGGTGAACGAGCGCCCGTGGAACGATATGACCTCAAGGCGCATCAGGCGCACGACCAGCAAGTCGAGGAGTAATCAGTGCGCTGTGCGGTGATGGGAAGTGGGTCGTGGGGCACTGCCTACGCTCAAGTCCTTGCCGACGCCGGCCACGAGGTGACGATCTGGAGTCGTGATCCGCAGGTAGCCGACGCGATTCAAACGCGTCATGAAAACCCGGCTTACCATCCTGGCGTCCAGCTCCCACGCAGTATCTCCGCAACGACGGATGCGGCCGCTGCACTGCGCAACTCGACCGTTGTGGCATTGGCGGTGCCAGCACAAACTCTGCGCACCAATCTGCGTGCATGGGCCCCGCTACTAGACCCGTCAGCCCTGCTGGTGTCCCTGATTAAGGGGATCGAGGAGGGGACGAACGAGCGTATGAGCGAGGTGATGAGCGAAGTCGCAGGCATCTCCCTCGAGCGCATTGCCGTGGTGTCAGGGCCAAACTTGGCTCGCGAGATCATCGAACGCCAGCCGGCGGCTACGACGATTGCCTCGCCCGTTGCTGCCGTTGCAGAAGAGTACGCCGATGCTTCAACCACCTCGTACTTTCGTCCTTACTGGACTACGGACGTCGTAGGCACCGAAATCGGTGGCGCGGTCAAAAACGTCATCGCCCTAGCCAACGGGATGGCTGTCGGGATGGATTTCGGTGAGAACGCCCAATCGGCGTTGATTACTCGCGGGCTTGCTGAGATGACGCGCCTTGGTATTGCGCTCGGTGCCTCACCGTTGACGTTCCTTGGCCTTGCTGGCATTGGCGACTTGGTCGCTACGTGTCAGTCGCCACTGTCGCGCAACCGAACCTTCGGTGAGCATCTAGGTCGGGGTCTTTCGATCGACGCGGCCACTGCGGCGATGACGCAGACCTGTGAGGGCGTGAAAAGCTGTCAGGGGATCCTCGACCTCGCCGTTACGGAAGGTATCGAGATGCCCATCACTGAGGCGATCGTTCAGGTCGTTCATCACGGGCTCTCGCCGGTAGAATGCCTGTCGCGCTTCATGTCTCGGGCGACGAAACCAGAGGCTGAAATGGACGTCGACGTGTTGTCTGTCGTCGATGAATCAACCCGTCAAGGGCTTTAACACGCGCCTAGACGATGGTGTTCAACGCACCATTGAGATCGGCCCACAGGTCCTCAACATCCTCAATGCCAACCGCGAGGCGAATCAACGTCTCGGGGATATCTGGGCGCTCTTCAACCCAACGGCGACGGCGTTCGATGAGGGTCTCAACCCCGCCGAGGCTCGTTGCATGCGTCATGAGGTGAACGGAGTCGCACACCTTCTCCGCGGCCGCTGCGTCGCCAATCGTTTCGAACGACAGGACCGATCCGTAGCCCTTCATCTGACGGGTGGCCACCAGGTGACCCGGATCGTTTGGTAGCCCTGGGTAGCGAACGCGAGTGACTGCAGGATGGCTGGCGAGTCGCTCGGCAAGGATCGCGGTGCTTGCTTGGGACTGCCGGACACGCAAAGCCAACGTGCGAATTCCACGCAGGGCCAGGTATGCCTCAAACGGCCCAGGAATCCCGCCGAGAAGTGTGCGGGCCCGGATGAGTTTGGCGCGGATCTCGTCGTCATTCGTGACGACGATGCCCATGAGAACGTCCGAGTGGCCGGCAAGCATCTTGGTAGCCGAATGAACGACGATGTCGGCACCGAGTTGCAGCGGCTGCTGAAGTAGTGGGGTGGCAAACGTGTTGTCGCATACGACCAGGATGCCATTCTTCTTCGCCGCTGCAACGGCTGCCGGGATGTCGCACACCTCCATGGCTGGATTGGTAGGGCTTTCCAGCCAAAGCACATCGGCGCCGATGCACGCCTGCTCGATCGCCGCCGGATCGTCGATCTGAACCAGGCGTGCGGTGACGCGGCCGGCGGCCTCAAGATCGCGCATGCGTGCTGCTGCGCCTGAATAGGTGTGCGCCGACAGCGCTACCACTCCACCGGGCTTGATGATGTCCATCACCGTCGAGATTGCGGCCATGCCGCTGGCGAAAGCCAGAGCCATGCCGCCCTCAAGTGCGCCGACGACCTCTTCCAGGGCTTCCCACGTGGGATTTGAGGTACGCCCATAGGCGACTGGCCCACCCGCGTGGAACGTAGACGACAGAACCACTGGAACGTTGATGGGACCATCTACCTCATGGGCTGGCCGTCCGGCCGCTACAACAAGGGAGTCAACAGACAGGTCGCTGCGGTATTCAGAAGAAGTCATGTGCAGACGCTACCGGTCTACATGGTTTCGCGGGAGATCGGGCGTAGGGTGATCTGGTGTCATCTCCCCGAATTCGAGTTGCCGTCATCTTTGGTGGACGTTCCAGTGAGCACGCGATTTCGTGTGTGTCCGCTGGCTCGGTGATGCGGGCCCTGGATCCCGCCCGCTACGACGTCGTCCCCATTGGTTTAACTCCCGATGGCCGCTGGGTTTTAGAGTCAGTAGACCCGCAGCGGCTTCGCATCAATGACGGCAAACTGCCGCAGGTGAACGAGGACGGCTCTTCTGTGGTTCTGGCAGCCGATCCAACCCGTGCAGACCTTGCTGTGCACGCGCCCGGTGAAGTGCCGTCGTCACTGGCCGCCGTGGACGTTGTGTTCCCCGTTCTACATGGCCCCTACGGTGAGGACGGCACGATCCAAGGTCTACTCGAGATGGCTGGGATCCCGTATGTCGGGTCTGGGGTTTTGGCGTCCGCTGCAGCCATGGACAAGGGCGCGATGAAGGCGATGTTCGCCGTCGCTGGCCTTGAGCAAGCACCCTACGTCGTCGTGACGGATCGACAGTGGCGCACTGACAAGCAAGGCTCGTTGAAGCGGATCGAACAACTGGGCTTCCCGATGTTTGTTAAGCCAGCCCGAGCAGGATCAAGTGTTGGCATCACCAAAGTTAAGGACGCGTCGAAGCTCGTCGACGCTATCGAGCAGGCGCGCCAACATGATCCGAAGATCGTCGTCGAGGCCGGTGTCGCAGATGGGCGCGAGATCGAGTGTGGCGTTCTCGTTGATGAGACGGGGACACCACGAGCCAGTGTGTGCGCGGAGATCATCGTGCATGGTGATCACGAGTTCTATGACTTCGAAGCCAAATACTTAGATGACGCAGCCGAGCTCGTCGTACCGGCTGATCTCTCCGAGGGTGAGCTTCGTGCCGTCCAAGATCTGTCTGTGAAGGCCTTTGAGGCACTGGGCTGTGAAGGTCTAGCTCGGTGCGACTTCTTCTTGACCAGCGACGGTCGGTGGCTGATCAACGAGGTCAACACGATGCCAGGATTCACCTCGATTTCCATGTATCCGCGAGTATGGGCGGAAAGTGGAATCGAGTATCCGGAGTTGGTCGATGCACTCGTCCAAGATGCGCTACGTCGAGGTACGGGTCTGCGTTAGTCACGGTCCACACACCTAGGCGGGTTCGGTTTCACCACGTTGATGTAGAAGCGTTAAGCCATACGCCACAGCCCATCGGTGACCGAGTTGGCCGGCCACGTCGGCGCGGCCCGGAGTGCATCCCGGCAGAGCTCGCACCGCCATGCTTAGCAGTTCGGTATCGCCAGCGGGCCCACCGACCAAGATTGCGTCGCGCGCAGTGTCAATGTCGGTTGTCGCCCGCTCAATGTTCTTGCTGATCACTGCTCGCTTGAGTTGTTGACGAAGCATCCGCCATTCACCGGGGGCCAACTGCCCATGGAAGGGTAGGAAGCCGGCCGGCCCCGGAACGACGAGTGCGCCGACCGCATCGGCGGTGACGGGGGCATCGACGAATCGTCGAACGCCGTCCTCGCCCACGAGTACGTGTGGACCTTCAAGTCGGGCACTAGGCTCACGCTTGACCCACTCCGCGGCGCCTCGTGGAATGTTAAGTAGGTGCGCTACCGCGGCTGTGAGCAGGTCTCCGGCACCAGCCACAACGATGCTGTGATCGGCGGCCGTGGCGGCATCGATCGTGCCGCCACCGAGATCGAGCACCATGGCATCGGAATTTGCCGCAGGGGTACTGAGTGCGCCCACGCGAGCGGCCGTTGCCTCGCTGGAAACGAGAAACACTGGCACGTCACACTCGTCACGCAAAATCTGCGCTGGCAGATCAATCGGGGAACCTGTTGCATCGGCAAGTGTGGCAAGGGATATGGCGCGTTCATGAACACTGTGCGGTCGGATGGCGCTGGTATCTGCAACCTCCGCCAGGTCGACGGCCCACAGATCGGAGAACCCAAGCCACGTCATTGCATCGAGTGTGAGTGAGCCACTTTGACGTGCGGCCAGGGGGCGCATCGCTATGTCACGAAGGCTTCGATGACTGTCGCCAACCTCAACCTGCGCTGTGCGACTGGCAGCAACTGATGAACTACGCGGCTCAGCAAAGATCGCGATCGCCGCATCGCGTAATCCGCGCAACTGCCCAGCGATTGCTTCAGCATCTCCATGCTCGGAACGATCGAGTCGGGTCAGGGCCGAGATGCGCACAGGATCGGCGAGGTCACGAACAATCGACGTTGATACCTCAACCGCAACAAGGTCAGCCTGGATTGCTGTTTCGACGTCGACCTGATCAACCACCGGCAAATCTTTGGCAATGCGGTTCGAAACCAAGACTGCTTCGTCGCCGGACAGCACGATGCCGACGACGTCGGCGCCCGCATCTAGCCATTCATTAATCCGGGTCGCGGTGGCACGAAAGGATCGAGGCTCAGGTGCTACGAGAACGATGGGCGCACTGGTGTCGATGTCATCATCAATCAGGCGTGGCGAGCCGACACCGATCCCTGACCCTGCAGGGGTGGTCGTGCCGGCGCCGATGATCGCTAGGCGTCCCGTGTTTGGCGGTGGTTCATCAATGACAACGGTCCGTGAGTCAACGGGATGCTGTGGGGCCACGACGATGTGGTCGATCCTGAGGTCAGCTCGCTTGGCCAGTCGTCGAAGGATCTGTGCGGCGGCTTGGGCGGAATCGGCCGAGCCCTTGATCCCGCGGGTCGGGATGCGGTCCCACACGATGGGGGTTGGTGGCGACGTTGAGGTGTCGACCACGACTATCTCCGTCGTCGAGTTACCGACATCGACTCCAGCGATGATGCTCACGGCAGTGGTAGCTCTCAGGCCTGTTTGGCGATGCCGCGGCGTGCATATGCATCGGCCGCTTCCTCAATGAGGGCGGCCGTGCGTGGTGCTCGGCGATCACGAAGTGATGTGGCCAGTGCGCGCAGCTCGTCGACCGTTGATCGTCCGGGCCTCAACGCCTCATACATCGCAAGGACCTCATCGTCGGGAATCAATGTAAGTTCAGCCGCCCGCAGCAAGTTTTCCGCGAGTTGTGGATTGGCGTGTTCATACGCGACCTCAGCTTGCCTGATCAGGGTGTCCGGGTGGATGGTGACGTCGTCCATTGTCACCTCGCCAAGACGGATCGAATCCAAGGTGACGTCAGTGGTGTCGCGTCCTGATCGCGCGGTGCTCATTGGCGTAACTCCAGATCTTCGGGGCCAATCTCCGGTTTTAGGCATGTGCGTTCGATGGCGACGAGTGACACAACTTTCGTGTGGAATCGCGCTTCGATTGCCATGTCGGAGTAAGGATTTCGCAATGGTTCAGGAGTGGCGCCTTTGGCGTGGCGGCCGGCATTTATCCCTAGTGCGCGGTACAGCTCGGGGGTCACAGTTGGTGCAACGCTGTAGAGCTCGAGGTTTGCCAACGGTGACAGATCCCGACGGTGGATAAGAGCCGTGCCCTTAGCCTGTAGGCCGATCCCGATTCCGGATCCCGATAGACGTGCCGCAGTGAGGCCGATCATGCCCAGGTCGACGGTGTCGTTGATCCGGATGATGCGGCCGCGGCATCCTTCTTCTTCTAGGCCGGCCAGTAGTTCGTCGAGTACGTCGACGACCGAAAGCCCGGACAGCGTCGTCCAGATGGCTCGTCCGGTTGCTGCGGACACTCCGATCGAGACCTCCGTGGGATCGGAGCCTTGACCTGCGGCGCCGACCACCGTGAAGTGATCGCCTGCGGCAGCGGCCTGTTCATCGCGTAGATCTGACACGGATCGCTGTTGGCGGACCGAGTTGAGTTCGGCCAGTCGAGATCCTGCTGGCTCGTATCCTGTTCCGGGGCCGGCGTAATCATTCGGATCGGTAACCAGTGACATGACGTTCATCTGCTCATCGAAGATCGCGGCCGTATGTAGGTAATCTCCGTCGACGCGCGCGTGCAGCATGGCAAGTAGCCGTTCGGCTTCGATCTCATATCCGCATGCGTCGAGGGCGGCCACGACATCGACCATCGTGACGTGTGACTGCCGAATGATCCGGGAGGCCTCAAGCGGAGTCATCAGATCTGCCGCCGGAATGTCTTTCGAGCCAGCAGCATCAATGGCTTGCTCAACCCAGACATCCTGAAAGTCGGCAAGGCCTAGGAACCGATAGACATCACGCACCGCATTGGCGGCGCGACGACGAAGCCGGGCGACATCGGGCTCGGCTGCGCTGCGCAGGCCACCGTCAACCGTCCAATCACGTTGCATGATGAGGAAGTCGTCGATGTCTTCGGAGTTCCATTGACTCGGCCCGAACATATTGTCGTAACGCTGGATCGAGCCGAATCCTGAGCACACGAAATCGGTACCGGCGATGAAGATCGGATGGGTCCGTGAGGTGCGACGCACATCCGATTCGCTCATCAGGGCATCATTGCCGGTACACGCTTCGAGGTTGCGCATCATCACCATGAGGTTCTCGGCCATCATGCTGCGCGCACCGCCAGGAACAGACCCTGAGACGGATGCTGCATCAATGCCGCCGTTCTGAACGCCTTGTGAGCCAAGGGCTCTGGCAAGTGCCACACATCGAGCTTCGAGGTAGAAGATGGAGCGATTTTCAGCCGCACCCATCAACGCCTCGGAGCCGCCGCCGGACGTAACACGCATCTTCATTCCGCGGCTCGCATAGGCGGACGTGAGGAGCGCCTTAGACCATGGGGTGTCGTCGCCATCTATAAAGATCTGTTCGGTTCCGTAAATCGAGACAGTTTCTGCGTAGGAGACCAGACCTGCCATCCCCAACTCAAGTTCCAATGCTTCTTCCACTGAGCACTGGACGAGCACCCCAACTGCACCTACGGCAGCGCCAATGGACACTGCCACGGCGTTACTCGGCGCATCGCCAAGAACGGGAACGGTTGTTTCAATCTCGCGGAATCCGAAGGCCGCGGCTGTTGCTGCGTCGGCAGCCAACAGCAGGGGATCGTCTGACCTATTCGTGACATGAGCCTGATTGCTAGGCGTCTTGCGGGCGCGCATTTTCGTCATGGCTATCACGAGTTCTGCTGCACGAAGCCGAGATAGTACGCGAGCAAGTTTTGCCGGTGTCGCCCCGGCAGTGAGCCGAATGATCTCGGCGCGGGGAACGTTAATGTCGACGATGCGTCGCGCGAAGTCGTCGTCATCGAGGGCCATCACTTCGGCTGAGACGCTGAGATCTAGGCCGTGTCGAGCGATGAACTCATCGATGAGATCAAAGTCGGTGGCGGCTCTCCCGTCCATCTCGACGACGTTGCCTCCGCCGTCAAGAACTAGGGAGGGGTCGGGGTCTGCGTCCGCATTGAATGCTATCAAGCCAAGGGATTGATCTTCGACCGCGAAGCCGTCGAGATTTACGCGCTGCGCGTCCATAAATCTGAACCGGCCAATGGGCTGCGTGTCCGTCATTGCGACGTGCGCTCCTTCGTGGTGTTCATAAGGCCAACGGTAGTGCCCAACATGACTGCGGGGTGCGTTACGTGGAAACCACGCAACGCACCCCGCAGATCATTTACAGGTAGTGCAACAGTGCTTAGACGCGCTCGTGAGCTTCCTCGAGCACGGTACGACCGATTTCTGCGTACACGTCCGGCTGGCTCTTCTTGATCCAGAGGGCGAACAGCAGACCGGCTGCGAAGGTGGCGATCGTGATCCACGGAATTGCGACGAAGAATGCCGAACCAGCAGCGCCACCACCGGCGAAGGTGATGTTGCTCAGGAGCAGGTAGACGACGTACATCATGCCGAGGAATCCGAGTGCGGGGGAGATGAGCGTGGTGAACACGTTGCCCGTGTGCACCTTCTTGACCCAGAAGTACCAGATCACGGCAACAGAACAGATGGCCATAACGAGCAGGATGGCCAACGTTCCGAGCAGTGCCAGCAGTCCGTACTCGAAGATGTATCCACCCTGAAGCACATCGCTGCCATTCGGCGTCAGGAAGTAGAAGCCGATCGTCAGCACGATCGTGATGACGGTCTGAACGATCGAGGAGATGTGCGGTGAGCCGTGGGTGGCGTGCGTTGTGCCGAGGTTGCTGCGCAGGGCGGGCACCTCACGGCCGATGGCGTAGAGGTAACGCGACGCTGCGTTGTGGAAAGCCAGTGCACAAGCGAATGAGCCCGACACGATCAGAACCAGGTAAACGGTACGGACCCACTCGCCACCAAGGTTCGCCACCGCAAGGTCGGTGAACATCGTGATGGCGTTGGTGTACGACTTCGTGATCGCCTGGTTGGCACCGTTACCGGCGATCACCATCCACGAGACGAATGAGTAGAACACGCCAAGCGCGATAACGGCGAACAGGGTTGCTTGAGGAACGATCTTGCGCGGGTTACGTGACTCTTCACCGTAAACGGCGGTGGTCTCGAAACCGATCCACGACCAGAAGGCGAAGAACACGCCCAGGGCTGCGGCGCCAGCGGCGATCGGTGCTGCCGGGTCGCCGACCATGACGGCCGGATTCAGTCCGCCACCTTCAGGCAAACTCTTGAAGGCATTGAGCGGATTGACGATGTCTGACATCAGGCCATCCGGACCGCCACCCTTGAACAGCACTGAGAAAGCCAGCGCAGCCAGAAGAACGACCTCACAGATCAGGAAGAAGCCGAGCAACTTCGCAGCAATGGAGATGTCGAAGTATCCGAGGATGCCGACCAAGATGATGCCGACTAGCGCGATGAGCAGCCAGTTGATGACGGCGCCGGTCCACGTTTCGATCGCTTGGCTAGCGAAGTAGGCAAAGATGCCAATGAGTGAGCCTTCGAACACGATGTAACACATCGTGGCCATGAAGCCGGTCGCCATACCCCAGATCTGTCCGAGTCCGTGGCTGATAAAGCCGTAGAACGCACCGGTCGTGGTGATGTAGCGGGCCATCGAAATGAATCCGATGGTGAACAGCGTGAGAACGATCGTCGCCACAACGAAGCCAGCGGGAGCGTAGATGCCGTTACCGAACGCGATGGCGATCGGGACGTTGCCGGTCATTGCGGTGATTGGCGCTGCATTAGCGAGTGCCATGAACAGCACGCCGAAGAGGCCGACGGTGCCGGCCTTCAGCTTGTTGTGCTCAGAGGAGGTCAGTTGGTGATCTCCGGGGAGGGCAGTACTCATTCGAGTGATGTTCCTTTCGCTCGCGGATGCGCGCATATCAGTGGACCAAACGAGTGAAACGGTGTCTGGTGACACCGATCACATGTTGCAGGGGAGTATGTCGTGACACGGTGGACCGAATCAAGCACTTTGCTGAACCAATTCGGTTGTGACGTGGTGTTTTGGCGCGGTTCACGCTCACGGATCGCGAAGTTTTACACCGATGAAACGTCCTCGACACGCCACATTGATCTGGAGGCACCACGAAGGTGGCCCCGATTGGCCGACCTTTTGGTCTTGTATTGGTATGGATAATCGGTATGATTTGGTCTACAGACCGATGGGGAGGTCCCATGTCCGATGCCACTGCGCTGGACTACGGCTTTTTCTCTTTCGCCTCAAAGGATGAGGTGCTGGAGAAGAGTAAGGAGTACTGGAATCCGGGAAAGACCAGTTTCTGGTCTGAGTCCGGGGTTCCGCTGGTCATTGACCGGCGTGAGGAGTACTTCATCTATGACGTCTCGGGCAAGCGCCTGATCGATGTGCACCTCAACGGCGGCACCTACAACCTCGGTCACCGCAATCGCGAGATGGTCCAGGCCATCACGGTTGCGATGCAGCACTTCGACATGGGTAACCATCATTTCCCGTCGCTTGCACGGACGGCCCTTGCCGAGGCATTGATCGCCAGTGCGCCGCAGAACCTGACCAAGGTCATCTACGGATCCGGTGGTGGTGAGGCCATCGATATCGCTATTAAGACGGCTCGCCATGCCACGCAGAAGCGCAAGATTCTGTCGATCATCAAGGCGTACCACGGCCATACTGGCCTAGCGGTTGGTACCGGAGACGACCGCTTCTCCAAACTCTTCCTGTCTGACAACGAGGAAGACTTCCCACACGTACCGTTCAATGACCTCGAGGCGATGGAAGAGGTTCTCAAGGGTCGGGATATTGCCGCGGTCATCATGGAGACGATTCCCGCGACATATGGCTTCCCGCTGCCTAACCCGGGCTATCTCGAAGCAGTCAAGCAGTTGTGCGAAAAGTACGACGCCCTGTACATCGCCGATGAGGTTCAGACAGGTCTGATGCGTACTGGTGAATTGTGGGGGATCACCAAGCACGGAATTGAGCCAGACATTCTGGTCACCGGCAAGGGAATCTCTGGCGGTATGTACCCCATCGCCGCAGTGCTGGTGAGTGAGCGGTGTGCGGGGTGGCTTACCGAGGACGGCTTCGGACATATTTCGACGTTCGGTGGTGCCGAGCTCGGCTGTATCGCCGCCCTGAAGGCATTGGAGATCTGCAACCGCGCCGAGACTCGTTCCATGGTCCATTACATCTCGGACTTCATCGGCCGCGGCCTTCGCGAAATCCAAGCCACCTATCCGGACTGGTTTATTGGGATCCGTCAAAACGGCGTTGTGATGGGGTTGGAATTCGCTGACCCACAGGGTGCCAAGTTTGTGATGAAGCGGCTTTACGAAAACGGTGTTTGGGCGATCTTCTCCACTCTTGATCCGCGCGTTTTGCAGTACAAGCCAGGCATTCTGGTCAAGCCTGAGCTTGCCGAAGAACTTCTGGACCGCACCGAGGTTGGGATCGCCAAAGCCCGTGCGGATGTCATGTCAGAACGGAAGTTCCGCTGATGGTTGACACGATGTTCGAGATGCCACTTGACCCCGCTGGTGTTCCGCGGGGCAGGGCAATGATTGAACGTGCTGAATGGGCTGCCCGCGCCTTCGCCTCGTATGACTCAGCCACCGTGCAGCGCATCGTCGATGCCGCCGCACAAGCTGGTGCGGCGCGCGCTAAGGAGTTCGCCGAGTGGGCTGTGCGCGAAACCGGCTACGGTGTCGCGGAGCACAAACTGCTCAAAAACCTTGCCTGCTCAACTGGGATCGCGGCAAAGTACCGCGCGAGCGATTACATCGATGTTGTCGTAGACGACGCAGGCAAGATGGTTGAAATTCCGCGGCCAGCTGGCGTCGTCCTGGCACTGACGCCCTCGACCAACCCAGTTGCCACGGTGATGTTCAAGATAACGTTGGCACTGCTGACGCGTAACGCGATCGTCATTAGCCCCCACCCCTATGCCAAGGCAGTGTGTGCCGAAGCCGCTCGCACTATGGCGGCTGCCGCCGTCGCGGCCGGCGCTCCGGACGGATGCATCCAGGTCGTCGAAGAACCGTCTATCCCGCTGATCAACGCATTGATGACCGATCCACGTACAGACGTCATCTTGGCCACCGGTGGAACTCCCATGGTTCGAGCCGCTTACCGAAGCGGTAATCCGGCGATCGGGGTGGGGCCAGGCAACGTTCCCGTCTTGGTCGACGCAACTGCAGACATCAACGCCACGGCGCAACGGATCGTCGACAGCAAGTCCTTCGATAACTCAATTCTCTGTACGAATGAGAGCGTTCTCATCGTTGAAGAAGCGGCGAGTGCCGCTCTGCTAAACGCGATGACGCGCGCGGGGGCTCACGTCCTTTCTGACGATGAACGTGATCGCGTGCGAGACCTCGTCTTCCCCGACGGCCACTTTGACCCCAAGTGGGTTGGCAAGGACGCCACCGCGATTGCTTCGGCGGCCAATGTGCGGGTGAATGCGCGAACCAAGATTTTGGTGGCACCGTTCGATCTAGTTGTGCCTGAAGAACCGTTGGCACATGAGAAACTGTGCCCAGTGCTTGGACTTGTTCGCGTACCCACTGTGGGTCGTGGCATCGATGCGGCCCAAGCAGTTTTGCGCATTACGGGTCAAGGGCATTCGGCAGCGATTCATTCCTCGAATCCCCAGACCATCATGGCGTTTTCGGCTGCCGTTCGCGTTTTGCGTGTGTCGGTGAACGTCGGCAATAGCCTGGGTGCATCAGGAATCGAGACGAATCTGGCTCCAACGATGACGATCGGTACTGGCTTTCTGGGCCGTTCATCCGTGGGTGAAAACCTCGAGCCAAAGCACTTGATCAACTGGACGCGGATTGCATACAACTCCAATGCCTCCGTGCCAATGGCGAACTTTGCTGGTTTGACGCCGTGGCATGCACCAGAGGGTGTTGTGCCGACGTATCCGCGAGCATCGAATGATGCGAATGCGGCACCACTTGTTCCATCTACCGTTGCAATGTCCAACGACGCCCCAGATGAACTTCGCGATGAAATCCGTCGTCTGATCATTGAAGAGCTCAACGCGATTGTCAGGGGCTGACCTACGTGGCAGAACTTCGTTCGTTCATCTTCCTTGATCGCCTGCAGCCGCAGACGATGTGCTATCTCGGCACGTGGATCAAGGGTGCGCTGCCACGGGCAGATGTCGCCGCCCAGATCATCGAGGTAGCGCCAGGATTGGATATCGAACCGCTCACCGATGTTGCGCTGAAATATGCCGAAGTGCAGGCCGGCATCTTGGTTGTTGAGCGTCAGTTCGGTTATCTGGAACTACACGGACCCACCGGCCAGGTGAAGGCGGCCGGTGAGGCAGTTCTCGAGGCTCTTGGTACCGACACCTCGTCGGCGGTTCGTCCGCAGATCTTGGCTTCCCGGATCGTCACGATGCTTGATCGTCAGCACGCATTCCTGATCAACCGCAACAAGGTTGGCTCGATGGCGTTACCGGGTGAATCACTGTTCGTTCTTGAAATGGCACCCGCGTCGTACGCGATTCTTGCGACGAACGAAGCGGAGAAGGCAGCCGATATCAAGGTGGTTGACTACCGGATGATTGGTGCAACCGGCCGGGTTTATCTGTCCGGTAGCGAGAGTGACGTCCGTCAAGCCGCTGAGGCGGCCGAGGCAGCACTGCGTGGTGTCCTGTGACGGTTGGCTTGGGGGATAACGAGCGAGACTTGCTGCGCCAGATGGTGCGTCAAGTTCTCGCTGACGTGGTTCCACAAACGATGGCGATGGCCCCGATCGGCACCACAGCCGACACGGTAACCATTGGCTCCGATGCCGAGCTGCAAGCGTTCGCGCGACGTATCGCGACAGCGACTCAAGCGCAGCGGGACGCGATCGTCGCCGGAACCCTAAGTTTCCGTTTGGCACCAACAGCAGCCTCACCGGCGGCCGACGCATCGACCAGCGTGTCATCTGATGCGATCGTTCGTGTTGAAAAAGGTGCGGTAACGGAAAAGCATGTTCGCGAGGCCGCTGACACCGGTGCGATTCTCGTACTTGGTAAACGGGCTGTCATGACTCCGCTCGCGCGCGATCGCGCACGGGCGGCTGGCGTCAAAATCACAAAGGAGACGTGATGCTGCGCGCAAAGGTAATCGGCAATGTCTGGGCCAGCCGTCGGTTGGAACAGATCCCTGCAGGTGCATTCCTCGAAGTTGAAATCGATGGTGGAGCAAAGCTCATCGCCTTCGATGTTCTTGGCTCCGGTATCGGTGAGACAGTTCTCGTCGCCACCGGTTCAGTTGCGGCGTCCTGGTTTCCTGGGCCCGTCTCACCGCCGATCGATGCGCTCATCATCGGCTCGATCGATCCCGTTCCGTCCACAACGGACACGAATACCGCTACGTCACGTAAGAAGTAGTTCCATCCCCAACAGCCACGTCTGACGTGGTGAACCGAACTGTCCACGACAACGTGGCGAACAAAGAAGGAGACAGCAATGTCGAACAACGCAATTGGTCTCATCGAGACCAAGGGTTACGTAGCCGCGCTGGCTGCTGCCGATGCCATGGTTAAGGCTGCCAACGTTGTCATCGTTGGTCGCGATCAGGTTGGAGACGGCCTTGTTGCCATCACCATCGTTGGTGATGTCGGCGCGGTTAAGGCTGCAACCGAAGCTGGTGCCGAGACGGCGTCATCGATTGGTGAACTGGTTTCCGTTCACGTGATCCCACGTCCGCACAACGAGCTCTCGAAGCACTTCAACGTTTCGGGCGAGGCGTCAGCGTGACCTCAGTCCCGTTCGCGGGACCTGAGTTACGCGTCTACCTGCTGGTGGAAGACCTCCAGCAGCAGTTTGCCGCGTACATGGGCACGCCGACGCGTGCTCGCGGGTACCCGCCGTTCGCCGGTCAGCACGCGCTTATCGTCGAGGTTGCGCCAGGGCTTGCTATTGAGCGAGTCACGCACCTCGCGCTTACGAGCGTGCCCGATATTGAGCCGGGCATCTTGTTCGTCGAACGTCAGTTCGGCGTCTTGGAAATCCACTCGTCATCACTTGATGACGTG
>CANGPO010000020.1 GCA_947455705.1 Actinomycetota bacterium | reverse complement strand
GGTAGACGTCAACATGTGACCAGTCGCCGGTCTCGCATGCCACCGCAACCAAACGCGGGCCTTCACGAAGCATGAGAGCGGACTGGGCCGCGGACGAGAATCGTCGGGCTGGAGCGACGGTGTGGATTCCGTCCGGGCCGATGAGTAGCGCGGTGAGTTGTGGCAACCAATCCCGCCAGGTGCCCAGAATGTGTTCGGACGCATCGGCGCACGCGCGGATGAGTGCTGGTACATCAGCAGCGGATGCGCCGAGATGAACCTCGAGTGCAACCAGCATGGCGAGGGTGTGTTGGAACGATCGACACGCAACTCCGCCCTCTTCGACCTCTGCGTACATATCGATGACAACATCGGCGCTTTGCGCAAGTGCGGACTCGGGCTTATTCGTCAGCAGGACGACGGGGCACTGGCCGAGGTAGTGATCGATGGCAGTCTTCGTCTCGCGCGAACCACCGCCGGCAGAAATCGCGAGAACCACCGTGCCTGAGGTAACCGCGGGTAACAGGTCGGTACTTGCTAACTCTGCCATCGCATTGATGCCGGCTGCCTGCAGTCGCGCAGCCGCGACGGATGCGGCGTACTTGGATGAGCCCATTCCGAGAAGGATGTAGCGATCGGCTGGCGGTAGCGCGGCCCACGGATTCGTCGTCTCGAGGATGCCTGCCAATGCCCGCATTGTTTCGGGCTTGCGGGTGAGGTCCTTGGCGAACAACACGGGATCCACTACTGCTCCTTGGCGCCGGGGATGAGATCTTGCAGCGCGCCGTCGGGAACGTAGCGCCAAAGGGGTAAGTGCTCGAGTGCGTAGAGATACTCGCGCACTTCCTGCTGAAATCTAAACGGACGGACTAGACGTTCGTCGTAGATCTCTTTGTTGCGCATGCGCGCCAAGGTGTCGAAGTATTCGAAATCGAAAGCCGGGCCGGTGTTGCCGATCCACATCTTGATGATTTCTGCGTCGATGCCGGGATTGTGGTGCAGCACGATTCGTCCGACGTGATCGAATGCGGCGTGCATTCCAGCTACATCCAGGGCAGCTGGTTGATTCGATGCGCGCTCGCCGGCGGGCACCACTGGATTTCCTTCAAAGTCAGTGACGAGGTACTGGTGTGGATCGCCAAATCGCAGAATCTGACCGACGTGAAAGTCACCGTGAATGCCGATGAGCGGGGTACCGATGGCCTCGTCGAAATCTCCATACGCGGACATGATCTCCGGCACTCGGGCACGTAGTCGTTCACCCTCTGGTCCGTCCAATTCTCGAGCCACTCGCTCAAGGTCGTTGGTGGCTCGTACCTTCCAGAGTGCTACCTGCTCGCTGGTTGCGTACTCGATACCGGCTGTGGCAAGGGCTATATGCATTCGCGCGGTGAGCATCCCGATGTGTTTGGCCGGTGCGAGGGCTGAATCCATGTCGAGTTCGCCGCGACCGAGCGCGGTCACGTCTGCGACTGCCCATTCCCAACCGTCCTGCGCCCCATCGATGAAGGCCGTGATGTCGGCGATCAGCAGTGGTGATGAGTCAGGGGTTGCGCGCCACTGCAGCAAGCCCCAAATCTCTGGGCTTCCGCGAAATCCGGCCTCGGCTAGGGCGGTTAATCGGGGGACGGCAGGATGGGTCACGTCATCGGTTATCGGCTGGCTCAACGTCCACTTCACCACGGCCTCATCACCGACGACGATTGATTCGTTCGTCTGATCAACACCGATCGCTCGCTCAGCGGTCGGCGCGCCGATTCGCCACGTGGTGAGCGAAAAGCCGTGGTCTGTAGCGGTGGCGGTTAGTGGTGTACCCAAATGATGAACGAGGGCCTGGGCCACGTCGTCCCCCGCGACGGCACGTCGAAACCCGTCAGCGGTGCGATGGATTGGCACAACCCAGCGAGCCCCCACACAATCGCTCACGAGCGCGATGATGCTCGATCTATCAAGCTCGAGAGCGGTCACTAGGCGAAGTGGAAGCGCAGCCTCGACGGTTGCTCGTCGCTCACTCGTCGGCCCCAAAATCGACGTCGACGATAACGCGATGAACTCATCGAGTGAAAGTGTCACGTTGACGACGATCTACTCGCCGTCAATAAATGCAGCACCAACAGCTTCTATGACATCGGCACCCTTACGAAGACCATCGCGCGCGCGGACCCTCTCGCCAATCGCTGACATCTTCACCTTCATGGCGGGGTCAAGAACGGTTTCAAGTGCCGAGGTCATCTCGTCATCGGTGAAGTCATACGTGGCCAGACGTACTCCGAAACCGATCTCATCCATCCGCTGGGCATTGTCGTACTGATCCCAGAACAGCGGTAGCAGAATCATCGGCTTACCAAAGTGCATGGCCTCGGTGGTGGTGTTGTTTCCACCGTGCGTGATGATCGCGTCGACGTGCGGGATCAGAGTTGTCTGCGGTAGGAATTCAGCACCCACCATGTTGTCCGCCAACTCGTACTGATCGTGCTGCGGACCCTTGCTGACAATGAAGCGATGCGGCGTCTTGCCGAGTACGTCAATGAGTCGCTTCATGAGGTCAACATCTGCACTACCCAGCGAGCCCAGTGACAGGTAGATCAACGCCGATCCCTCGGGACGATCGGCGACGGCGGCCGGAATCTCATACACCGCATCGGTTTCGCGAACACTGGAATCCATGCGGTGCCAGGTGGCATCTAGTGGACGAGCGTCGAGGTAGTCGGCTTCTTCAGCGAAGACATACAGGTTGGCGTGCTCTGAGGTGTGAATGAATTCAAGATCATCGAGGGCTGGTGCGCCCTGTGCCATCACCCATTCGTTAAACGCTGTCCACATCTCTCGATGGGTACGGTCGTACTCCGCGCGGAAAACGTCCCACTCGCTCGTGTCGTTCTGCGGTAAGCCCGAGAATGTGGGGGCTACTGCGTCACCTTTCATCTCAAGTGGATTACACGACACGATGCGCACGAACGGAACGCCGGCCGTAAGTAGCGCTGGGAACGTCAGGACGTTGTCTTCGACAATCACGTCCGGTTTCACGCGCTCGATGATTTCCTTGAGCTGTGGCTCGCAGTACATCGCTCCGTCAATCAGTGCTTGCCATGTCGGCTTGATGAAGGTTGTTAGCTGCTCGACGGTCGGTTTGCGGAATTCCGGGGCCGTTTCGCGGATGAATTCCTTCCAGAATGCCCCAGCGTCCTGCTCTTCGCCGTCATCGGTCGCCTCCGGTGCAGGTGCGAGATCAACCAGATCCTCTTCAAAGCCCAGTGCGCTGAGCTTGCCGTTCCACGATGCCTCGGCTGCGAAGACGACTCGGTGGCCGCGCTTACGTAAGACATCGCCTACCCCGATGCATTGATTCGTCGGACCATAAGCCGATTCAGGCATGAACAAGATGGTGAGCGGGCGTGAGGGCGTCTTCATTGGCGTTGACCTCGATCGTATCGGGATGGACGTGCAGCGGCGGGAATAGGCATTGTGACGTACCCATGCTGAATGGGAGCGTAACAAGCGAGATAGTAGTGATGGAACTGGCTGGAAACGTGGTGTCGCCGTGATCTTCGGTGACACACTCGTCTTCCCTCTTCAACTCAGGAGAATCTGTGACGTCAGGCGTTCATATCGATGGTGAGACCCGGCCCGGTAAGGGTGGGGTCCGGCAACTGGTTGATCCGGCAGACGCTGAAGTCTTTGCCGAGATCTCCCAGGCTTCCGCCGCCGACACTGCCGAGGCGATCGCATCCGCGAAGGCCGCGGCGCCCGGATGGGCAGCCCTCACTCCCGGTGAACGGTCACTCGCGCTCCTACGTCTGGCAGATTCGATGGAGTCGCATGCCGATGAGCTCACCGAACTTGAGGTGCAGGATTCTGGTAAACCGTGGGCCACGTTTCGCGATGGCGAGCTGCCATTCGCGATCGATAATCTGCGGTTCTTCGCTGGCTCGGCTCGCTCTCTTGATGGAACGGGTGCCGGTGTTCTGAGCACCGGCTATACGTCGATGCTGATTCGTCGTCCGATTGGCGTTGTTGGCTCAATCGCCCCATGGAACTTTCCCCTCGTTATGGCTATTTGGAAGATCGGCCCAGCGCTTGGCGCGGGTAACACCGTTGTTCTCAAGCCGGCGCCGTCAACACCTCGCTCATCAATTCGGTTGGCCGAGCTCGCGGTCGAGGCCGACTTACCAGCTGGCGTTTTTAACGTTGTGACGGGTGAGGGCAATATCGGCCAAGCCCTGGTGGAGTCGGCTGGAGTCGACATGGTCTCCGTGACTGGATCGACGCGCACCGGTCAAGCCGTGATGGCTGCTGCGGCTCAACAGACGAAGCGAGTACACCTAGAACTGGGAGGAAAGGCTCCGGCGATCGTGTTCGCTGACGCGGACCTTGATGCGATGGCCCGCGCTGTGGCGCTAGGAGCCACCTACAACTCGGGGCAAGATTGTACGGCTGCAACACGTGTCTACGTCGATCGCAGTCGCTATGCGGACGTCGTCGACGCGTTAGCTGCGGTGCTCTCGTCGATTCGCGTTGGCCACCCTCGAGGTGATCAGACGGATATCGGCCCGCTGATTTCGACCGATCATCGCGATCGCGTCCATGGTTTTGTAACGCGGGCCGTAGATGCGGGTGGCGAGGTCGTGACTGGTGGTAGCTCACTGGATTTGCCCGGTGCCTACTATCTGCCAACCCTGATCGCGGGTGCTCGTCAGGACAGCGAGATCGTTCAGGGTGAGGTCTTTGGGCCGGTGCTGGTGGTGGTGCCATTCGACGACGAAGCAGACGCGATTCGGCTCGCCAACGACAGCCGTTATGGCCTGGCGTCATCGGTGTGGACAAACGATGTTGGGCGTGCGCTGCGGGTGTGTCATCAGCTTGAGGTCGGGGTCACGTGGGTTAACGACCACTTACCCATCGCATCTGAGGCCCCACATGGTGGAGTGAAGGGCAGCGGCTTTGGCAAGGACATGTCCCATGAGGCGATACTTGAATACACGGTGACGCGACATGTGATGATCAAGCATGCAGCGCCAGTGGCACCGCTGTCGTCGTTCCGTCCGTCGTAATCGCAGTTAAGGGGTCAGTGTGGACACCGAGCAATTCATCGCGTTTGAGGAAGAGCACTGCGCCCACAATTATCATCCACTTCCAGTTGTGATCTCCTCAGGGCAGGATGTGTGGGTCACGGACGTTGAAGGACGTCGGTACGTTGACATGCTGTCCGCGTACTCGGCATTGAACTTTGGGCATCGTCACCCGGCTTTGCTCGCGGCCCTCAGCGCTCAGTTAGACCGGGTCACACTCACAAGCCGTGCGTTCCACAACGATCAATTGGGCCGGTTCTGCGCAGACCTTGCCGCTCTGGCCCGTCATGATGCGGTTTTACCGATGAACAGTGGTGCCGAAGGTGTTGAGACGGCTCTCAAGGTTGCCCGAAAATGGGGTTATCAAGTCAAGGGTGTGAGTGAGGGCAACGCGGAAATCATCGTGTGTGCCGGTAACTTCCATGGCCGAACGACGACTATCGTGTCCTTCTCGGACGATCCCGACGCGCGCAATGATTACGGTCCCTTCACTCCCGGCTTCGTCACTGTTCCGTATGGTGATGCCGAAGCATTCGCCGCTGCGATTACCCCTAACACTGTGGCGGTTCTCGTTGAGCCGATTCAAGGTGAAGCCGGTGTCGTCATTCCGCCGACGGGATATCTGCAAGAGGTTCGTGCGCTCTGTTCAGCGAACAATGTTTTGATGATCGCCGATGAGATCCAGGCAGGCCTTGGTCGCGCGGGTGCGACGTTCGCCTGCGACCTCGTCGATGTTCAGCCCGACATTCGAATCCTCGGCAAGGCGCTCGGCGGCGGAATTTTGCCCGTCAGTGCAATTACAGCCAATTGGGACGTGCTTGGCGTCATTAAACCTGGTGAGCATGGCAGTACCTTTGGTGGCAATCCGCTGGCGGCCGCCGTCGGAATCGCCGTCATTGAACTGCTCAACACCGGTGAACTTCAGGCCCGATCACTTTCCCTTGGTGAGCACGTTCTGGCAACGCTGCGTAACGCTGGAATGCCTGGGGTTAAAGAAGTTAGGGGTAGTGGCCTGTGGTGGGCACTCGAGCTCGATGGAACTGGTCCGACGGGACGAGACATCAGCATGACGTTGCTCGAGCGCGGAATCCTCGCGAAGGACACCCATACGTGGACGATCCGCTTTGCCCCGCCGTTAACGATTAGCGAACAGGAGCTCGACGCTGCACTCGCAACCATCATCGACGTGGTTAAGGCCGCGCAACCGTAAGCACTACTAGGGAAGCCAACTCACCTTGCCGCCGAGTAGGTCGTAGCCCACGAAGGCGACTGCATCGATGATGAAGTGTGCGATCAGGAACGGCATGACGCGTCCCCATCTCTTGTAAAGAGTTCCGAAGATCAAGCCCATAGCGATGTTGCCGATAAATCCACCGAAGCCCTGATAGAGGTGGTACGCACCGCGTAGTAGGGCGCTGCCGCCAACGGATTGCCATGACTTCCAGCCGAGCTGTTCTGTCCGGTGAATGAAATAGGCGAGCACGATCACTTCTTCGAGGATCGCGTTAAAAGCCGCCGATGCAAGAAGCAGGAAGATCGTCCACCAGGCGTCTTTCGTCGTAACGGCAGCAATGCGTACGTTCATCCCAAGGTGGAATGCGATCAGATAGAAGACCAAACCAGTTCCGCCGACGACAGCGGCAAGCCCAGCTCCTCGCAGTAGGTCGCGTTTCCAGTCGCTCAGATCTAGTCCAATTGCTGACAGCCGCTCACCTCCGCGACGCAGCAGGTGGAAAACCAGGAGAACTGGAATCAAAGCAAGTGCGATCCGCGTGGCTTGGAACATGATGTCGAGCCACGGGCGATCAGCGATGTACGTCGTGATCAAGGTGGTGGATTGCGACGAGAGCTTCACGCCGCGGGTCAGCGAATCGATCAGCGAGAGCAGGGAGCGGAGTCCAGCCGCAGCGATGGAGAGCCACAGCACGATCCACAGCTCCGCGCGCAGGGTCTTACGTCCAGGAAGTGTGAAGGGCGGATCCTCGTCCGGTGCGCGCAACGGCCCTTGATCATCACTGTTCACGTTCGCGGTGGTGTCCACCTGCCCATCCTCGCCCATGGCGACGGAGTTCGTGTCTGCGGGGACAGGGGCAGAATTATCGTCCTGCGCGGGAATGTCAGGGGGTGCCTGAAACGTTGCCATGATGTACCCGACGCGTTAGGTGTGCTCGGAGTTCCGAAGTAGAGGACAATGGGAGCCATGAAGCCCGAAAGCTTGTACGAGGTCATCACCGACGATCTTGATATGGATGCGCCGGTGCTCGTTCACGCCCTATCTGGATTCCTCGACGCTGGTGGAGCCCGCCAACTCGCGGTGGAGCACTTGCTCGAATCATGTGAGCACCGCGTCATTGCCCAATTTGATATCGATACCCTCTACGACTATCGCGCCCGTCGGCCCCGAATGATCTTCGATACTGATCACTACGCCGAACTTGATTACCCCCAGTTGTTGCTCTACGAATTGCGTGATGAGCGGGGAACACCTTTCCTTCTTTTGGCCGGGCCTGAGCCTGACTTCGCATGGCGAGCATTCACCGCTGCAGTTGTGCAGTTGGTGGAGCGATTTGGGGTCTCCCGCTCAATCGGCATGAACGCGATTCCTTGGCCCGCCCCGCACACCCGTCCGGTGGGTGTCACCGCCCATGCCACAGATCCCGCGTTCGTAGCCGGCCGACCTACCTTCGTCGGAGCTATCGAGGTGCCAGGTCATCTTGCCGGTGGGGTCGAGCTTGCTCTCGGCGAGGCCGGTCATCTTGCTCTCGGTTTCGCGGCGCATGTCCCGCACTATCTGTCGCAGGTCCTCTTTCCACGGGCTGCGATCGCACTGCTTGAAGAGGTTGGCGTTGCTGGCAGTTTGTCGTTTGATCTCAGCGAGCTTGAGATCAAGGCCGGACACAGCATGCGCGAGATCAATGAGCAATTGGCCGGTAACGCCGAGAACGAGCAAGCCGTCCGCGATCTTGAATTGCAGTACGACGAAATCGTTCGCGGTGCGGCTAATGCGTTGCCGCTGGCTACGGACGGACCGCTACCGTCAGGTGACGATATTGCCGCGCAGTTCCAAGAGTTCTTGCGCGAACTCGACGACGACAAGGGTCGTTCAGAGTAGATACCGACGACAATCGACGACCCTACGGAGTAATCAACGTACTTCCGGGTTTGTACTCAATGCGTTTGCCGTCACCAAGGTGCCATACAGATTGATTGCCTTGAACGACCCACTCATGTGGTCCACCAACGAGCGCAGTTTCCTCATCGATGCCCAGCAGCATGACGCCGTCAGGGAGTCTGAGCATTGTGTTGCGAAGCATGTCGGGAATCCACGAGCCAAACTTGTCGAAATGCGGGATCACACGGATGTGTGGCACGTAGCCAAGGCCTGAGATGTGCTCACTGTTGAAATCACGTGGACGTGGTGCCCACTCGGTGAGCGACATCGCTCCCGCGCTGCAACCAGCGAGGGCAGATCCGGCCTGATGAGCAGCCTTAATCGCTTCCCACACTGCCGTATCGCGCAACGTGTTCGACAGGAACGCCGGGTTGCCGCCGGACAGATAGATCAATCCAGCACCCTGGAGTTTGGCCGCCAGTTCTGGATTGTTGGCGTCGTCACGATCGCGCACGTCAACGACCACCTGCTCGACACCGAGCCGATCAGCCTGCTCTTTACCCAGCTTGTGCCAAAACGCGAGCGACGAATCACCCTCAGGTGCCGCGGCGGTTGCTAGCTGTACGTACTTCGGTGGACGACCCGCGATCAAGGCACCCTCGATCTGGGTCATGACAGGAAGATATTCACCGGATCCAACGAGTGCGATTGGTGCGTTGCTCACGTCATAACCTCCCACTGCACACCCTCAGGTGTATCACGCACCTCGATCCGTGCCGCGGCCAGACCGTCTCTGATGAGATCTGAATCGGCCCAGCGCTTATCGGCGCGGGCCGCTGTACGCAGTTCCAAGAGCAGGGTCACCAGTGGTGCGACCGTTTCGGTGACATCTACCGGTGAACCCAAGGCTGCGATTGCGTTGCTGATCCAACCGGACAACTCTGAACGTGCGTCGGCTGTTTCGGCGGTGCGATTGGCATCGGCGATGAGTGCCAACGCTGTTGGAGCATCGCCCGATTCCAAAGCATGACGTATTGCATCGACCGCGGTCGTTGACGATGTAGGTTCACTGACGACGTCGGCGCTCCCCGTTTTCCGAGGTGCGTTGCCGGCCGCGGCGATCTCATCGAGGCTGGTGGTTACACCTGCCTGCCGAATCCATTCCACCCCATGGGATCGCACGACGAGAGTGCCTTTCCCGACAATCTCCACGACACCTGAATCCAGGTCGATGATGATGCCGGTGTGCTCATCGATCCCGACGATGAACGCATCGTCAGGAAGTAGCGACTCAAGGGCGACGAGACGTCGTTCACCCAGCCAACAGAAGCGCGTGTCATGGGTGCCGCCCTCGGCGTTGTTCCAGTGAGGAACGATCGCGGCTTTCAGGCCGGTTGCTGTGCCAAAGACATCGAGTCCGTCGAGCCAGTGTGGATCCTGTCCGACTTTGTAGATCTCGTATACGGGAATCGAGAATCGTCCAAGCGTGAGCGCGGCGGCCGAGGCGAAGGTAACCGCACCACCATCGCGAAGCCGTCTGTTGAGAGCATCGGGGACGGCGCTGCCATCCCAGGTGCGCAGCGCGTAGGTCGGGCTGCCCGGCCCGGCGAAGATCCACTCGGCGGCGTTGAGGGCTGCCATCTGGGTGGCATGCTCGGTGATATCGCTGGGGGGAGCGGAGCGGAACGTGGCCGCGCTGACTTCTCGCCCCACGCTCTCGCGAAAGTACTGCTGAGCACGGTCTGTGAGCTCGTCGGCATTTTCTTGAAAACCGTAGGGCGAATCAAGCAGCACCGCCCGTACGTCGCGGCCAAGTGAGGAGAAGATTCGTTGATGTGGAGTAACCATCGTTGGGCTGGTCTCGCCAGATCCCATGATGGTGAGTAAGCGTGCCATGCGTCGATCATGTCGGAACATCACTTAGCCCGCTTGCCGGGGGTCGCATCGGATGACAGTCAGGCGATGCCGATGTCGATAGAGCAACGCTGTATGACCGTCTCGAAGTACGCATCGGTGTCGGCAAGCACGTTATGAAACTGACCGTTGAGTTCTAAGCTGATCGTCCCGATGAGCTGGGACCACACCATGAGTCCGCGAATGATCAGATCGTCGGGGACGGCGACGGGGATCGCCTGACGAACCGGTGTGAGACTTGTGTGGACCACTCGTGGGACGGGCAGTGGCGCCGGAGAGAGTCCTGAGGTGTGGGCGTCAACCAGTATGCCGATGAGTAGTGCTGACACGCGGGTGGCAGGCACGATGGTGTCCTGCGGCGCTTGGTAACCCGGAACGGGAGACCCATAGATCAATGCCCATTCATGTGGTCGCACCAGTGCCCACGTGCGCGTTGAATTGCCTATCGCCAACCATCTGCCGTGTAGGTCGGATCTCTTAACCGCCTGTTCGGCACGCTCGGCCTCCTCACCGAGTGAGTTGTAGGCATCGATGATCAATGCGGTGAGTAGTTCGTCGCGACTTGGAAAGTATCGGTAAACCGCGCTACTCACCATGCCCAAATCTCGGGCTACCGCGCGAAGTGAAAGGCCAGCAGCACCGTCGCTGGACAGATGAGCACGAGCGGTGTCGACGATCTCCCGGGTGAGCTCTGCCCGGGCCCGCGCGCGGGCCGTTCGCGGTGCAGATGTTGGCTCAACCATGTGCCGATTATGACATCTACGAGAGCGGTGGACAACACCGAGAGCAGTGCTCTTGACACGAAGCGGAGCAATGATGCAAACTGTGAGCAGTGCTCTCGTATTGAGGGAGTGAGACCGCTTTTCGCAACGAGGAGATTGACATGGACAGCAATAAGCATGTGGTGGTCGGAGCTGGTCCCGTGGGATCAGCAGTTGTCCGTAAGTTGGCCGCAGCCGGCAAGGATGTCGTGGTCGTCACTCGTTCCGGCAGTGGCCCAGACCTTTCCAACGTCACACGTGTGGCTGCAGACGCTGGCGATGCAGCGCGGTTGAGTGAACTGACTATTGGCGCGGATGTCATCTACAACTGCGTCAACCCTCAATACCACCGCTGGCCGACCGACTGGCCGCCGGTTGCCCGCGCTCTACTGGCTGCAGCGGAAACGTCAGGTGCGGTGTTGTCCACCTGCTCGAACCTCTATGGCTACGGTCCGGTCAACAGTCCCATGACGGAGAACACTCCACTCGCGGCCACGGGCACCAAGGCCAAGGTCCGCATCCAGATGTGGAACGAGGCACTCGAATTGCACAACGCAGGGCGCATTCGTGCCACGGAGGCACGCGGTTCTGATTACGTCGGGCCTGGCGCGCAGTCGCTGCTAGGTGACATGGTGGTTCCGAGGATCCTTGCGGGCAAAAGCGTTCGCGTCGTCGGTAATCCCGATGTTGAGCACACGTTTACCTTTACCGAAGATATGGCTTCAACTCTGATTGCCATTGGCTCAGATCCTCGGGCACTTGGACGCGCGTGGCACGTACCTAGTGCGCTGTCGATGACGCAGCGTCAGACGGTAGAGGCGCTAGCAACGACCGCAGGGGTGGCGGCACCGAAAGTCAGTTCGGTACCTGCGTTCGTGCTGAGCACGATGGGCCTTTTCAATCCGCAGATCCGCGAGTTCAAAGAAACGGATTACCAGCGCGAGCGGGTGTACGTCATGGATTCGACGGCGGCTCAAACCGAACTGGGGTTGAAGCCGACACCTGTAGCCGAGATTCTGTCAGCGGTGGTGAACGGTTACCGGACGGCTTAGACCGCACGCAGGTTCGAACCTCGGGTCGTCGCGCTAGCAGGCCAGTTCAGAGTGGCGAGTTATTGAAATTCCAACGTGAGGATCGATCCATGTGAGAACGTGCGGGCATGGATCTACGTCGTGCCCGTTGGGCTGTCATGGTCGCCTTCATCGTGCAAGGTATTTGCTTCGCCGCGTTGGTGACGCGTATTCCGTCTATTCAGTCGAAGTTTGGGCTAAGTGACGGTCAGTTGGGTTTACTCGTCGGCATCGTCCCGATCGTTGCAGGCATTGGCAGTGTGATTGCCGGATCAGCCTCCGAGAAGCGCGGTAGTCGCCCAGTACTCCGACTGATGGGTCCGGTTGTGCCTATCGCGCTTGTGCTCGTCGGCTTGGCCCCGACGATTCCGCTTCTGCTTGGCGCGCTACTTGTGCTGGGGGCCGGCCTTGGTGCGGTGGATGCGTCGATGAACATCCAAGGAGTGCGAATTCAAGACGATCTCGGTCACAGCGTTGTTGCCGGTTTCTATGCGGCGTTCAGTCTTGCCGGACTCGTCGGGGCGCTCCTGGCGTCCGTCGCAACTGATGCGATATCGCTACCAGCTTTCTTCGTTGCGATCGCTGTGATCGCCATTGCGTGCCAATTGCTGGTGGGACGGTTCTTGCTGCCTGGTCATCCGGTGCCATCTGCCGTAGCTGACTCCCAAGCGCGGATCACCTGGCGTCCGGTGCTGCTTGTCGGCATCGCATTGATGTGCGTCTACATTGCCGATTCGGGTGCCTCGAACTGGAGTGCGGTCTACCTCAACGATGCGCTCGGTAGTGGTGAGAAGGTAGCGGCCCTTGCATACGGCGGTTACGCCCTCATGACGATGGTGGGCCGCATCTTGGTTGATCGCACGGTTGGTCGTGTTGGTCCTGTTCGCCTGGTGATGCTTGGCGGGCTACTTGCCGCCGCGGCTGCTGCTGCTATCGCCGTCGCGCCGAACCCGACTATCGCGCTGATTGCTTTCGCCGTGCTCGGTTTCGGAATCTGCCCAGCCATTCCGCTGGCTTTCACGGCTGCAGCATCACATGATCCGATGTCCAGTGGGGTAGCCGTTGCGCGCGTCAACGTCTTCAACTACGTCGGATTCGTGGTTGGTGCTCCGCTCATTGGCGGTATCGCCGAAGGCGTGGGACTCAGATGGGCGTTTGCAGCACTGGTACCGGTCCTGCTGGTTGTGCCGCTGCTGGCCACGTTCTTTCGGGTGGCCGCACATCCCGTCCCA
Organism: Actinomycetota bacterium; assembly: GCA_947455705.1. GTDB lineage: Bacteria > Actinomycetota > Actinomycetes > S36-B12 > CAIYMF01 > Longivirga. The sequence goes on along the minus strand of CANGPO010000020.1, from coordinate 23,452 downwards.
GATGCGGTCTAGCAACATCTGGGACGTAACACGAGGTATTAAACGGCGCGTGCGCCCGTGAGCTCCATGAGCATGTCGTCACCGGGTGAGACGTGATGCTCGGTTGCGTCGACCCCAGCGGCCTGGTGTAGGCGCTTGAGGCTGTTGCGCTGATTACGAAGTACGAGGGTTACGACACGACCCGATGCACCAGCGCGAGCCGTACGGCCGGCGCGGTGTAGGTAAGCCTTGGCGTCCTCCGGCGGATCAACGTGCACGACGAGTGAAATATCGTCGACGTGAATTCCACGGGCGGCAACGTCCGTCGCCACGAGAACATCAAGGCGACCAGCCTTGAAGTCATTCATCGTGCGGGTGCGTGCATGCTGTGACATTCCGCCATGTAGCGCCTTGGCATTGACGCCGCGCGCAGCGAGGTTTTCCGCCACCCGCTCGGTGCCGAGCTGGGAGCGACAGAACATGATCGTGCGGCCGTTACGGCGGGCAATCTGCGTGGCAACGGTGGGCTTATCTTCACGATTAACCACGAGCACGTGGTGTTCCATCGTGTCGACAGGTGAGGTGGCTGGCTCGAGTTCGTGGCGGACCGGCTCGAACATGTGATCGCGAATGACGATATCGACGTCACCGTCAAGAGTTGCCGAGAACAGCAGCTTCTGTGCCGATGGCGGGCTCAACTTAAGTAGGGCGGTTACCTCGGGGAGGAAGCCCATGTCGGCCATCTGGTCTGCTTCGTCAAGCACAACAACTTCGAGGTCGCTGAAATCGCATGCCTTCTGACGAACGAGGTCAGCAACCCGGCCTGGCGTTGCGATAACAACGTCAACCCCGCGTCGGAGTGACTCGATCTGGCGTGACATTGACGTGCCACCAACCACGGTGACGACGCGACGTCCGATGGCATGCGCCAGCGGTGCCAGCCCTTCAGACACCTGCATTGCCAACTCGCGGGTCGGCACCAGGATCAGCGCACGCGGCTTGTTCGGCTCTGAGTGCATCCAACTGATGCGTGCCAACAGCGGAATGCCGAAGGCAAGAGTCTTGCCCGATCCGGTGCTCGCACGACCAAGAATGTCGTAGCCGCTCAGCGCGTCTGGGATGGTTGCGGCTTGGATCGCGAAGGCATGTGTGATGCCTTGCTTGGCCAATTCGCGCACCATCTCAGGCGGTAGCCCGAGCTCGGAAAAGGGGATTGATTTTTCTGCTACCTCATCGATTGCAGGCAGGGAAGAACGTTCTGACATATCAGGCACCGAGGCCTCTCATTGAGCGTGGCGCGTCAATGAAGGCTTCCAAGGTGACGCGTGAATAGTTTAAGAGTACCCGGTAAAGGCGATTCGACCGAATCGTCTGTTGGGCAGATGGCCTAGTGAGCGTAATTACGACGCGTAAATGACGATCGGTGCACCAATCGGAATGACGTGGAACAGCAGCTTTGCCACTGCCATGTCACGCAGATTTACGCACCCATGTGAGGCGCCGTAGTACCCATCGGCGCTGAAGTACTTCGAGAAGTGAACGGCCTCACCGCCGTGGAAGAACATCGCATAGGGCATCGGTGTCTTGTACTGCGTCGAAACGTGGTTGGCATGCTTTCGGTAGATGTGGAAGGTGCCCTTAAGCGTCGGGTGCTCGGCCGTTCCGAACCGTGCATCCGCCGTCACGATCGTCTTGCCACTCTCGACGAGCCGCAGCACCCGCTGCGTCATATCGACGCAAAGTGCCTTCTTCGGAGTGAGGCACGCCTTGGGAAGATGACCGTGGGTGTGCGTCAACGCTTCAAGTTTTTTGAACACCGCGGTGGTGACGGTTCGTCGATCTGCGAATCCCCACTTAGCCCGGAACGCCTGCACTGCGGTCAGGGTTTTAGCGTCGAAAACACCCGTCGTCTTGGTGAGTAGGCCGATCCAGACGAGTCGTTGCTGAACTTTGGTGACCAGCGGGCCGTGATCACCGACCGTGATGGGTAGCGCCGTGGGTGTTGGCGGCTTCGGTGTCGGCGTGGGCGTGGGTGTGGGTGTTGGGGTGGGGGTGGGGGTTGGGGTGGGGGTTGCCGTCGGGGACGGCGTCACCGCAGCGGCTGGTACTCCAGATGCGGCGTGGACTGGTTCATAGACGCCCACAGACATGAGGCTGACTGCCATCGCCGTAGTCGCAAGAGCCGTGGTGACTCGCCTGCTCATCGATCTGGGGCCCATCGCCGTCCTCGCTACCTTCGTCGCATCCCTTGTCGTCATCATTATCGAAGGATACGAGTGATGCCCGCGCTACAACCCGCAGTGCCGCTCAACCAGCATCTTCGTGCAAATTGTCGCAGCACACGGCAGGATGGCCGGGTGCAGATCATTAGCCTGAATCCGGCAGACACCTCAGATGTTGTTACTACCCTCGACGCACCTAGTGTGCAGGATGTCGTCGAGGCAACCAGGCGCGCACATGCCGCCCAAGCGGAGTGGGCCAAAGTGCCTGCACCCGCGAGGGGTCGCGTGATCGCTGCAGTCGGACGTCTGATGGAAGCGAATAAGGAATCACTTGCAGCACTCGTAACTCGGGAAATCGGTAAGACCTATGCCGAAGCTCTTGGCGAGGTCCAAGAGGTCATCGACACCTGCGACTTCTTCCTCGGTGAGGGTCGCCGCCTTTATGGCCAGACCGTTCCCAGCGAGATGCCCGACAAGCAGTTGTTCACGTTTCGGGCGCCGGTGGGAACCGCCTTCATCATTACCGCAGGCAACTTCCCCACCGCCGTCCCGTCCTGGTACATCGTGCCCGCACTGCTGTGTGGCAACTCGGTTGTATGGAAGCCGGCGGAGGTTTCACCAGCGATCTCCCACGCGATGACGTCCATCTTCCACGCCGGCGGCGTTCCCGAGGACGTGCTGGTCACGATCGTTGCTGACGGTGCGACGACGGGTGCGGCTCTCGAGCAGGTGCTTGAGCAACGTCTCGTCCAGAAGGTTGGATTCACCGGGTCGACGGCAGTGGGACGCGCGATCGGTGAACTCACTGGTCGGCACCTGCAATCTGCCTGCCTTGAGCTCGGCGGTAAGAACCCCATGATCGTGATGCCTGATGCCAACATCGATCTCGTTGTCGAGGGTGCGCTCTTCGCTGGGTTCGGTACGTCTGGCCAACGTTGCACCTCATTGGGCACGCTGTGGGTTCACGACGACATTTACGATGAGGTGAAGACCCGCTATGTCGCCGCCGTCCAGAGCGCCGTCGTCGGAGATCCGCGTCAGGATGTGCTGTACGGTCCGATGATTTCGCAGGCTTACCTCGAGGCACACGAGCGCAATCTGGAATTGGTGCAACCTCACCACACCGTCCACGGATCAACAGGTATTGGACGGATCACCTCCGCGAATCCGCGTGAGGGTTTCGTCGGTGACCCCGAAGCTGGTTGGTTTGCGCATCCGACCATCGTTGAAGGAGTTCGTCCCGGCGATGCACTGTACGACACGGAGACCTTCGGCCCGCTGGTCGGCCTTGGTCGGTTCAGTTCTTTGGACGAAGCGATCAAACTCGCGAACGGACATGGGTACGGGCTCTCGTCGGCGATCTACACCAACAACCCCGAGTGGGTGTGGAAGTTCCGTGCGCAAGTGAGTTCAGGCATGGTTTCGGTTAACAATTCGACCTCCGGTGCTGAAGCGCACCTTCCCTTCGGTGGTAATGGTCGTTCCGGTAACGGATCGCGTCAGAGCGGTGTGTGGGTTCTTGATCAGTTCACGCGCTGGCAAGCGGTGAACTGGGATTACTCGGGCCGCCTTCAGAAAGCGCAGATGGATGTCATGGAGTTGCCGTCAGATCCGGAGTTCCGTCTGTGACGTTCTCGCCACCGGAGTCAGTTGACGTCGTCGTTATTGGTGGCGGTGTTGTCGGGTGCAGTGCTGCCTTTCATCTCGCCGAGGCCGGTCAACGCGTTCTGCTCGTTGAGAAGTCAGCGATTGCGAGCGGGTCGTCATCGAAGGCAGCGGGTGGTGTTCGTGCATGTTTTTCTGATCCCGTTAACGTCGCCATCGGGAAAAGGTCGCTTGCGTTGCTCGCTGACATCGGTCAGCGTCCTGGCGGCGAAATCGATCTGCATCGCGTTGGATATCTCTTCCTGTGCACCACGTCATCACAGTTGGATGACTTCGCAGCCGCGGTAGAGGTGCACAACAGTCTTGGGGTTCGCTCGTCAATGATCGACGTAGAACAGGCGCACCAGTTATCTCCGCTGGCGAATGTAGACGATGTGCTCGGCGCGTGCTGGTCGCCGGACGATGGGACGTGTACGCCCGAAGCTGTCGTTCAGGCATATGCCGCTGGTGCGCGCCGGTGTGGCGCGGTGCTCATGACGAACACAGAGTTCGTCGGAGCGGATGTTCGCGATGGACAGATTTACTCCGTAGAAATTCGCTCCGGGGACGAATCTGCACATGTGCGGACATCGGCGGTTGTGATTGCCGCTGGGGCGTGGTCGACGTCAGTGGGCGAAGCGTTTGGAATTGATCTTCCGGTGGAGCCGGTTCGACGAGAGATCATCGTGACGGGCCCTATTCCAGGTGTAGATCCGGCGGTCGTTGCTCGGTCGCCGATGACGATCGATGCGGCATCGACGTTTTACTTTCACGCAGAAGGTCGCGGTGTTCTTGCTGGCTTCAGTGACTCCAGTGTTGAACCGGGATTCGATTTAACCCGCGATCCGTCGTATCTCGAGAAGTTGGTTGAGCTCGCTGCCTTCCGTGCACCACATCTCGTCGAGGCTGAGGTCACCGGCGGTTGGGCTGGCTATTACGAGGTATCACCCGATCATGATGGAATCGTGGGTCAGTCTGCCGACGTCAGTCGTCTGCTGTACGCCACCGGGTTCTCTGGTCACGGATTCCTTCAGGGCCCCGCGATCGGCGAAATTCTGCGCGATCTCATCCTTGATTGCGAACCGTCAATCGACATCTCGCCACTGAGTGCCACACGATTCCAAACTGGAGTGCGTCGAGACGAACGGCATCTGGTCTAAGCCACGAGGTACGTACGCGATCAACTTCTTCAGTTCCTCAACTTACGGGCTTCATAGAGATGTATTCACTACGGTTGCCCCGACGTGATGTTTCAATTTCTGGAGGCAAAGACATGGCTGGACTTGAAGATCTTCTCGGCGGACTCATGGGTGGCGGCCAGGGTGGTCAAAGCGGTACGCCCGATCTTGGCGCAATGCTCGGTCAGTTGACCGGCGGCCAGGGCGGTCTGGATGTGGGCAAGTTGGCCGCACTCGCTGGCCCACTACTTGCCACGATTCAGCAAAGCGGTGGCCTCGACCAGATCCTTGGTCAGCTGCAAAGCAGCGGACTTGGCGATGCAGTGAGTTCATGGGTTGGTACGGGTGCCAACCAGGCTGTTGACCCATCTGCACTCGGTAACGCGTTCGGCACCGATCAGGTTGCGAATCTCGCGAACCAGGCTGGAATATCTGTTGACGAGGCGCAGCAGGGCCTTTCGAGCTTGCTGCCGGGGCTTGTAGATCAGGCAAGCCCGTCGGGTCAGTTGCCTGACTCAGGTTCGCTCAACGACATGCTCGGCCAGCTCGGCTCGCTGCTCGGTGGTTCGAAGTAACACTAGTTCGACTCTGCACACTGACTGCGTAGCAATGGGCGGTGACCTCCTCCTCTCGGGGAGGTGACCGCCCATTGTGATGTTCAGAGATTGCTGGCGGTCAGCCGCGGACGAGCATTCCCATCGCGGCAGCAATTCCCAATACGGACCGCGGTGCATATGCCGACGTCCATAGGCCGGCATGTGCGGCTTGGATTGCCCATGGTTCGTCCGGATGTTTCACGACAGCATCGGGGCGAGCCAGTGAGGTTGTTGATCGCAGATCGTGTACGAGCAACGCGGCCATCACGGTATTCGACGTCGACGGATCAAAAACCTCAACGCCGAATCGGTGCGCACCCGCGTAGGCGGCTGCCAATGCGCGGTTCTTCACGACAGATCGAGTGCGGGTTGCCGGGGCCACATTGAGGGATGCCCATACTCCGTTTTGTCGGGAAACAGCGGCCCGCCAGCGCTGAAGTCGTTTGGCGAGAGCGTAATTCGGGCCTTGGATGGTGACGAGACAGTCGGCAATCCCGATTTCACCGCGATCTGTCGAGATAGTGCTGGGGTAGTTGGGCGCGAACTGCCCCGTCGCCCGTAATGGCAACTGCGCGATACCGGCAAGCCCTCGCGCATTCCATCGACGTCGTGACTCCTCGACGGTCGTCGGAGAAACGGCGTAGACATCAGTCGGTGTTGCAAGGAACGCCAAACCGATATCGCTGCGATGTTCTAGCAGGGTTGCCGCTAAGACGTCTGTTGCTAGACCAAGTCGCAGGTGAGTGGCGCCGTCGGCGTAGGTGTACGTGCCAAGAGTAAATGGGCCCTCGATGTCGCTCAGCCATGAATACAACTCAGGTAATTGAGCCAGGATGTTGATACCGGCGACACGGGCAAGTTGATCGTCGTGATCGGGGGAAGCAGTGTCAGGCAAGGTGCTATCGACGGGTACTGGAATCGAGAGTCGGCCTGACGAGTTGCGAGCAACGGCAATGACCCGCTGCCAAATGTCGGGGCGGGGAAGATCCACAGCAATCACGTGCGCACCCCACCGCAGTAGTGATCGCAATGGGCCCATCTCTGCACCCGCTCCAAGGACGACAACCGTCACGTCGGATAAGTCGAGCCAGTCGGGGTTGTCGAGAACCGAGTGAAGTGCGGTTGCGAACCCGCGTTCAACGATTCCGCCAGCCACCCAGGTGTCCAGCTGACGACGGACCTCGGGGCCGAACAGACGAGCGCCATGCATGGGAATCGTTAGCCCCGGATCGCGGGCAACATCACCTTGTACGGTGACGGAGCGAAATGCGGGCGAATCCGCGCTGGCAAGTGCCGTCAGTGCGGGGATCTGCTCGCCATCACGAACCACGACCGCGTTGCGATGTAACTCTTCAAGTCCGGCCGATGCGATCGCGTACGCGGCCCGGGAGGTCGTTGTGCCAGCGCTGACGAGTTGGCGAAACGGTCCGATGTAATCGTCTCGCCAGTTCTTGACCATTGTGATCTGGTTGCCGGCAGCGGGATCAACCGCGTTCATCGCGGTGGTAACAACATCGCGTCCAACTCGGGTGGTACTTACTCGACCATCTAGGCCCGTGGCGACGTCGAGACCACGGTGTGGGTCCAGAGCTACGTCATCGTCAGCCATAGCCGCCATTCCACCATGTCCCGCATCGGACAGTGCTATCGGGATGTTTCCGCGACGATGACCGCGCCGAGAACGATCGCCCCACCGAAGATCTGGATCGGGGTCATGACCTCACCAAGCAGCGCGAACGCGATCAGTGATGCGATGACGGGCTCGGTCATTCCAACGATTGATGCTTGCGTTGCGCGCAGGTGGCGCAAACTCTGTAGGACCAGTGCGAATGGCAGTACGGTCCCAAATATAACCATGTACACCATCAGATACCACGCTGGAACCGTTGGCCCAGCACCATCCATGAGGGTTATTGGTGACGCGACTTTTTCCCAAGGGAACAGCCACCACGGTTGTACGACTGCCCAGAAGAGCGCAGCGGCACCGAACCCCCACATGGTGAGCGACACGGGATCGCGATGTGCCACTAACTTCTCACCCTCGATGAAGTACAGGGCTAAGGCAACGGCGGCGCCTAGGGCTGCAGTGAGTCCAATCGCATCGAGGGTAAATCCTTGCCACACCTGCGCAACCATCGCCAGTCCGACCATGGCCAGAGCCAATGCGATGAAGACCCGATTGCGCACCGGCTCATGCATGGCGTACTTGAACCACAGGGCGACCATGATCGGTGCGGTGAATTCAAACAGCAGGCTGACACCAATGGGCATGCGTTCGATCGATAGAAAGTAGAGGGATTGAGTTGTCGCGATACCCAAGATGCCGTAGATAAGAAGGCCTTTGACTTCCCCCTTACCCAGCCGGAATGCAGACCTGTTGGTGAGCAGGACGACGACAACGAGAATGAGGAAAGCCAGCGTCACTCGAAGTTGAGAAAGGCGAGCCCAGAAGATGCCGTCGAGTAGCAGGTACTTGCTAACCGTTCCGTTGAGTGAAAATAACGTCGAGGCGAGTAGGTACGTCGCATAACCGAGGGCGGGATGTCGGTGGAACTCACGTGTGGTGGGCGGCGCGGTCGTCACGGGATCGGTGCACCCGGAACTGAACCCGCGGCGAGATAAACCTCTACCGTGCGCTCGGCAACCACATCCCAACCGAAGTCTGAGATCGCTCGTTTGCGACCAGCAAGACCCATGTGTTCAGCCTGAACGGGATCGGCCACAAGTGAGTTGATTGCGGCCGAAAAATCCTGCTCGAATGCGGTCGGATCTTGCTCGTCGTAATGGACTAGGAGGCCAGTGCCGCCATCGACCACGACCTCAGGGATTCCGCCGACGTCAGAGGCGATCACTGCCGTGGAGGACGCCATGGCTTCAAGGTTGACGATGCCCAGCGGCTCGTAAATCGAGGGGCATAGGAATGCCACAGCATGGGTGAGAATCTGACGAATCACCGGACGGGGTGCATGCTCCTGAATCCAGACGACGTCATGAGTTGTGCGCAGTTCGTCGATTGCACCAGCGGTTTCACGGCCAATGTCAGGAGTGTCAGGTGCTGAGGCACAGAACACGAATTGAATCGCTGGATCCATGTTCTTAATCGCTGCGAGTAAGTGAGGGATACCCTTCTGCCGGGTGATCCGTCCGACGAAGACGACATAAGGACGATCGGTTGCCACCCCGTACTCAGCGAGTAGCTCGGTGTTCGGATCTGGTTGCCACGTCACGGTGTCGATTCCGTTGCGCACCACGTGAACCCGCTCGGGTTCTAAGAACGGGTACACCTCAAGCACATCTCGTCGCATGCCATCCGACACCGCGATGATGGCGCTCGCCTCACGGTAGGTACTGGATTCAATCCATGACGATGTGCGGTATCCGCCACCAAGTTGCTCGGCCTTCCACGGTCGTCGTGGCTCGAGCGAATGCGCTGTGATGACGTGCGGGATACCAAAGATTTCACCGGCGACGTGCCCAGCGAAGTTCGTGTACCAGGTGTGTGAATGCACGACATCGAGGTGATCGAGGGTGCGAACCATGTCGAGATCCACGGCCAGGGTCTGGAGTGCGCCGTTCGAGTCAGCAAAATCCGGCGGAACGATGTGGCCAGTCGCCCCGGTTCGCGACGGGCCGAATGCGTGAACATGCACGTCAGCGAGGGGGCGAAGCTCACGCACGAGCTCATCAACGTGCACCCCTGCACCGCCATAGACGTCCGGCGGCCACTCCTTGGTCAATATTCCTACTCGCAGCACAGACGTAACACTAGACGGAACGGCTACCCTGTGAGTGTGGCAAACCGCGACGTTCTAGGAATTGTCCTCGCCGGCGGCGAAGGTAAGCGACTCATGCCACTTACGGCCGACCGAGCCAAGCCCGCGGTTCCCTTTGGCGGCGCCTATCGGCTCGTGGATTTCGTGCTCTCGAATTTGGTCAACGCGGGCTACCTGCGAATCTGCGTGCTGACGCAGTACAAGTCGCACTCACTCGACCGACACATCACCACGACGTGGCGGATGTCGACTCTGCTGGGCAACTACATCACGCCAGTGCCTGCTCAGCAGCGACTCGGTCCACGCTGGTACACCGGCTCGGCGGATGCGATTTTCCAAAGCCTGAATCTCGTCTATGACGAAAGCCCCACGTACGTCGTGGTATTCGGTGCCGATCACGTGTACCGCATGGATCCCGAGCAGATGGTGCGTCAGCACATCGAATCGGGTGCAGGTGTGACGGTCGCGGGCATCCGCGTGCCGATCGATCAGGGCCCGCAATTCGGGGTCATCGAAACCGCTTCAGATGGGCGCACCATCGAACGGTTTGTAGAGAAGCCTTTGGATCCTCCGGCGATCCCAGGTGATCCTGATAACTGTTACGCCTCCATGGGAAATTACGTTTTCACCACAGACGTATTGGTTGAAGCTCTTCGGATCGACGCAGCTGATGAGTCGTCGCTGCATGACATGGGTACCAACATCATTCCGATGTTGACGGCCCAAGGCTTAGCTCAGGTGTACGACTTCGATCAAAACGTCGTCCCAGGTTCGACAGAGCGCGATAAGGGGTATTGGCGCGACGTCGGAACCCTAGATGCATATCACGATGCACACATGGATCTTGTGTCTGTGCACCCGGTCTTCAACCTCTACAACCGACAATGGCCGATCCTTTCGCACCTTCCGCCGCTTCCTCCGGCGAAGTTCGTCGAGGGTGGCAATTCACATGAGTCGATGGTGGGTGCGGGCTCGATTGTTTCCGGTGCGCATGTGCGCAACTCAGTGCTGTCGTACGACGTGAACATCCGCGAAGGTGCCTACGTCGAAGGATCAGTGTTGATGCCCGGAGTTCGTATTGGCCGTGGCGCCGTTGTTCGTAGGGCAATTCTCGACAAGAACGTCATCGTGCCTGACGGTGCGCAGATCGGGGTTAACCCGGAGAGCGATCGCGAGCGCTACACCATGAGCCCTGGCGGCATCATCGTGGTGGGTAAGGGACAGAAAGTCGAACTCGGCTGATCGAAGGATCGGGGATGCTCTTACGCAGTTGCTGCGTGGCGCTCTTCGACTAACTCGATGGCAGACGGATCGGTCAGATTGATGACGGCCAACTGCGCATGTTCTTCAAGGTGCGTATCGGCAAGTTCCCTAATCGAGGATCGCATTCTGCGGGCGTCTGACTGCCAACCACATGAGCAAACGGCCCGGCAAAATCGGCCGTCTACGATCTCGACTACATGCTCCCCGTTCGTCACAAGTAGGACGCTACTCCAAACAAAGACCGGTGTCAGATCGATTGGGAGGTTAGCCGAACCGGCCGGAGATGTAGTCCTCAGTCGCCTCTTGAGTCGGGTTCGAGAAGATCCGTTCGGTGGGCGCGATCTCCACCAAACGACCGGGTTGGCCAACGCCCGGAAGGTTGAAAAATGCCGTCGTTTCAGAAACGCGGGCGGCCTGTTGCATGTTGTGCGTCACGATGACGATCGTGTAATCGGCTTTGAGTTGCTCGATGAGATCTTCGATCGCGAGGGTCGAGATGGGGTCAAGGGCCGAGCAGGGCTCATCCATCAAGAGGATTTGTGGCTGAACGGCGATGGCCCGCGCGATACAAAGACGCTGCTGCTGCCCACCGGATAGTCCGCCACCTGGCCGATCGAGGCGTTCTTTGACTTCCTCCCACAGATTGGCCTGACGAAGTGAGCGCTCAACGATGGAATCCAGCTCGGCCTTCGACCGCTTCTTACCATCGAGAGTCAGACCTGCAACGACGTTTTCGGAGATGCTCATCGTCGGGAACGGGTTGGGCCGCTGGAACACCATGCCGATGGTTCGACGAACGTTCACCGGATCAATATCGGGACCGTAGATATCCTCACCATCAAGCAAGACTTGACCGGTGACGTATGCACGCGGAATTACCTCGTGCATACGGTTGATCGTGCGTAGCACCGTGGACTTACCGCAACCAGACGGACCGATGAATGCCGTGACGGACTTGGGCTCGATCGACAGCGACACATCACCAACAGCCTTGAACGTGCCGTAATAGGCATCAAGGTTGGCGATGTCGATTCGCTTGGCCATGTTTCGATTCCCCAGATCCGTCGGTTAGAACTTCTTGACGCCGGTAAACCGGGCGATGAGTCGAGCACCAGCGTAGAAGAGCATCACGATAGTAATCAGCACCAGGGCTCCACCCCAGGCCCGGTCCTGTGAAGCTTGGGTGCCACTGGTGAATTGATCCCAGATGAAGGTTGGTAAGGCAGCCTGTGGACCCTTGAAGGCGTTGTAGTTGAACGATTGCGAGAGGAACGTCGTGAGGAGCAACGGTGCGGTTTCGCCGGCGATTCGAGCGATGGCCAGCATGACACCGGTGATGATTCCCGCCAGGGCTGTTGGCAGCACGATCTTGGTGATGGTGCGCCAGCGGGGGATCCCAAGTGCCAGCGATGCCTCTCGTAGCTCGCGGGGCACGATGCGGAGCATTTCCTCAGTTGATCGGACAACGACCGGAAGCATGAGGATGGCCAAGGCAATCGCTGCTGCGAAACCCGATCGAGGTAGGCCAAGGGTCAGAATGAAAGCCGAGTAAACGAACAAACCAACGATCACCGATGGAACACCGGTCATGACATCGACCACGAAACCGATCGCACGAGCGAGCCGGGACGACTTGGCATCAGCGGTGTATTCGACAAGATAAATCGCAGCGAGGATTCCCAGTGGCACCCCCATCAGTGCGGCCAGGCCCACTTGCTGGAAGGTGCCGACGATGGCGTGCTGTAGCCCACCACCGGGACCTTGGGTATCGACATTGCGCATGGAGTGCGTCAAGAAGGTCATGCTAATGACCTTGATTCCCTTGACGAATACCGTTGCTAGCACTGCGATCAGAGGTGTGGCAGCGATGACGAATGTGGCGTAGACGGCCGTCGTGGCTAATCGGTCCACCGCGTGACGTCGGCCTTCGACCCGAAGGCTCCAGCCTGTCTGGAAAATTACGAAGAGAATGGCAGCCACGACAGCAGTTCCAGCAACACCGTCCACTGCGCTGATCAGGTTGAGAAGCAGCGAGATGACGATGCCAGCCGCGGCAGCCGCGAGTGGAGCCCAGCGTGGCAGTTGTCGTCCGGCTAAGAGGTCGTGAAGGGCCGGCTCCGTCGCGGGCGCCGGCGTCATCTGGGTAGTGCTCATCAGCTGCTCTCCCGGAATTCCGCGTGGCGAGCGATGATGCCTCGAGCGATGGTGTTTACCACCAAGGTGATGGCGAAGAGCACCAGACCGCTAGCGATGAGGGCGGATAAGCCGATAGGCCCGGCTTCATTCCATTTGAGGGCGATGTTCGCCGCGAAGGTGTTGCCACCAGGTTCGGTGATGTGCCAGTTAATGACGTTGGAGGCAGAAAGGATGAGCGCGACGGCGATCGTTTCACCGAGGGCCCGGCCGAGCCCGAGCATGGCTGCCGAAATCATTCCCGGCCGAGCAAAGGGGAACATCGCTTGGCGCACCATCTCCCAACGCGTGGCACCGAGGGCGAGTGAGGCTTCGATTGTTGATCGGGGTACTTGCGTGAGGACTTCCCGGCTTAGTGCAGAGATTGTCGGCAAGACCATGATGGCCAGTACGACGCCGGCGATCAGGATCGACTTCGAATATTGGTTCAAGTCGTTACGGAAAATCGGAATGAAGCCCAAGTAGTCGTTGAGCCACTGGCCCAGGCCCTCCATATGCGGAGTCAGGAATGACAATCCCCACATGCCGAAGATGATCGACGGCACAGCTGCCAGCAAGTCCGTCACGAAGCCGAGAGTGGATGCCAATCGTCGGTCCGCGTACTGGGCGATGAACAGAGCAATCCCGATTCCGACGGGAACGCCTAAGACCATGGCGATGGCGGCGGTGAACAACGTGCCGAACGTGAGGGCGGCGATGCCAAAGACGGGATTTGGCGTTTGGTCGGGGAACCAAGCGGAGGTTGTGAAGAAGTTGGCGGTGTTGGCCTGCAGTGACGGAATCGCACGCCAGATCAGGAAGATTCCAATTGCGCCGATAATCACCAAGATGGTTATGCCCGCGAATAGGGATACCCCGCGGAAAATGCGATCGCCACGACGCACGGCTTGCCCATGAATGCTTATGGGCTCAGCCGTACCCGCTGTCGCGGGCTCGACCGTGGTGCTCATCTGAAATGACCGCCTGATGTCGTGCTGTGGGTGGACAAAACTCTTGGGGGTGGCGAGGTCAACCTCGCCACCCCCAGAAAACCTACCTCAGGACGAGATCGCCGACACAGAGGTCCGGACCTTTGTCAGCAAGTCGCCGGTGATCGGCACGTAGCCGATGGCCGCCAGCTTGCCCTGACCCTCGTCACTCGAGGTGTACGTGAGCAGCGCCTTGGTCAATGGGACGTTGGCCGCGTCACCACCCTTTTCGCAGGTGATCTCGTAGGTGACTAGGACGATCGGGTAGCCAGTGGTAGTCGTGTAGTCGATCGACAGGGACAGATCGTTGCCGGTGCCCTTTACGGTCGCCGCGGCAATCGTGGACGCTGCGGTGTCGGACGAGGGGACGATTGCGCCGCCACCGTTGTCGACAGAGGCAACTGCCAACTTCGCGTTCTGTGCGAATGACAGTTCCATGTATGCAATCGAGTTGGCAGTTGAGGTCACGGCGTTGGCCATGCCGTCTGAGCCCTTAGCACCCTGGCCACCGGGGGCCGCCCACTCCTTGCCGGAGTCGTAGGTCCACGCTGATGCTGCGGCGTTCTTGAGGTACTTGGTGAAGTTGTCCGTGGTGCCGGACGAGTCACTGCGGTGGAATGCGGCGATGGTGGCTGCCGGAAGGGTGACGCCTGGGTTTGCTGCAGCGATGGCCGGGTCATTCCACGTGGTGATCGTGTTGGCGAAGATGCCAGCGATGACGTTGGCTGGCAGCACCAGTGTGTCTACACCAGAAACGTTGTACGCCAAAACGATGGCGCCACCGACCATGGGGATGTCAATTGCCGGCCCTGCCGCACACATTGCGTCCGCCTTGGCGCGGTCAGCATCCTTGAGAGGTGAATCCGAACCAGCGAAAGCGGTCTGCTTGTTGATGAAGTCCTGGATACCGGCACCGGAGCCTGTTGCCTGGTAATCGATCGTGGCACCGGCACATCCGGTCTGGTAGGCGTTCACCCAGGCTGCCATGGCGTTCTTCTGCGCACTTGAGCCGGACGCCTTGATTGAGCCCGTCTGGCAGGGCTGGCCGGCAATTGTGCCGCCCGTAGAGCCGCTGCCACTGTCGGATCCGCACGCGGCTAGGGCAAGACCACCCAGCATGGCGATCGCGACCACTCGCACCGTTCGTGAGATTGACACTTGTTTCCTCCAGCAAAGTCGTGTGTAAGACGACTTAAACCTACGAAGGGGATGGTACGGATGGGGTGCTTGAAAGTGAACAAAAGGTGAACAGATGCGGAACGATCAGATTTCTTCAGCTGCAGGCACAGGTCCACGTGTGTCTACCTGCACCAGCCGCTGCCGTTGATCGATATGGAGGACCAGGGCTGCGGAGGGCTTGAGCCGGGGGTCCGTCTCAACCGATCTTGCTTGCTTGTGGATCTTGAGTTCTTGGCTAAGTGCTCGGGTCACGGCAGGGAGTACGGGTCGATGGGTGCACCAGACCGCGGCCCCTTCGTAGCGCAGTAGTTCCTGGACACAGCGATAGGTTGCGTCCGGATCGTCTCGGAAGCCCTCTTCGCTGAGCTCATGCTGGTGCTGTACGGAGAGGCCTGACACGGCAGCGAATGGTGCGACGGTTGCCTTACAGCGATCCGCATCTGATGAAACGATTGCAGCCAGTCCGTAACACGAGAGTACGGATGCCAATTCGGCCGCTTGGTGGTCGCCGGCGGCGTTGAGTGGGCGCGCACTGTCGTCATCTGCTCGGTGGTCTCCGGAGTCCTGCCAGACTGCGCGTTTCACCGCTTCGGCGTGACGCAACACGATCAACGGGCGGGTTTCCGGATAGGACAAGGCTAACTCGACTAGTTCCCGATCGTCCGGATAAGTGAGGCGGTCCTGCGCCTGATCGACATCGATCCACTGAACATCATCGACTTCGTCGTCAGCCTCATGTACGTCATGTTCGAGAACGGTGGCACGCCAGTACAAAACTCGCTTGGGATGCCCCTCGACCTCATACTCGCGGGTCCCCAAGAAGGGACCGAGGGCACACCGGACGCCGGTTTCCTCCAGTACTTCGCGAACGGCTGCTACATCGTGGGCTTCGCCTGACTCGAGTTTTCCCTTGGGTAGGGACCAGTCACTTCGGTGCGGTCGATGCACCACTAAGACGTGCTCTCGCTCATTGATTATTGAGATAACAACTGCGCCCGCCGCATGAATTAGGTCAGGGCTCGATGTCATTTCGATGAACCCTTCGCGATCAGCAGAGTTGTCATGAAACGGTGCCAAGTCGACGCACTTGCCGGGCAATGAGTACTGCTTGGATATCCCGCAACGGCTGACCATCGTGGCTTAGGTGGACCCGAACCCATTCACCATCGGAGCCAAGATGCCAGCTTGCTGTGCCGGGATCGAAGGCTAGGTCGATGAGCTCTGACAATTTGCGAACGTGACGGGAGTTGCCAAGGCGAGCGAGCACTTCGATGCGTCGATCCAAATTACGATGCATCAGATCTGCCGACCCGATCCAAACTTCACGGGTTCCACCGTTGGTGAATTCGTAGACCCGTGAATGCTCTAGGAATCGGCCGAGTGTGCTTCGAACACGGATGTTCTCGCTCAGTCCAGGAACTCCGGGTCGTATGGCGCAGATGCCGCGGACCCAAATGTCGATGGACACACCGGCTTGCGACGCTCTGTACAGGGCATCAAGCGTGACCTCGTCAACGATTGAGTTGCACTTGATGCGCACACCTGCGGGTCGTCCGTTTTGGTGGTGATCGATCTCGCGTTCAATACGTTCAATGAGTCCGGATCGGACTGAGTTGGGGGCAACCAAAAGCCGCTGGAATTCCGATTCCATCGAGTAACCGGACAGCACGTTAAACAGGCGTGCGACATCTGCACAGACTTCGTCGTCTGTGGTGAGAAGGCCAACATCTTCGTAAAGGCGTGCGGTCTTCGGATGGTAGTTGCCCGTTCCAAGGTGAACGTATCGCCGCAACTGATCTCCATCGTCACGAACCACCATGGAGAGCTTGCAGTGGGTTTTCAGGCCGACGAGTCCGTAAACAACGTGGCAACCCGCCTGTTCGAGTTTGCGAGCCCAGTCGATGTTGGCTTGCTCGTCGAAGCGGGCCTTAATTTCGACGATGGCGAGCACCTGCTTGCCTGCTTCGGCCGCAGCGACAAGCGCATCGATGATGGGTGAGTCACCACTCGTCCGATACAGGGTTTGCTTGATAGCCAACACCTTTGGATCGGTCGCGGCTTGTTCGAGGAATCGTTGGACGCTCGTGCTGAAGGAGTCGTAAGGGTGGTGAAGAAGAATCTCGTGATCGCGCATTGCCTCTAGAACATCCGGTGGCGATGACGATTCGATGTCGGAGATTTCGCGGCTGGTGCGCGGTAGAAACGCATCGAACTTCAAATCATCGCGTGGAAGTCCGGCCAATGCCCACAGCGCGGTCAGGTCAAGAATCCCTGGAATATGCATGACCTCGTTCGAGCCGATGCCTAACTCGCGTTCGAGCAGGTCCATCACATAGGGATCGATCGTTTGCTCAACTTCGAGGCGAACCGGTGGCCCGAATCGGCGTCGCATAAGTTCGCGCTCAAGGGCGAGAAGCAGGTTCTCAGCGTCATCCTCTTCGACCTCGAGGTCTTCGTTGCGGGTCACCCGGAAAATGTGGTGCTGAAGGATCTCCATACCTGGAAAAAGCTCGCTGAGGTGCGCGGCAATGATGTCCTCGAGTGCCACGAAACGAGATGACCCGACCGGAACGAGTCGCTGAAGAATCGGCGGGACTTTCACCCTGGCAAAAAGTTCCATTCCCGTTGTCGGATTACGTACCACCACCGCCAGGTTTAACGACAGTCCGCTGATGTACGGAAATGGGTGGGCCGGATCCACTGCAAGAGGAGTAAGTACCGGGAACACTTTGTCGAGGAAGAACTGTCCGAGCGCAACCCGTTCAGCGTCAGTGGTGTCATCCCAGCGGAGAATGTGGATCCCCTGCTCGGCTAATAGTGGCTGCAGGTCGTTCTGCAGGACCGATGCCTGCCGATCCATGAGTTCGGCAGTGCGGGCGTAGATTCCGTCGAGAAGATCCCGAGGTAGGAAACCACTGGGCGACTTAACCGCGATCCCCGTTGCGATTCGGCGTTTGAGGCCGGCAACGCGGACCATGAAGAATTCGTCGAGATTGCTGGCAAAGATCGCCAGGAACTTGGTTCGCTCGAGCAGAGGTAATTCCGTGTCTTCAGCAAGTTCAAGGACGCGTTCGTTGAAGGCTAGCCACGACAACTCGCGGTCAAGGTAGCGATCGTCCGGTAATGGGACGTCGCTGTGTTCGGGCCTTAAAACCTGCGAGGACATAGGTACAGAGTGCCAGATGTTGGTGAACGATCGAGGGGTTGCTCCATCAACTGGGTGCGGAGTTGACTCTTTCGGCTATTTCGTCGGCGCTGGAGAACCCGAGGTGAATTCCACGTCGACGTCCCAGACGCTGAAGCCCAGGCTCTCGTACAGTCCGACGGCGGACACATTCTGGGCGTCCACATAGAGCATGACGTCGGGTAGCCCAAGCCGGCGCAGGTGGCCAAGACCTACCAAAGTCAGGGCCCGGCCAAGTCCCTGGCCGTGGTGGTCGGGATCGATCCCCACGACGTAGACCTCACCTATGGGGTCGTGCGCGTGGACCACCTCACCAACCTTATCGTGGTGTTCGTGCTCGGGTTCGTCATCGTGGTCATGGTGGTGATCTGCAGCCCCGTGGACCTTAGTCCAGTGGAATCCGACGATGTGTTCATCACCCTCGGCGTTGTTTTCAATTGCTAGGAAGAAACCGGCCGGATCAAACCAAGGTTCGCGCATCCGCACATCAAGATCTGCTTGTGTCCAACCTGCCTGATCGGGTAAATCGGCGAATGCCCGAGCATTGAGATCGAGCCACTCCTGATCGTCGAGGCCGGGCAGGAAGGTGCGTACGTGCGTGCGCTCGGGCCACGAAGGCTCGGGGATGTCCTGCGATAGTGCTCGCCGCATCCGCAGCAGAGTGCGGGTGCGTTCAAAGCCAAGTGACGCAGCCAACGCCGCGGCATTGCTCTGGCCACCGTGGGCCCACAGTCGTAGCCGGTCGTCCGGGGCCTCAGCGCGAAGATGCTCAACAAGCCCTTGGCCTATTCCTCGACGGCGCGCCTGCGGTGCGACGGCAAGTTCAGCACTTGAACCGGCCAGCTGATCGGTGACGTCTAAATGACCGTAGCCAACGAGTTGTTCGTCGATTCGTGCCAATATGTGGCGCACATCGCTGTCGCCCCCGTATTGAAGGTGCAGCAAGACATGTTCGGAAAGTGGGCCGATCCCATCTGCGGTGGTGACTGCTTCAACGAGTTGCTGAACCTCAGTCATCTCGGTGGCGCTGAGTCGTCGACGGGCCACCCATGAAATGGCGGACTGGTCGAACTCAGTGGGGATATGCACGTCTCTACGATAGGACGCCTAATTAGCCACAGCGGCGGTGGGCGGCTAGACCGATACTTCCGCGTCTATATCTTCCGAGCGCGGCGGATGTGCAACGAAGCGGTACCCGACGTTCCGGACGGTGCCGATCATGGCCTCATGTTCTGGTCCTAACTTGGCGCGCAGGCGACGGACGTGCACATCCACGGTGCGCGTACCTCCGAAGTAGTCGTATCCCCAGACCTCTTGCAGAAGTTGAGCTCGACTGAAGACTCGGCCGGGATGCTGAACCAAGAACTTCAGGAGTTCAAACTCTTTGAACGTGAGATCGAGAATGCGGCCGTTCACCTTCGCCGTGTAGGTGGCCTCGTCGATGGTGACGTCCCCGCTGCGAATCTCATCTGGCGCGGCATCCTCTACGTCATGCGCAAGGCGACCGATGGCCAGACGCAGGCGCGCGTCAAGCTCAGCCGGGCCGGCCGTATCCACGATGACGTCGTCAACACCCCACTCAACATTGATGGCGACGAGGGCGCCCTCAGTAGTTACCAGGATGACTGGCTCGTTCACACCAGTGGTTCGCAGAAGGCGGGTGAATGATTTGACTGCGGGAAGATCTCGGCGCCCGTCCACCAAGATCGCGTCGCACGGCGGAGCGTCAAGCAGCGCGATGGCTTCGGCCGGAAGTACGCGCACCGAATGGTTGAGTAAGCCCAGCGCCGGCAAGATTTCGGCGGATGGAACCAGCGCATTCGTGAGCAGCAGGAGTGCAGACATCGTCTACTCCCTTCGCAGTACCGATCGATCAATAGCGGATGTGGCGAGTAATTAACCACGAAAGGACCCGGTGGCCTCATCGCCGCGGATCCTTAAGGAGTAACAATAGCCTCATGGACCTCCGCCCGTCGCGCCGACCCTCTGACGAGGTTGTCGCACCGGAGCCGTGGCTGCGAAAGACCCTGCTTGCGGCTGACGGGGTTCGAATCTCTGCGGTGTGTGATCCATGGATTCGCACGGGTGGGGTGCCCACCGACCGTCCGACGTTCATCGTGTCGCACGGATTCACCGGTAGCTGGTCGATTGGTGATAACCGCCGGATCGCCTCGGCATTGTCCGCCCACAGTTCGGTGATTTCGTTAGACCACCGCGGTCATGCCGAGTCCACGGGGGAATGCACGCTGGGCAAGGACGAGTTGCAGGACCTCGATGCTGCGGTGGAGTGGGCGCTTTGGCTGGGTGCGCCAGCTGTCATCACCGTGGGTTTCTCGATGGGTGGCTCAATTGTGCTGCGACATGCTGCGCTGACGGCTGCCGAATACAAGCCAGCGATTGTGGTTTCAGTATCTTCGGCGGGATTCTGGTTCTACCAAGGCACTGCTCCTATGCGTCTGTTGCATCGCGCTGTCTTCTCTCCCGTTGGCCGCACGCTGCTGCGAAATGGATTTGGTACCCGGGTCAATCCGACTGATTGGGAGCTGCCCTACCCCCTTGATCCCAGTGGAGCTGCGGCTCGGATTGCACCCACGCCTCTGCTCATCGTGCACGGCAGTCAGGACACGTACTTCCCGGTTGAGCATGCTGAATCAATTGAGGCGGCCGCTCGCCGAGGTGCCGTTGAACGTGGAGTGCGCGACAGCGCCACGTTGTGGGTTATCGACGACTTCGCGCATGCTGAGTCTGCGACCACGGCAGAACTAGCCGATCGCATTGGAAGCTGGGCGATCGGTGAATGGGCTAGATCCGGCACGCAGGCCACAGTCGGGGAACAGATCGACACGGCGGAGGGTTAGGCACAGCATGCGGGGGCTCCTAGTGTTGATTGCGGTCGTAGTGATTGCCACTGCGTTCGGGCTCTACCGGCGTCGAGTTGATGGCATGCTCCGACCTGTGAATCCTGACTCCGGTGTTGGCCCGGCCGAAATGCCCGCGGCAGTACAGGGCTCTGTTCCGATTGTTGGTGCGACGGATGGACCGGAGTCCTCACATCGTGATGAGAGGTTGACCGCGGTCGATCTAGGTGGCGAACTCGGTACCGCCGCAACTTTGGTTCAGTTCAGTTCGGCGTTCTGTGCGCCATGTCGCAGTACGCGGATCGTCCTGGACGAAGTGCGTGCAATGGTCGTTGGTGTGAATCACATTGAGATCGACGCGGAAGCGCACTTGGATCTGGTGCGGCGACTGGATATTCGTCGGACTCCGACGGTGTTGGTTCTAGACGCATCTGGGGTAGTTCGCGTACGCGCTGCAGGTGCACCACGCAAAGCCGACGTCATTGTGGCGCTCGGAACGTTGATCTAACGCTGATCGACGTGAGAGTCGGCCCAACCGCTGATGCTGAAAAGTGGTTATTGCGAACGTCTTGCAGGTAGAGATAGTTGTCTCACAATGTGGACACAGGGCTGTAAACCCAATGGTTACAGGTATTCTCAGTGCATGCAGTCGGTGGACCTCATTAAGCGTCGGGCAGTTGATTTCTGCCGCGTTTCGTCCTGCTGCTGTCGACTCTCCTAACTAGACCAGCGCGCCTTGTGGCGTCGTGAAAGGTCTGGACTCAGCACCCCTTCCCAGTGCACAGACGTAGGAGACGACCATGACAACCCTTGATTCACGACCGCAATCCGACACCTCGATCAAACTCATTGACGCCCGCGGGCCGCGCTTCGGGGCGATCTTGACGACCTTGGTTTTGGCAGCAACTTTGCTCACGATCCCATCGACCATCTCGATCGTTCTGTTGAGCATTCAGACTCTCGTCTTTGCTCTGGGATCGCTCGTTGGTCTTGCAGCACAGCCATACGGAGCGGTCTATCGACGTTTCGTCCAGCCAAAGCTTGGTAAGCCCACTGATCTTGAAGACCCTCGACCACCGCGGTTCGCGCAGACGGTTGGTCTGCTCTTCGCCATCGTCGGACTGGTTGCGCTCCTGACCGGTGCAACGACGGTCGCTTATGTCGCGGTTGGTGCTGCTCTGGCAGCGGCCTTCCTCAATGCAGCTTTCAATTTTTGCTTGGGTTGTGAGATGTACCTGATCGGTCGCCGCATCGTCGGCCGTTCAACTGCGTCCGCGTAAGTCCCATCCCCCCTACTTTTCATCACCAACTAATCAAGGAGAAATCACATGAGCCGCAGCGACGTCCTAGTCGACGCCGACTGGGTACTAGCCCACATCGACGATCCCAAGGTTGTACTCGTTGAGGTGGACGAAGACACCGCCGCCTACGACACCAATCACATCAAGAACGCCATCCGGATCGACTGGCGTCAGGATCTACAGGATCCAGTTCGTCGCGATTTCGTAAATCAGGCCCAGTTTGAGGCCTTGCTGTCTGCGAAGGGCGTTGCCAACGATGACACGGTCGTCCTCTACGGCGGCAACAACAACTGGTTCGCGTCATACGCGTACTGGTACTTCAAGCTTTACGGCCACAACGACGTTCGTCTGCTCGATGGCGGACGCAAGAAGTGGGAGCTTGATGGTCGTGAACTCGTTGCCGATGTGACGACTCGTCCAGCCACGACGTACACCGCGCAGGCGCAGGACACCAGTATTCGCGCGTTCCGTGACGACGTCATCAACGGCATCGGATCGGTCAACCTCGTGGACGTACGGTCGCCAGATGAGTACGCAGGTCGCCTGCTTGCTCCGGCGCACCTTCCGCAGGAGCAGTCGCAGCGTCCCGGCCACATTCCAACGGCGGCGAGCGTCCCGTGGAGTAAGGCAGCCAACGACGACGGTACGTTCAAGTCTGACGACGAGCTCACCGCGCTGTACACGGGTGCTGGTGTGGATTTGAGCAAGGACACGATCGCGTACTGCCGCATCGGCGAGCGCTCGGCCCACACGTGGTTCGTGCTCCACGAGCTTCTCGGCCAGTCAAGTGTTCGCAACTACGACGGCTCGTGGACTGAGTATGGCTCACTCGTCGGCGTTCCGGTTCAGCTTGGTGACGCGGCTGGATCCGCCGAGGGCGGCGCCGCGTAATGTGTGCAGCAACGGTAGGTGGCTTATCGCTCGAGGGAGTTGACGTGGCTAAGGAAACGATCATTCAGGGAACTGTCACCCGTGGTGGTGAGCCCGTAGGTGGCGCGTACGTTCGCCTCCTCGATGGGTCAGGTGAATTCACCGCTGAAGTCCCAACGAGCGCTACGGGCAACTACCGCTTCTTCGCGGCCCCCGGCACGTGGACGCTGCGTGCGTTGGCTCC